>JAGNQL010000104.1 GCA_017989135.1 Burkholderiales bacterium
GTGCGGCGGCGGCCGAAGCGGTCTTCTCTGACATGGCGGGGCGTTCCTCCTCGTAACCGTAGAGCTAGCAATTTAACAGTCGTGCAGTGCACAAACGTTGCTATTCGAAAAAACAAAACCGACCGTGGAGTCGGGATTGTTTAATTCTAAGTCTTATATAAGACTCGGGAAGTTAGGGTTTACGCTTACGTTTACGTTAACGGAATGAGCGGAGCGCGCTTGAGTACGCCTGCGCAGTGTGGCGCGTCGTACGACGCGACGACGTGTCATGAATCGCGTTCAATGGCTTATTAGCGCTAACGACAGCCAGGCAGTCATTACAGGCCAAATTGTTAAATAGTCGACTTACCAATTAAATAGCTTGAAAGCTCCGTATAGCTGTCGGCGAACCACTAAAGCTGTTAATCGCTACGCACGATGCGCTTGCCGCCTACACTCCCCGATTATTTCTTCGTTCGACTTAGGCGGGTTTTTCGACGCTGCGGACCCTGACGATCTATTCCAATGACTGTTTTCACTATCGAGCATGTCGCCGAGGTCGATTCGACCAACACGGTGCTCCTGAACCGCGCTGCAAAATCCGCGTGCCACGGCGACGTGTTGTTGGCGGAGCGTCAGAGCGCGGGGCGCGGGCAGCGTGGTCGGCGCTGGAGCGCAGCGCCGGGTGAGACGATCCTGTGCAGTGTGGCGTGGCAGTTCGCGAAGGCTACGCCGCTTGACGGCCTGAGCTTGGCCGTGGGCGTGATGCTCGCCGACGCGCTGGACGCTTGGCTTCCCGCGCCTGCATTGCTCAAATGGCCAAATGATTTGCTGGTGCCGTTGCCCCAAGCAGGACTCCGAAAAATTGGCGGCATCTTGATCGAAACTGTAGCGAGCCCCGCCGCGACGCGCACCGCCGTGATTGGCTTCGGCATCAATGTACGGGGCTCGCCGCCGGTCGATGCGCTTGCGCCGGACGCGATTCCCGCCGCCAGTCTTTCCGACGTGGCACAGCCCACGCCGGAGCGCGGCGCGGTGCTCACGCTACTGTTGCGCGAATTAGAAACGGGCCTCGCGCAGTTCGCGAGGGACGGCTTTTCGGCCTTTCAATCGCGCTGGTGGCAGCGCCGTGCGTTTGCCCAAGACGCAGTCGTGGCAAGGCTTCCCGATGGTTCGCAACTCGTGGGCAAGATTGCCAGCATCACTGAACGCGGTGCATTGGTGCTCCAGAGTGAGGCGGGATTGCATACACTCGTCTCAGGGGAGGTATCGGTTCGTGGATTTGGTGCTTGATATTGGAAATACGCGACTCAAATGGGCGCGCGTAGAAGGCGGACAGATTGTGTCGCGCGGAGCCATTTTTTTGGCCGAACTCGCGCATTTCGCCGAACGCGCCGGCTTTGATCGGCACCCGCCCAAGCGCGTGATCGGTAGCCATGTGGCAGGCATTGCGTCGAAAGATCGAATAGAGCGTGATTTCGCAGCGCTCGGCGTGCCTGTGACGTGGGTCGCGTCGAGCGCACAATTTGGCGGTGTGACCAATGGCTATGACGACCCCACGCGCCTCGGCAGCGATCGCTGGGCGGCGATGGTGGCAGCGTGGAAGCGCGGCATGGCACCTTGCATCGTGGCCTGCGCTGGCACGGCTCTCACCGTCGATCAACTCGACGAGCGCGGGCACTTCATCGGCGGCGCGATTGTCGCGGGTTATCACGCCATGCTCGGCGGCCTCGCGGGCAATACCGCCGCGCTCTCCGTTGATGCCGGCGACTGGGCCGCGCAGCCCAGCAACACGCGCGACGCGCTGGCCACCGGTGCGGTTGACGCGATGGTCGGCGCGATCGAACGGGGGCAGGAGCGACTAGCGCAGCGGCTTAAGGCGCGTGGCGTGAACGCAATGCCGCGTATCGTCCTCACCGGCGGCAGTGCGTACCGTTTGCTCGCGCATTTGCCGCCCGGCAATTCAGTCGTGGATTCGTTGGTGTTAGAGGGCGTGTATTTACTGGCACAATCCTAGGGCGCTCCTATAAATTCGTTGTTCGGGCGAATTGCGTTGTTGCGCGGAGCTCGCAATCCTCATGTACCAGGGCGTACATTGCGGTTGCTCCGCGCCACGCGCCTGGCACTTCATCCCGAAAAACGAATTTCTAGCAGCGCCCCTTAGTCCTGTTACTGACCGCGTCGCGCATTTCCATTTGATGAAAAAACTGTTCATATTTTTGTTGTTGGCGAATGCCGCTGTGTTCGGCTACGCCTACTACGAACGCTACAACAGCGAAGCGCAGGCCGCGTCGGATCGCTACAAACCGGTCAACGCTGATCAAGTGCGCGTGCTCACCACGCAGCAAATTTCTAAGCTCGGGCCGGCCAAAGTGGCGCAGCTTACGCTTGCATGTGCCGAATGGGGGCCGCTCTCCGAAGCTGATCGTGCCCGCGCGATCAAATTGCTCGAACCGCTTGGCTTGGCGCGGACGTTGTCCACACGGCGTGTTGATGTGCCTGCTGAACACTGGGTCTACATTCCGCCCAAACCGAACAAAATCGCCGCAGACCGAGCGTTGGCTGATTTGAAGCGCTTAAACGTGAAAGACGTTGCGTTAATTCAAGATCTAGGTCAATGGAATTTTGCGATTTCACTTGGCGTGTTCCGCAATAAAGACGGGGCCGATGCGCGCCTCGCGGAAGTCAAGAAACTTGGCGTGAAAACTGCCGCCTATGGCTCGCGCCCACAAACCGTGGCGATGACCAATTTAGTGCTGCGCGAACCCGCGCAGTCCACGATCACACAGCTCGACACGCTACGAACACAGATCGCTGGTACAGCTGTTACCACGGGTGCGTGCCCAGAGGCGAAGTAGTTCGTACTTCTTAGCGAAAATCATGTCGCCTTCCCTTGTCATTTCGCCAGCCCTTTCCGTTGATGACGTTGAGCAAGCGCGCGAACTGATGCGCCGTTACGCCGCGTGGACTGGCATTGATTTGTGCTTCCAAAATTTTGAGGCAGAGCTTGCCGCGCTGCCCGGAAAATATGTCGCGCCGCTGGGCGGTTTGTGGCTTGCGCGTGAGGCGGTGCGTGCGTCACCGATCGGCGTGATTGCGTTGCGCCCGCTTTCTGATGTGGTGTGTGAAATGAAACGCTTGTGGGTCGAGCCTACCGCGCAGGGATTAGGCTGTGGCCGTGCGTTGGCCAACACCGTGATTGCGGCGGCGCGTGCCGCCAGCTACGCCGAGATGAAGCTCGACACGTTGAAGGGGCGCATGCCGTCGGCCATTGCGCTCTATCGCTCGCTCGGGTTTGTCGAGTGCGAGGCGTACACGCACAACCCGGAGCCGGACGTGCTCTACATGTCACTGAACTTGAAGATGGAATCGTTATGAGCGTGGATTACATCGTTGTGGGCGCGGGCACCGCTGGGTGCGTGTTGGCCAATCGATTGTCGGAGGATGGGCGTAGTTCGGTGTGCCTGCTAGAAGCAGGCCCGACCGACAATTATTTGTGGATTCACATTCCGATTGGCTACGCCAAAACGATGTTCCATCCGGTCTACAACTACGGTTACAAGACCGAGCCCGACCCAAATATGAACAACCGCAACATCTACTGGCCACGTGGACGCGGGCTGGGCGGTTCGTCGTCGATTAACGGGCTCATCTACATCCGCGGCCAAGCCGCCGACTACGACCGTTGGAGCGCCGCAGGCAACAATGGTTGGAGCTGGAAAGAAGTGCTGCCGTACTTCATCAAGAGCGAGCACAACAGCGACAAGCGTTTGCTCGAAAACGGCACCCACGGGCAAGGCGGACCGCTCTGGGGTACCTCGATTCCGAAAGCGCATCCGCTGATGGACGCGATCATCGCGGGCGGCGAGGAGCTGGGCGTGCCGCGCACCGATGACTTCAACAGCGGTGACCAAGAGGGCGTCGGTTACTACCAACTTTTCACCAAGAACGGCTGGCGTTGTTCAACGGCAGTCGCGTATTTACGACCCGCGCAAAAGCGAAAAAATCTACGCACCGAAGTCAACGCGCAGGTCACGCGTGTTCTGTTTGAAGGTTCTCGCGCGGTAGGCGTTGAATACATGCAATACGGCACACGCGTGACGTTGCGTGCCAACAAGGAAGTGCTGCTGACCGCTGGCGCGCTGCAAAGCCCGCAGCTCTTGATGCTCTCAGGCATTGGACCTGCTGCGCATCTTCGCGAACACGGCATCGCCGTGAAGAACGATCTACCTGGCGTTGGCCAGAATATGCAAGACCATTTGCAGCTTCGCCTCATGTACAAGGTGAAACAACCGATCACCACCAACGACGATTTGAAGAGCAATTGGCGCAAATTCATGATGGGCTGGGAGTGGCTGACGCGCCGTGCCGGGCCGCTCGCGATTGGCATTAATCACGGCGGAATGTTTACGCGCGTTTTGCCCGAATCGAAGACGCCAGATATTCAGTTTCACTTCGCCGCGCTCTCGGCCGAGATGGCGGGCGCGCCGACGCATCCGTGGAGCGGCTGCACATTCTCGGTATGCCAGTTGCGCCCAGAATCACGCGGCGAGATTCGTTTGAAATCAGCCGATCCGCTCGCTGCACCGGCGATGTTTTCAAATTATTTGTCGCATGAAACCGATGTGCGCTGCGCGGTTGCGTCGATCCGTTTCGCACGAAAGCTGGCGCACACAAACGCGATGAGCCACTTGATCGGTGAAGAATATCGTCCAGGCGACAGTGCACAAAGCGACGATGAAATTTTGCAGTTCGCACGGCAATACGGTGCGACGATTTTTCATCCGTCCGGTACTTGCAAAATGGCACCAGACGGCGACCCGATGGGCGTCGTCGACAGCCGCCTTCGTGTGCGCGGTGTGACTGGATTGCGCGTGATTGATTGTTCGGTCATGCCGACGTTGGTGTCTGGAAATACCAATTCGCCGGTCGTCATGATGGCCGAGAAAGCAGCCGACATGATTAAGGCGGATGCAAGGTGAGTGCGTTCGCCAACACGCCGGAACCGCCGTATTACGCGGTGATCTTCACGAGCCAACGCGTTGCTGCACAAGGCGATAATGGCTACGGCGATATGGCCACACGAATGGTCGAACTCGCGGCGCAGCAACCGGGCTATCTCGGCGTCGAAAGCACGCGCGACGTCAATGGTTTCGGCATTACGGTTTCGTACTGGCGCGACGAAGCGAGCATCGCGAACTGGAAGAAGAACGCCGAACACACGCTCGCGCGGGAAGCGGGAAACGAGCGTTGGTACGAACATTTCGAAACTCGCGTGGCTCGGGTTGAACGCGCTTACTCGAAGGCCTAACCATGTATCGCTGCTGCCGTTACTACGGACTCGAAGGCGTTGCCGGTCACGAAGGCGACGCTTCGTTTACGGTCGAAGTCAATCACTTCACGTTCGGCCCCGGAAGCTTGCGCGAAGCGGGCTCGCACGCGCGCGCATTGGGCATGAAGCGCATTGCGCTCTACACCGACAAAACGGTGCGTGATTTGCCGTATGTCGCCACCGTGAAGCGCTCGCTCGAAGCTGGAGGCTGCAGCGTCGCGATTTATTGGGAGTGCGAGGTCGAGCCGACGGATCGCTCGTTCAAGGCAGCGGCAAAATTCGCCCAAGAAGGTAACTTTGACGGCTTCGTTTCGGTTGGCGGCGGTTCAGTGATGGACACGGCTAAAGCGGCGAATCTTTACGCAACTTACCCGGACGATTTTCTTGCCTACGTGAACGCGCCGATCGGTCAGGGCAAAGCGGTGCCCGGTCCGTTGAAGCCGCATATCGCGTGCCCGACGACCTGCGGCACGGGTTCCGAGGTGACCGGCATCGCGATTTTTGATTTGCTTGATCATCAGTGCAAAACGGGCATCTTGTCTCGGCATTTGTTGCCGTCGCGCGCGCTGGTTGACCCTGACGTCACGCATACCTTGACGCCCGCGGTAATCGCGGCCAACGGATTCGACGCGCTCTCTCACGCACTGGAAAGCTACACCGCGCGTCCGCATTCGGCGAAAGCGATGGCCTATGAAGGTTTCGACGGCGCGAAGCGTCCGATGAATCAGGGCGCGAATTTATGGAGCGACATGGGCGCGCGCGAAGCACTGCGCGTGATCGGTCAAAACCTCGTGAACGCCGTGAACGACCCGAGCGACGCACAAGCGAAGGGCGCGATCATGTATTCCGCGCTGATCGCGGGCATGACGTTTTCTAACGCCGGGTGCCACCTGCCGCATGGCATGAGCTACGCGGTCTCCGGCCTCGTGCGCGCCTTCAAAGCCCCCGCAGGCTACCCGCAAGACGAGCCGATGGTGCCGCACGGCATGAGCGTTGTGCTGAATGCGCCGAGCGTGTATCGCTTCACCGGCGAGGCAGCACCGGAGCGCCACTTGGAGGCCGCCCAGTTCCTCGGCGCGAACACGGTAGGCGCGACCGCGAAAGACGCAGGCGAAGTGGTGGCCGGCAAGCTCATCGAAATGATGCGCGCCGTGAATTTCCCGAACGGTCTCAACGCCGTGGGCTACACCGACGCTGACGCGGAAACGCTCGCGGAGCGCGCCTTCCCGCAGCAACGCGTGATCAAGAACGCCCCACGCGACGTGACCAAAGCCTCCCTCGCCGAACTGTTCAAAGGCGCGATGCGGTATTGGTGATCGCTCGTTTTATGCTCAACAGCTTTTTGGTGCCAACGACCAGCGGGTGGTCGTTTGGTGCGAGTTTGTATTAATGTCGAGAACGTAACAATATTGGCGGTAATCGCCGTCTGGCAGTCGTTTGCGCCACAAAGCTGTATGGTGACCACCCAGGAGCACCAATGAAAAGAGCCGCGAAAGCGGCTCTTTGTTTTTGCAGCGCTAAGCGCTCGCCTAGTGACCCAAAATTTTCGACAGAAAATCTTTCGAACGATCGGTCTGCGGATTGTTGAAGAAGTCGTGCGGGTTGTTTTGTTCGACGATTTGGCCCTGATCCATAAAGATCACGCGGTCGGCCACGGCCTTGGCGAAACCCATTTCGTGCGTCACGCAGATCATGGTGATGCCTTGGTTCGCCATCTCGACCATCACGTCGAGCACTTCCTTGATCATCTCTGGATCGAGCGCTGAGGTTGGCTCATCAAACAACATGATCTTAGGCGTGAGGCAGAGCGCGCGCGCAATCGCCACGCGCTGCTGCTGGCCGCCGGAGAGCTGCAGTGGATACTTGCCCGCTTGTTCAGCGATGCGCACGCGCTTCAACTGAAGCATCGCCTTTTCTTCGGCTTCTTTCTTCGGCACTTTTCCGACGTACATCGGTGACAGCGTCAGGTTTTCGAGCACCGTTAGGTGGGGAAACAGATTGAACTGTTGAAACACCATGCCGACTTCCTTGCGGATTTTGTCGATCGCTTTGACGTCGTCGGTCAGTTCGGTGCCGTCGACGTAGAGATGGCCTTCTTGGTGTTCTTCAAGGCGATTGATGCAACGAATCAGCGTCGATTTGCCCGAACCCGACGGGCCGCAGACAACGATACGCTCGCCTTGTTTGACGTTCAGGTTGATGTCGCGCAGGACGTGAAAACTGTTGCCGTACCATTTGTTGACCTTATCGAAAACGATGATGTCTTTGGCGGCGTTATTGGTGGTGCTCATTGGTTGCTTCCCGACTAGCGCAGTTTGGATTTGTTGACTTGCTTTTCAATCCACAGGCTGTAGCGGCTCATGGCGAAGCAGAATGCGAAATAAATTAGCGTGATGAACACGTAGCCTTCAAGCTTGTACGGACGCCAATCGGCGTCACCGTTCAGGGCAAGGCCGAGCGATCCGGTTAGCTCGTAGAGCGACACGATGCCAACGAGCGAAGTGTCTTTGAATAAGCCGATGAAGTTATTCACGATGCTCGGCACGACAAGCGCCAAAGCCTGCGGCAGAATGATTTTGAACTGCGTTTGCCAGTACGACAACCCGAGCGACGCAGCTGCTTCCGTCTGCCCCTTCGGCATAGCCTGCAGGCCACCGCGAATCACCTCCGCCATGTACGCTGCAGCGAACAAAGTGAGACCTGCGAGTACACGAATCATCACGTCCACCGTTACGCCTTGCGGCATGAACAACGGGAACATGAACGACGCCATGAACAACACAGAAATCAGCGGCACACCGCGGATGAGTTCAACGTAAATCGTGCAAAACGTGCGAATCGCGGGAAGCGCCGAGCGGCGGCCAAGCGCGACTGCAATTGCAATGGGAAACGACATGACCATCGACAGCGACGACAACATGATCGTCAGTGGCAAGCCGCCCCAACGATCAGTCGTCACTTTAGTCAGGCCAAGCACATTACCGTACATCAGTGCGAAGAACGTGCCTACGACAACAACCCACAGCACGATGATCCACTTGTTCCAGAACGCGCGCGTGCAGCTCGCGACGAGCAAGGCAAGGAGCAACAACGTGGCCACCAGCGGACGCCATTGCTCATCCATTGGATAGCGACCGAAGATGATCAGACGATACTTCTCGGTCACGACGCCCCAACAAGCGCCCACGCCAGGCGCGCGACAAGCATCCGCGTTCGGTACTGTCGTGGCAGTGAGAAACGCCCACTGGATAAAGTTGGGGAGCGCGTACAGCAACACACCAAGCACGATGACGGTCGTGACGGAGCTCTGCCAGTTCGCAAACAAGTTGGCCTTAGCCCACGGCACCAAGCCCTCGGTTTTGATGGGAGCGGGGCGTGCGGGCGTCGATTGAAAGACGATAGTTTCAGCCATGGTCTAGCGCTCCTGAATGGCTGATTTCGCGTTGTACCAACCCATGAAGATTGAGGTGGACAACGAGGTAGTGAGATAGACCAACATGATGATCGCGATGCACTCGACCGCGCGGCCGGTTTGGTTGAGCGCGGTGTTCGCGATTGACACCACGTCAGGGTAGCCAATCGCGACCGCAAGCGACGAGTTCTTCGTGAGGTTCAAAAACTGGCTCGTCATCGGCGGGATGATCACGCGCAGCGCTTGCGGCAGCAGCACTTTTTGCATCTCCTGACCTTTCGACAGGCCGAGGGCTTGCGCCGCTTCACTTTGCCCGCGCGCTACCGACGAGATGCCGGAGCGCACGACTTCCGCGACGAAGGCAGCCGTGTAGAGCACCAGACCCAACAGCACCGCCATGAATTCCGGCGTCAACGAACCGCCATTCTCAATCGCGAACTCGCCCTTCTTG
>JAGNQL010000105.1:0-7779 GCA_017989135.1 Burkholderiales bacterium
CTCGCGCTCAACATGTACTCGCAAGGCGTGCACCCGAATCTTGATTTCAGCGACATCGACGAAGTCAAGAAGACGGTTGAATACTGTAATCAGCTTCCGGTGCCTGCGCGCCACCCGTACGCGGGCGATCTCGTCTACACGAGCTTTTCGGGCTCGCATCAAGACGCGATCAAGAAGGCATTCACCGCACGCGAAACCAACAACACACAGTTGTGGGACATGCCGTATTTGCCGATTGATCCGATGGACGTTGGCCGCAGCTACGAAGCGATCATTCGCGTCAACTCGCAGTCGGGCAAGGGCGGCATCAGCTACCTTCTGCAAAACGAATACGGAGTAGATCTGCCGCGCCGCATGCAGATCGAGTTCTCGCAAGTCGTGCAACGAGTGATGGACGACACCGGCAAAGAAATGACCGCGGACGACATTTGGAACATCTTTGACGCCGAGTACATCAGCGGCGGGGCACAGTACAAGTACGTCGCGCACAAGCTTGCCGAAGATTCCTCGAAACCTGAAGCGGTCGAAGTGCAGGCTGAAGTCGTGATCGACGGCGACACACACAAAGCGACGGGCACCGGCAACGGACCGATTGACGCGTTTGTGTCTGCCATCGCGAGCCAACTACACGCGCCAGTGAAGGTCATGGATTACCACGAGCACGCCATCGGTCAAGGTGCAAACGCAACCGCCATCACGTACATCGAAATGCGCGTCGGCGAAGGCCCGTCGCTGCACGGCGTAGGCATGGACAGCAACATCGTCACCGCGTCGTTCAAAGCGATCCTGAGCGGCCTGAATCGTGATGCAAAGCGTGTGCGTGCGGCGGATTCGGTGGTCGCGAAGTAACGTAGTGCGCGCTCCGCGAACCGGAGCGCGCTCGCATGTGCCGCGAAAGACAGACATGAGTGAAATCATTCATGTCGGTAGAGATTTGCCGCGGCTACACTGCAAAGCATGACCGACAAAACCATTCACCCCGATACGCTCCACCGCTGGGTGGCCGATTTATTTTTGGCGGCGGGTTCGTCGGCCAACGAGGCGAAGCTCACGGCGGACCATTTGGTGCTGTCGAACTTGAGCGGACACGATTCGCATGGTGTCGGTATGGTGCCGCGTTATGTGAAGTCCATCGCGGCGGGTGAGTTGGTGTTGAACACCGACGTAGAAGTCGTGACCGACACTGGCAGCTTGCTGGTGATCGACGCGCATCGCGGCATTGGTCAGAGCGTGACGCATCAGGCGATGGCGATTGCGATCAAACGCGCGAAAGACACCGGCGTGTGTGTGATGGGGCTGCGAAATTCGCATCACCTCGGGCGTGTCGGGCATTGGGCGGAGCAGGCGGTTGAGGAGGGCTTGATTTCGGTGCACTTCACCAACGCGGTGAGCCAGCATTGGGTTGCGCCTTACGGCGGCGCGGAGGCGCGCTTTGTAACCAATCCCTTTACCGTGGGCATTCCGCGACCGGCATCAGACGGCGGCCCGATTTTGTTGGACTTCGCGACGAGCGCGATTGCGCAGGGCAAAGTGCGTGTCGCGTACAACGCGCAGAAGCACACGCCGGAAGGCGCGTTGATCGATCACGAGGGATTCCCGACGACTAATCCCGGTGTGCTCTTCGAGCCTGTAAACGGGCGCATCGGCGCGCTGACGACGATGGCCGCGCATAAGGGCTACGCCCTTGCGATGGTGTGCGAACTCCTCGGCGCGGCCCTGACCGGTGGCTCCGTCACGATTCCGAAAAATCAACCAAAGGCTGGCGTGTGGAACAACATGCTGACCATAGTGTTCGACCCCGCGCGCTTCGGCACGCAGAACGCCTTTGAAGTGTCGACCAGGGAATTCATCGAGTGGGTGAAGTCCGCGCGCTTGTCCGAGGGCCACGACGAAATCCTGATGCCGGGCGACCCGGAGCGCAAGTCGCGCATCGCTCGTGCGAGCGCATTGCCGATTGACGCGGGCACGATTGCGGAGATGGACGCTGCGGCGGAAACGGTGAAGTCTCTAAGCGGCAAAGGGCCGGGAGCGTTGTCGGCGTTGATGCACTAGCGCGATCGCGCATTCGCCGATTCATTGTGACTGGCAGGGCGGTCATTGCCCGGCTCACGCTGTCTAACAGCTTTTTAGCTCGAACGACTGCCTAGTGGTCGTTGGCGGCATTTTTTCATCGATGTCGACAATGGCATTAATGACGCTGAAACGACCACTCGCTGGTCGTTGGCGTGCAAAAGCTGTTTATAGTCTGTCAGAGTGTTGCAAAGTGCATTTGCCGCGATCTACGGTTTCGCCGTGAGCGAGATATCGCCGAATCGGGCGCTAGCTTTGTCGCCGGTGTTGTCGGCGTCGACCATGATGGCTATGCCTGAGATGCGAGTAGGTTCTTCGCCGAATGCGCGTTTGTAGTCTTCGTACACGTCGCGCGTGAAGCTCTTCCATTGACCCACCGACGCTGGATCGGCGTCGACGACGATCATACGGGCGCGCGAGGTGTACGGGCTGGTGATGATGTCGCCGCGCGCCGCTTTATGTGTGAAGACGTAAGTCAACGCGGCGTGCGGCGGCGTTTCCTTGTAGAGCGCTTGCGCGATTGCGTTTTCTGCTCGCTCGCGAAAGCTCTCCCGTGTCGGATCGTTGGCGAAGGTCACGTACACGCGCGCCGCGTAGTCGTCGCCGGATTTTTCGCGCGGGTTGCTGCGGTCGAGCAAGTTGCCCACCTTCCACCTGAACCGAAGGATAGGTGTCGCACGGACGTCGACGTCGAGACGATGGGCCAGCGCTGCGGCAGACGCGTTGGCCGTGCCCTCGACTACAACGGCGTTCGCTTGCTCGTCGCGAACCAGCGCGTAGCTGCTCGCTTGCTTAACGCTGCGAAAGGTCTGCACGGTCCAGCCCTTGATCGTCGCGCCCGCGCTTAGGCTAGAAAACGTAGCTACGTTGGCGGTTGTGGCATCCGCAGCGTGAGTCGCTGAACTCACACATGCCAAGAACGCCCCAGCCGCGACCAAGAGGTTGCCTAAAACGATCTTCGCAAAACTTGCCATTTTGATTCGGTGATGGGTGCGGAAAGCCCAGTGAAATCGAGATGCTTGCAAACATCAGCAAACCGCGCCATCAGATCGGCGGCATCGCGTCCGCCCATGTGCACGAGCGCGTAACGATAATTGCCGAGCCATTTGGTTTCGCGCGCGCGCGAAGTGGCGTGTTTCAGGTCGAGAAAAAGGCGTGCGTCCGGGTACGTTTGCGTGAGCCAGCGCTGCTGCGAATCTGGCGGCGCAAACTTCACGGCGTCGCCGAACTCACGAAACACAAAGCTCGCAGCCGAGCCAAACGCGCCGGCCTTGCGCGGCCATTCAGGCGTCTTTCCGAGCGCAAGCTCAAGCTCAAGAGCCCACAAACTTTTGCCGTCAACGCGCTCATACAAATCAGAAAATTGCCCCGCCATGCGTGGGTTAATTTCGATGATGGTAATGCGCTCAGTCTTCGGGTCGAGAAACAGTTCGACGTTAAACAAACCGTGAGTGAAACCGATCGCCTCGACGGCCCGCTTCGCAACATTCTCTAAACGTTGAACGCGTTCTGCCGCGAGTTGCGACGGATACTCGAACCGCATGAATGCGCTGGTGCCCGGATACATCACGGAATCTACAGTGCCAAGAATATGCACCTCGCCGCCTTTTGCATAACCGTCGACACACACCTGAAGCGCGCCGTCAACGCAGCCTTCGGCAATGAAGCAATCGGCGTCAATTTCACATTCGATGCGCTGCGCCGAGACTCGCCGAAACGGCCACGTCAGCCGTTTGATGATGAATTTTTCCCACAGCGCAAATTTGAGATGCGCGCGTAGAGCTGCTTCGTCTTTGCAACGTTTGGCAAGCACAGAGAACGCCGCCTTCACGGGTTTTACAAACACCGGGTAGTCAATCGTCACGGCCGTCCGAACATCGGCGTCGTAACGAAACCCACAGAAAGGCGGCACATTTTCCGGCATGCACTTCGCGTGAATTTGGCGTGCGAGAAATTTGTGTTGCGCAGTTAAGAGCGACTGCAACGATGCGCCGGGTAGCCCGAGTCTTTCAGCCAACAGGCTCGCAGCTAGCGCGCCAAATTGTTCGTGCGTCGATGCTACAGCCGCTATGGTTCGGCTGCGGTACTTCACGGCAAGACGCTTTACAAATAGCTCAACGTCGAACCACAGCAAGCGCGCATTCGACGGGAATGTGAAAAGGTCAAACCCCTCTCGAACGAATTCGTATTCCGAATACGACGATTCGAGCGAAGCAAGCGCTAATTCGTCGTATTCTTGCGCGAAGAGAATCAGTATCAGGGGTCTCATCGTTTGTCGTTGAGATTCCAGTCGTAATCGAGATGCGAAATGGCAACCTTGCCGGCTTTGATTTCCGCCTGTGCAGCAGGATCACTGCTTAGACGATCTGCATACTTTCCGAGCGTGGCTTCAAGCGAAGCATAGCCCTTGTAGCCTTTGGTGAAGTCTTTCTTGTACCAATCGAAAATTTTGCTGACTTCGAGTTTCTTGGTCTCAGCGTTGTAGCGATTGCGCGATTTGTCGGACAAGAAGCGCTGCATGCCGTCTTCGAGTTGCGCGTCAATTCTTTCGGCGGTGAACACTTCGTTTCGGAGCATCGGACAACCGATAGAGGCACAGACCACGGCCACATGAATGCGTGGGTCGTTAAAGACGCCTTCCGCGCGAATCATGTCGTGTTCGATGTTATCGAGCGTCGTTTCTTTGCCGAACAATTTGAAAAATTTCAGGCCCCACGGTTTGCTAAAAGTGCCGCCCAAATCGCGAATGGATTTGAGGTTCGGGTACTTGGTGAGGATCAACTCAATCGTGTACGCGTTGTACGCATTGATCAGAAACGCCAATTGCTGATTTTTGTTCCACGATTTGTATGTCGCTTCTGGAACGGCGGACACGGCGTCCAAGTAGCTCTTGAGCGCGGCGCGATCGCGTGCGACGCCAGCGTACGAAAGCTGCGAGGCGTTGCCGTTGGATATGAGCGTGACGTGCTTCTTGAGCAGATCGTCGAAGGCTTTGTGCGACTGATCAAACGGAGCTTGCGCGAAAGATGTTGCGGCGATCAATCCGAAAACGGTTGCGATGAGTAGGTGGAGGAAGTTCATGAGCGTGCTTTCGTAGGGCGGGCACCGCCCACCGGGTGTGACGAGGCGGGCAGATCCCGCGCGATGGCGTGAGCGAAATTGTTCTGGTTCTATCCACGCTCCCACGCGTGAAACTTGGCGACCCACTCGAGTAGCTTGGTCGGTTGATGGTTCCGTTTCCACACGCCGGCGGCGTACTTGTTCGCTTCGCCGAGTGTGGGATACGTGTGGATAGTGCCGAGAATTTTATTGAGGCCGAGTCCGTGTTTCATCGCCGCCACATATTCGACAAGGATGTCGCCGCTATGGTCGCCGACAATCGTTGCGCCGAGAATCGTATCTTTCCCCGGCACTGTAATGACCTTCACGAATCCATGCGCCTCACTATCCGCAATCGCGCGGTCAAGGTCGTCCAGACCATACACCGTGACTTCGTGCGGGATGTTCTTTTCCTTGGCTTCGCTCTCGGATAGACCCACGCGCGCCACTTCCGGGTCCGTAAAGGTTGCCCACGGAATCACGCGGTAATCCGCCTTGAATTTCTTGAAGCGACCGAAGAGGGCGTTTACGGCGGCGTACCACGCCTGATGCGCAGCGGTGTGTGTGAACTGGAACGGCCCGGCAACGTCGCCGCATGCAAAGATGTTCGGGTACAACGTTTGTAGATATTCGTTGGTTTCAACCGTCTTGTTCGGGCGCGTAGGAATGCCTAATTCTTCGAGTCCGAATCCGGTCACGTTGGCCGTACGACCCACGGCGACCAAAATTTCGTCAAAAGGAATGCGCACCTCGGCACCATCGTGCTCGCACACGAGCACTTTTTCGCCGTTTTCAACAACCACTTGCTTTGCCTTGTGGCCAGTCAATACGGCCACGCCATCTTTTTCCAAAGACTTGGTAACGAGCGCTGACACCTCCGGGTCTTCGCGAATGAGAATGCGGGGAAGCATCTCCACTTGCGATACGTTGGCACCAAAGCGCGCGAAACACTGCGTCAATTCCGAGCCAATGGGGCCGCCGCCGAGCACGACTAGACGCTTCGGCAGTTCACGTAAATTCCAGACGGTATCGCTGGTCAAGAACCCCGCATCCGCCAAGCCTGGAATCGGCGGGACGAAAGGGCGTGCGCCAGTGGCGATGACGATGTTTTTTGCGGTCAATGTCTGCTTCGATCCGTCTGCGCTCGTGACCTCGACGGCCCACGGCGAAACGATGCGCGCACTGCCAGTCAAGCACTCCACACCCAAACCGGTGTAGCGCTCAATCGAGTCGTGGGGCTCGACTTCGTGCACCACGCGCTGCACACGTTGCATCACGTCGGCGAAATTCCACTGCGCAGTGGCGCTGGTCAGACCGAATTCTTGGGCACGCTTCATGTGCGAGAGCAGCTTCGCAGTGCGAATGAGCGCTTTGGACGGAACGCATCCCGTGTTCAAGCAGTCGCCGCCCATTTTGTGCTTTTCAATCAAAGTCACTTTCGCTTTAACTGCAGCCGCGATGTAACTCGTGACCAAGCCGGCGGAACCCGCACCGATCACGATCACGTTGCGATCAAACGTTTTTGGTTTGACGCTCGCAAAGCGCGAATAAACCTTGCGGCCATTCAACCAATCGAGCACCTTCTTCGCGATGATCGGGAAGATGCCGAGCAACGCAAACGACCCGAGAATGGCGGGCGAAACAATTCCTTTGAGCGAAGAAATTTGCGCGAGCTGTGTGCCCGCGTTGACGAATACCGCTGTACCCGCCAGCATGCCCAATTGGCTCACCCAATAAAACGGCCAGGTCTTGATAGTCGTGAGCCCCATCACGAGGTTGACTACGAAGAACGGGAATAGCGGAACGAGGCGCAGCGCAAACAAGTAAAACGGGCCGTCTTTTGCCACACCGTCGTTAATCGGTTTCAAGCGGTCACCGAACTTGCTTTGCACCCAATCGCGCAACAAGAAGCGAGAGGACAAAAACGCGAGCGTCGCACCGATGCTCGATGCGAACGATACGATGATGAGGCCCTTGCTGAAACCGAAAATTGCGCCTCCGACCAGCGTCAATATCGCCGCCCCTGGCAGCGACAGCGCCGCAACCGCAACGTAGACCGCGAAAAACGCGAGGGCGCTCTGCCACGGATTCGACGCCACATACGCGCTAAGCGTTGCTTGCTGTGCTTTGAAGCCGTCAAGCGTCAACAGTTTCGCAAGATCAAAGTAGAAAAATGCGCCAATCGCCCCGGCAATCACGATCAGCAATGCAATTTTTGATTTCATATGCGCTTTATTTTTTGTTACGACTCCGTAAATCGCCGAGCTGGGCGTCTACGCAATATCGAGAAGTATGGTTTTAGCGCTTTGTCGCGCGCCTTGTGCTTGCCCTTACAAAGGACGCAGGCATTTTTCGGAATCGCGGGCACGGGCGGCGCCGCGACTGTCGGCTAACCCTGTGCTACCCTCCCTTCATTAGATTCACTCATATTTGCTGCTTGATGTCTGCCTCCCTCGCCACCGCCCAATCACTCCTTCTTACGCCCGCTCACCTTTCGCTAGACCAACTCTCAAGTACTTTGGGTGGTTTGACCGCGCGCGGCGTTGAGTTTGCTGATTTGTACTTTGAGCACCATAAATCGGAGAGTTGGTCGCTTGAGGAGAGCATTGT
>JAGNQL010000105.1:7879-9067 GCA_017989135.1 Burkholderiales bacterium
GGGCGCATTGGCGAGCGCGTGGCGGCCAAAGGCGTGACGGTGCTTGACGACGGCACGTTAAAAGATCGCCGTGGTTCGCTAACTGTGGACGACGAGGGCACGCCGACCAACGCGACCGTGTTAATCGAAGACGGCATCCTCAAGGGCTACATGCAAGACACGATGAACGCTCGCCTCATGGGCGCCGCACCAACGGGCAACGGCCGTCGCGAGAGCTACGCGCACCTGCCGATGCCTCGTATGACCAACACCTACATGCTCGGCGGTGACCGCGACCCGCAGGAAATTATTGCCAGCGTCGAAAACGGCATCTACGCCGTGAACTTCGGTGGTGGTCAGGTTGATATCACCAACGGCAAGTTCGTTTTCACCATGGACGAAGCTTGGAAGATTGAGAACGGCAAGCTGATGTACCCCGTGAAGGGCGCGACACTCATCGGCAACGGCCCGGACGCGCTGACGAAGGTCACGATGATCGGCAACGACATGGCACTGGATGAGGGCATAGGCGTGTGCGGAAAAGAAGGCCAAAGCGTGCCGGTGGGTATTGGCCAGCCAACCCTGCGGATTGAAGGCTTGACCGTTGGCGGAACGGCTTAGGGATCTCTGCGAGGTTGGCGTCGAGCACTTCCACGGCGCCGGTAAAACTTGAGTAGGTTCTGTCGCGGCGCAACATTTTGATCGTCAGAACGCCTTTTTTTTGGCGTAAATTTCCGCGATTTCTCGTCTTTGTGAGGAATCAGGAGAATTTGTAATGCAATCCAAAACCATCGTCCGCTTCTTTTCGTTTTCGTTCGTCGCGCTTGCTATGAGCGCCTGCGGTCCTAGTCCCGAGCAGGTCGCGCGGGAAGAGGCTATGAAAAAGCTTGAAGCAGCGGCCAAAGACATGGAGGCTGCGGGTAAACGCGCGGAAGCCGCAGCCAACAACGGCGACGTAGGCGCCGCGATGGGCGAAGCTATGAAGGTGCTGGGAGCGCTTGGCGGCGCGGCTTCGGGCGCGGCGGGTGCAGCGGGCGCAGGTAGTTTTGAGCCGGTCGACTTCCGTAAACTGAAAGAGGCGTTGCCGCAAGAGCTCGCCGGATTCGAAAAGGGCGAAAGCTCCGGCGAGAAAAACAACGCCTTCGGCATTTCTGTTGCTGAGGCGAAAACGTCGTTCCGTAGTGCGGACGGCAGCAAAACGGTGCGTTT
>JAGNQL010000106.1 GCA_017989135.1 Burkholderiales bacterium
CCTGTGCCCTCAACGCATACGCCGAAGTATGAGATTAAAGAGGGAGTGCGCCACGTCACGCCGAACCAGTTGCCGCAACTGTGGCAGGGCCGCCATGGGACGCCCGAACATTTTGTGATCATCGGTGCCGGAAAAACGGCGATGGATGCCGGCGTGTGGCTCCTCAATTCCGGAGCGAGTCCGGACGCGATTAGCTGGGTGATGCCGCGCGATTCGTGGCTGGTGAACCGTGCGCACACGCAACCCGGCTTCGAGTTTTTCAACGAGACCATTGGCGGCCAAGCCAATGAGATGGAAGCCATCGCCAACGCAACGAGCGTCGACGATTTGTTTGAGCGGTTGGAAGCGTGCGACCAAATGCTGCGCATTTATCCCGATCAGAAGCCCACGATGTTTCACTACGCCACCGTGTCTCACGGCGAAGCGACAGTGTTGCGGCAAATCACGAACGTGATTCGCATGGGGCACGTGAAGACGATTGATGCCAGTGAGATGGTGCTCGACGGTGGTCGTGTGCCCGTGCGCGCGAATACGATGTTCATCGACTGTTCGGCCTCGGCGGTGGAGCGCCGCCCTTCGCTACCCATTTTTCAGCCGAACAAACTTGTTCTTCAAATTGTGCGCATGCCGCAGCCAGTGTTCAGCGCCGCGCTCGTCGCCTATGTTGAAGCGCATTACGACGGCGACGAGGTCAAGAACCAAATCTGCGCGACCGTCCCCTTCCCCGATTCGCTCGCGGGCTATTTGCCCGCGACGATGGCGAACATGATGAATCAGCTCAAATGGGGCCAAGACAAAACGCTGCGGCAATGGATCGGCAGCACGCGCCTGGATTGGTCCGGGAAAGTGATGGCGAAAGTGGATCCCGCTGACCAGGAAAAGCAAGCCATCCTCGCGAAGTTCAAAACATGCGCGAGGGGTGCGATGGTTAACATGCAGAGACTGATGGCGAACGGAGCCGCAAGCGTCGGTTAGATCAGTTTAGCGACCGTCTCCGAGTCGCTACAACGGCGCGCGGGGCGCAGGAAAGTCTACTTTCCGGCGCGAATCCGTTTCACAAATTCGTCCGCCAATTCATTCGGCATCGGTATAGTGAGGTGGTATTGCTCAATGCGCCACTGGCCGTCGACCTTGCGCAACACGCCGGTGCCTCGGCAACGGCCGAGGCTCTTGTTGTCGAGCAATTCATCGAACGAGGCGTGCGCACCGTCCGCTGAAACGTTGATGTTTCGCTCGACCTTGGTGTACGTCCAGCCGCGGCCTTTGTCGAAGTGCGGCTTTGCGTAGGCCTTAAATTGCGCGACAGTCCAGCGCTCGGTTGCGTCAGTGCCGAGGAACACGCCGTCGGGCGTGAACGCCGCGAAGTAGGTATCGAAATCTGCTTTTGCAGCGGCGCTGTGGAAGCGGTCGAGCAGCGCGCTGGCGGCGTCTTCTTGAGGGCCTGCGTGAACCGGTACGCAATGGAGCGCGACGGCCACGAGCGCGACGGAAAGCGAGCGGATAAGAGTTTTCATCTGCGGTTTTCTCTTTGAGGTTGCACGTTTTGCGCTTCGGTCACAGCCCGCCACGCGTCATTTTCAGCAAGCGATCAACGACGTTTTCTCCGTCGGCGCGCAGTCCGTTGTGCTCGTATTCGTTGGTGATCCACAGCTTCATGTTCGGCACGATCTTCGCGGTCGCTTCTGAGAATTCGCACGGCACGTACATATCGTCGTAGTACACGGCAGCCGCTACCGGCACAGTGTTTTTACGCAGACGCTCAACGTCGTAGAGCATCGGCCAATCGGCTTTCTGTGCGAGCAAATTCGCGGCGTCTTTGAGCAGTTGTAGTTGCGGATAGGTGTCGAGCATCCACGGATAGACCATCTCGCCCGTGAACAACAGCGGTGCGGGCGCGAGAGCGTTGTGATCGAACACGGCATAGTCGCCGAGCAAACGTTCGGCCGACCAATTGCTTGCCGTGTTCTGCGTGTAGCACGCCTCCTGCAGCAACGTGTAAATTGGGTTGCTATCGAAAGCTTGTTCGCACTCTAGTGCAGACAAAAAATTCCAATTGATTTCGCGTCCGCTGGTCGTCGTGACAAACGCATCTTCGATTAAGTAGTGCAGCGTTTCAAAGCCGTCGCTCATCCCGAGCGCCATGCCGAGCTGCAAGAAGCGCTGCGGCGTACAGCGACCACCACCGGGCATCGCGACGTTGTTGTCGCTCAGATACTGCACGATGTCGCGCACGCGCGAAACGTCGCTCGGATAGCGTGCGTAGTAACGCGCGTTCTTTGCGATCACGCGCGGGTAGGTTGCACGGTACACGTCATCTGCCGTCGCTGTGAGAGAGGGAATTCCGCCAGTGATGAGTACCTCCTTGAGTGCTTCGGGTGCGGCTGAGAGATAGCGCAGCGCGCAAAATCCGCCGAAGCTTTGGCCGAGGATGCTCCACTGCTTATCACCGATGAGCTGCTTTCGAATCGCCTCCGCATCGCGCACGATGTTGTCGGCGCGAAAGTGCGACACGTAGTCCGCTTGCGCTTGCGGCGAAGCGAAATGGCGCATGGTCTGCGCGGTAATCGGCGACGATAACCCCGTGCCGCGTTGATCGAGCAGCAACACCCGAAAATCTTGCAGCGCTCGCTTCAACCAACCGCCCGCCCCTCCCGGACGCGGGGCACCAAAGCCCGGCCCGCCTTGAAAAAACACGAGAAACGGCAAGTCCGCGTCTTCCTTGCCGGGCGCGACCACCTCGCGCGCGAACACGGTGATTTTTGGGTACGCGCTTGGGTTCGCGTAATCCACGGGCAGCTGAAAGCGATGCTCGGTGAAAACGAGGCCGGGGATGGACTGAGTTGACGTGGTCATGGAATGATCGTGAAGACAAAACTGGCAAGAGGATAGCGAAACACCATGGCGGCCCAATGCGACTTCGATACAAATTTACCCGGATGAAATTGACATCCTATTTTTATCCGGGTAATATTTGGTCTCACAAACAATTCAGCAACACTCCGCATGCAACCCGCGCCCCAAACCACACAGTACATGGCTTTTCTCGATGGCAAACGCATCGCGCAAGGCACAGACGCACAACTGGCGGCGTTCATCGCCGCGCAACCGCCGGAGCAGCTCTTGCCTCTAGTGTTTGATGCGATTACGGGTGAGCAAATTGATTTGTCCGACTCGTCGGCGTTTTCCGGCGCGAACAGTGCGACCAACGTTAACGCGCCAAGTGCGGCGCGCCCCGGTCGACCCAAGCTTGGCGTGGTGGCGCGTGAGGTGACGTTGCTTCCGCAGCATTGGGATTGGCTCGCGCAACAGCCGGGCGGCGCATCGGTGACGCTTCGCAAACTGGTGCACAACGCACGTAGGTTTAGCGAGGGCGCGGATCGCGTGCGGCACGCGCAAGTGGCGTGCTACCGGTTCATCAACGCGATTGCGGGCAATGAGCGTGGCTTTGAAGAAGCAACTCGCGCGCTCTTCACTTGCAACGCTGAGCGATTCGAGCAGCACTCCGAAACGTGGCCGCCGGACGTTCGCACGGAGGCGCGACGGTTAGCCCACGTGGCATTCGCTGCCGGAACGCAAAAGACCGAATCCGCCGGAGCCACCACTTGAGCACTGCAACGAATGCCGCGCCGTCGACTGGAAAGCCACCAGCACCAGCGCCGGCGCGAGAGCAAAAGCAGCTGTGGCGCGTGTTTTTGGCCTTCGTCGGGCCGATGATTCTGAGCAATTTTTTGCAATCGCTCTCGGGCACAGCCAACAGCATTTACATCGGACAAATGCTTGGTGTGAAGGCGATGGCTGCGGCGTCATCGATGTTTCCCATCGTGTTTTTCCTCATCGCATTCATCATCGGTTTGGGTGCGGGCGCGTCGGTGTTGATAGGACAAGCGTGGGGTGCGCGCAAGGTTGATCGCGTTCGGGCAGTGGTCGGAACGACGCTTGTCGCGGGATTGATTTTTGGGCTGACCGTGGCAGTGCTCGGCTTTGTGTTCGCGAGCAACATCATGCAGTTGCTCGGCACGCCCGCCGACATCGTTGCCGACGCGATTGCGTATGCGCGCGTGATCATGATCGCGGTACCGGGCATCTTTTTGTTTTTGCTGCTCACTTCGATGTTGCGCGGTGTGGGCGACACGGTGTCACCACTCTTAGCGCTCATCATTTCAACGGCGCTCGGGCTCTTGATTACACCTGCGCTCATTCGCGGCTGGGGCGGCTTGCCGCAGATGGGGTTGACCAGCGCAGCGTGGGCTTCCATCATCGCCAACGCGGTGGCGATTACTTGGCTCGCGTGGCGTTTGTTGCGTCGACCGTACGCCAACGCGACGCATCCAATGGCACCGAACGCAGCCATGCGTCCGCATCTACGGATTGATCCAACCCTCTTCAAAGCCGTGCTGAAAATCGGCGTTCCGACGGGCGTGCAGATGATCGTGATCTCGCTCGCGGAAGTGGTGTTGCTCTCGCTAGTGAACGGTTACGGCTCACAAGCGATTGCGGCGTACGGGGCGGTGAATCAGATCGTGAACTATGTGCAATTCCCTGCAATATCCATCGCGATTACGTGTTCTATTTTGGGCGCGCAAGCCATCGGTGCTGGAAAGCCAGATCGCCTCGGTGCGATCACAAGAACGGGGCTCATGATGAATCTCGTGCTCACGGGAACGATGGTGCTTGTTGGCTACGCGTTGTCGCGTGTGATTATTCGACTTTTCATCGCCGACGAAGCGGTGGTGGACATCGCTCAAAACTTGTTGCACGTGATGCTTTGGAGCTTCCTGCTGATGGGCTCAGCGGGCGCGTTGTCAGGCATCATGCGCGCGAGCGGCTCGGTGATTGTTCCGACGGCGATCAGTATTTTGTGTATAGCACTGGTCGAAGTGCCGGTGGCGTACTTCCTGAGCAAAAGTATTGGG
This sequence comes from Burkholderiales bacterium, assembly GCA_017989135.1. Taxonomy (GTDB): domain Bacteria; phylum Pseudomonadota; class Gammaproteobacteria; order Burkholderiales; family Casimicrobiaceae; genus Casimicrobium. The sequence goes on from JAGNQL010000106.1 coordinate 4,914, forward strand.
CTTTCTGGCATTTGGTTTGCCTACCCGGCAGCGTTTACCGCGATGCTGATCTTGCAAACGCTTTACTACCGTTTGGTCTGGGTCAAAAAACCGAAGGTTCGCTTGATTGACTAGCCGGGAGTGCGATGTGCGGGAGTATCTGCTCCCAGAGTGACTTTGCGCAACAAAGTGCAAAGGCATCGGCGCATACTGAATGCAAGGGCGAACGCGTTGGTTTCGTCCAACGTACGTGTTGCATTCAGGAGTCCTGCAAGATGGAATTTAGGGACTACTACCAAATCCTCGGTGTCAGCAAAACTGCGGACGCGGATGAGATTAAAAAAGCGTTTCGCAAACTCGCGCGAAAGTATCACCCCGATGTGAGCAAAGAAGCTGACGCGGGGGCACGGATGACAGAGCTTAACGAGGCCAACACGGTGCTCTCTGATCCGGAAAAGCGCGCAGCGTACGACGCACTCGGCGCTCGTCCACAAGGCGGGCAAGATTTCCGCCCGCCACCGGACTGGAACGCTGGCCGCGAATACTCGGGCGGCGGCATGAGCGACGCCGAGGCTGCGGGATTCAGCGATTTCTTCTCGAACCTGTTCGGAGAGTCGGCACGGCGTGCAGGCGGTACTGGCGGCGAGCACCGTGCAAAGCAGATGCGTGGCGAAGATCATCACGCGAAGGTGGTGATCGATTTGGCCGATGCGTACAACGGCGCAACGCGAGCGATCACATTACGGGCGGCAAAGCTTGATGCGTCGGGCCATGTTGTGAACGAAGAGCGCACACTCAACGTGAACATTCCCAAGGGTCTCAAAGCAGGCCAACATATTCGCTTGAACGGCCAAGGGAGCGCGGGCTTTGGTGGCGGTCCGTCCGGCGACTTGTTTCTGGAAATCAGTTTCACGCCCGACGCGCGCTACCGCGTCGACGGACGCGACGTTATTGAGGCTATGCCGCTGGCGCCGTGGGAGGCCGCACTCGGCGCTTCGATTGAGATGCCAACACCGTCGGGCACGGTGCAGGTGACGGTGCCACCGGGCTCGCAGGCGGGCCGCAAGCTGCGTCTGCGTGGACGTGGAATTCCCGGTCAAGGCTCAAACGAGGCGGGCGACTTGTATCTCGAAATCAGCATCGTGTTGCCGCCGGCTAACACCGACGCCGCGCGCAAAATTTATGAAGACATGGCACGCGACATGGCGTTCAACCCGCGCGCTGCGAACGCAAAATTCACCCAAGGAGCGAAGGCATGAGCACGATGAACATGACTATTTTCTCTGGCGTCATTGTCGACGACGCGACGCTGACAATTCAGGAGTTGGCCTGCGCCTGCTCAGTGGAAACCACATGGGTGGCGCAACGCGTTTCAGACGGACTGCTTCCGTGCGAGAACCCCGCACCCGCAACGGCCGAGACGAACTGGCGCTTCACGAGCGCTGCCCTCATTCGCGCGCGGCGGCTATTGAGCATCGAGCGCACATTTGACGCCAACGCTGAAGTCAGCGCGTTGGTGGTGGATTTGATGGAAGAAGTATCCGCCCTTCGCAGTCAGCTCCCCAAGCGCGCAGCGGAGGCGGCCAGCTAGCAAACTAGGGGTAATTGATTCAGCACATACAGCGGATAAACCCGACGCCCAACTTCGCCGCCACATGCTCTAATCTGCCCGCAATACACACAAATGAGCGCAAGCGGGACAGCCCAACGCCAGATTGGGAGTAACGCGGCGTTCAATTCGATTCGGAAATTGAAGGAGGATTTATGACCAACAACACGCTAATACTTGACCGCGTTTACGCGCACGAGCGTGCACATCCGGACAAACTGTTTTTGACGCAGCCCACCGGTGGCGGTGCCGTGGTGGATTACACCTGGCGGCAGATGATGGATCAGTCGCGGCGCATGGCGACGCACCTGCAAAACCGCGGATTTCCGCGCGGCGCGCGGGTTGCGATTTTGTCGAAGAATTGTGCGCACTTTTTCATGGCGGAGCTTGCCATTTGGATGGCGGGTGGTACGACCGTCGCGATCTTCCCGACCGAGACGGCCGACACTGTGCGCTACGTGCTTGAGCACAGCGGCGCGAGCTTGCTGTTCTTGGGCAAACTAGACACGTGGGAGCAGCAAGCGAGCGCGGTGTCGGCAGATCTGCCGTGCATCGCATTTCCGCTTGCGCCAGATGCGGTGCGAACCGCGTTTGATGGCTGGGACGACTTGATCGCTAAGTGCGAGCCCATCGCGGGCACGCCGTCTCGCGAGGGCGACGAAATCGCGATCATGATGTACACCTCCGGTTCGACCGGGCGGCCGAAAGGCGTGATGCATCGCTTTGATCGCATCACAGCCGCCGCCGAAGGCATGGCGAAAAACATTCGTGACGCGATTGGCCCGAACGAGGAAGTGCGCATCATGTCGTACCTGCCGTTGGCGCACGTGTTTGAGCGCGCGTGGGTGGAATGTGCGGCGTTGGTCGATGGCAGCGGGCACATATTCTTCGCGGAAACGTTGGATACGTTTGTGAAGGATTTGCAGCGCGCGCGGCCCACCGTGTTTATTTCGGTGCCGCGCCTTTGGCTGAAATTTCAGCAGGGTGTTTTCCACAAAATGCCCGCGGAGAAACTCAATCGCCTGCTCTCGATTCCGATCATTGGCAAAATCGTCGGCCGCAAAGTGCTCAAAGGACTGGGGCTCGATTCGGTCAAGCATGCGGGCAGCGGTTCCGCGCCGATTCCTGCCGCGTTGATCGCGTGGTATCGCAAGCTCGGCCTCAATCTCGTTGAGGGTTACGCGATGACAGAAGACTTCGCATACTCAAATACGTCGTCGCTTGCGCTCAACGCGCCGGGCTATGTGGGCTCGCCGATGCCCGGTGTGAAGGTCCGGATCAGTGAAGACGGCGAAGTGTTGATTAAGTCGCCGGGACAGCTAGCGGGCTACTACAAACAGCCGGAGCTCGACGCCGAGAGTTTCACCGAAGACGGGTTTTTCCGCACGGGCGATTTGGGCGAGCTGCGTGCAGATGGCATGCTAAAACTCACGGGCCGCAAGAAGGAATTGTTCAAAACCGGCAAGGGCAAGTACATCGCGCCCGCGCCGATCGAGAACAAAATCAACGCCAATCCAATCATCGAAATGTCGATGGTCTCGGGCGTCGGGCAGCAAGCTGCGTATGCGATGGTGGTGCTCAACGAAGAGCTGCGCCCAACGGTCGGCGACCCAGCGGTTCGCGCCGATATCACCGAACAGCTCAAAGCCTTGCTCGCTTCCGTCAACGCGGAGATTGCGGACTACGAGCAAATTCGCATGATCGTCGTGGCGCGCGAACCGTGGTCTATTGAGCACGGCACGCTGACACCGACCATGAAGATCAAGCGCAGCCGTATTGAGGCGCAGGTCGAAGCCTCTGTCGCGGGTTGGTACAACACGCCCGGCTCGGTGATTTGGCTGTAGAGTGAAAGCGCGCGGCGGCAGCTTGCTGTCGCGCGAATCAGTGAGCCGTGCAGCAAACTCGACAGTGCCTTGACTTGCCTGCTTGTACGGCTCGGATCAGCTTTTTGGCTTCAGCGACCGCTGGGCGGTCGTTACAGGTCCATTTACTTAATAGTCGACATGCCGCATTAATCACGCGAAAGCCACACACAGTAGTCGCCCGAGCCATAAAGCTGTTAAACCACGTTTTGTCTATGTGGGTTCGGCGTACGGACGTGCTTCGCACGCGAGCCACACCGCTGCGCGCCACAAAAAGTCCGCGACTCAAGCGAAGTTCGCGCTTTCGGCACAGCGTTTGCTTACTATTGCACACTGATTGTGCACAACGCCTTAGCTCTGCGCGTGCACAATGTCCCCGTTCCGCGCACACTGCGCCGTACTTGCCCGTCACTCTTTGCGATTCGTAGCCCATGCACACCATCAAGCCGCCCCCCGCCTCCCATTACGACGAAATGCTTGCGTGGACGGGCGCAGGCCCGGCGGGAGTTCAAGTGCAGCGGCAGCTACAAAGCTCCGGCGGACAGGTGCAAACCCAGACGGCCACCGTCGGCCCGCTCGACCATTACGCGCCGTACAGCGATTGGCTGACCCGCACGGCGGAGCAATCGCTCACACAGCGGCGTGCTACGGCCGATTTGCTATTTCGTCGCATCGG
>JAGNQL010000107.1 GCA_017989135.1 Burkholderiales bacterium
ATTTGCGTATCGGTGGGTACGGCGCAACTTATCTGCGGAGGCGCGAGCGGCAGCCCGCACAGCGACGTGACGTGTACGTTGGGGCCGACGCATTGCGGGCTTGCCGCGTCGGCGGTGAACGCAATGGCGCCCAACGAGAAGCAAGCAGCGAACGTATTGACGAGCAGTCGGTTGCGTAAAGTGTCGGTGTGTGAGCTAGCGAAAAGTTTGAGCATCGCGAATGCCTTGTGTCGTGTGGGTTGGGAATATCTGGTTGCGCGCCGTGTGCAACGTGAGACGCAACGGAGCAGAGTAGCGGTTGGGTAGCAGTGCTGGCGTGTCGGTCAAGAGGTCCTACCGATACGTTGCGTTCACCATCGCTTGATAGGTCGTGGAATGGTGCTGTTGCAGCGCTTGCGCAGCCCAGATGTTGCTATCAATGATCGAGTTGTCGAAGGTGCCCGGCAGTAACAAACCTGGCTGCGGTTGTGCGTAGCCAATCTTGGCGCTTGCGGCATCACTAAACAAGTCTTTGATCAGATCGCTCTCGGGAAAGCCCCAAGACAGGCCGTTCGACGCGTAGATTTTTTGCACGCCAGATTGCGACCACCACATGAGCGGCGCGATGTCGAGGCTGTTCTGAATGCGCCACGGAAAGCCCTGATTGTTCGGAATGATGCTGTTGAAATATTGGTTGAAGCCGGTGCCACCGGGGGTGAGGCCAGCGAACGACCACAGCGCCATGTTGCTAATGGTTCCGCCGTTGTAGACCGTCGCATTGAGGTACGCAAACATCGGCGGCGTGAGAGTGCCGCCGAGGCTGTGGCCGGTGACGAACAGGTAGCTCGGCTTCGATTTGATGAGAAACTGAACCAGCGAAAGGCCGGTCGTTGGGTCAGACAAATCGAGCAAGTCGGACATGCCGTTGAATGTGCCCTGTGAGACAAGTGCCGTTGCTGGAATGCTTTTTGGTTTGCCTTGCAAGTTGCCGAGCGGTTGTGATGCGTCCACATTAAAATCTTGCAGCAACCATGTGCTGAGGCTCAAAAAGTCTGTACCGCGAATGACGACGTAATACTCGCCTGTGCTCGCTTTTGCGGCCACGTACATCAAGCTATACGGCACGCCGGTAATCTTCGAAACGCATTCTGCTGGGCCCCATACGACGCTAACGTCCGTTTGTTGCGAGACTTGCGCGGCGATGCTGCCGGTGTCGCTATAAGAGATGACGCACAGCGCGACGGCCGTCTTGGGGTAGTAGTTGTAGCTGCTGCCTACGAGATCCATCACTGACATGTGCTGCTCCGCTTCGCTGGGTAGGGGTAACAAACGGCGCGGTTTGCACCGGCGGTGCAACGTCGCGCGAGGAGCGAAGCTTGCGCCGCAGAGTGCGGCGATGTCAAGAATATTCTTAGGGTCTAGGCCCGTACAACTTTTACGCGCCAACCGCTGCGCTGTTTAGCATGCGGCGCAATTAGGCAACTTGTTGACTATAAGCAAAAACGGCCTGAACCTACCGTACAGAAGCGGTTCAAGCAGTAAAGCTGTCGCGCGCTTAGCGGTACAACTGCGGCGATCGCGAGTGTCGATTTGACCGCCAACGACAGCGCACGCCACCCGACGCCCGCTGTTTCGGACGGCGCGCTACTTCGCCGTCGGCATCACAAATTCCGCGCCCTTACCGATGCTCTCGGGCCAGCGCTGCATGATGCTCTTTTGCTTCGTGTAGAAACGCACACCTTCTTCGCCGTACGCATGCATATCGCCGAATAGCGAACGCTTCCAGCCGCCGAATCCGTGCCACGCCATCGGCACCGGGATCGGCACGTTGATGCCGACCATTCCGACTTCTATGCGGCGTGCGAACTCGCGAGCCACGTTGCCGTCGCGCGTGAAGCAGCTTACGCCGTTGCCGAATTCGTGCGCGTTGATGAGTTTCACTGCCGCCGCGAAATCGGGCACGCGAACGCATGACAGCACCGGGCCAAAAATCTCTTCTTTGTAGATGCGCATGTCGGGCGTCACGTTGTCAAACAACGTGCCGCCAAGCCAGAAGCCTTGCTCGTGGCCGGGCACTTTGAAGCCGCGGCCGTCGACGAGTAATTTCGCGCCAGACTTCACGCCGTCTTCGATATAGCCGGTGATACGCGCGAGTGCCGCACCGGTGACGATGGGGCCCATTTCTGCGTCGAGTTCCACGCCGTTTTTGATCTTCAACGTCTTCGTGCGCTCTATGAGCTTTGGCATGATCTTGTCGGCTGCGTCGCCCACGAGCACCGCGACGCTGATCGCCATGCAGCGCTCGCCCGCCGAGCCGTAGGCCGAACCGACAAGCGCGTCAACGACTTGATCGATGTCCGCATCGGGCATCACGACCATGTGATTCTTCGCGCCGCCGAGTGCCTGCACACGTTTGCCGTTACGAGCGCCGGTTTCGTAGATGTAGTTCGCGATCGGCGTCGAGCCGACGAACGAAATCGCGCGCACATCCGGGTGGGCGAGCAGGGCGTCAACGGCTACTTTGTCACCTTGCACGACATTGAAAATGCCGTCCGGCAAACCGGCTTGCTTCCATAAGTCCGCCATCATCAGCGCGGGCGTTGGGTCGGTGGGTGACGGCTTCAGAATGAACGCGTTGCCGCACGCAATTGCGACCGGGAACATCCAGCCCGGCACCATGCACGGGAAGTTAAACGGCGTAATGCCCGCTACAACGCCCAGCGGCTGGCGCATTGTCCAGTTGTCGATGCCCGTCGACACTTGATCGGTGAAGTCGCCCTTCAAGAGTTGCGGAATGCCGCACGCAAACTCTACGACGTCAATCGCGCGCGAGACTTCGCCTTGGGCGTCGGTAAACACCTTGCCGTGCTCGGCGGTGATGGCGGCGGCGAGCGCGTCTTTATGCTGGTTGAGGAGCTCCAAGAACTTAAAGATTACCCGCGCACGGCGAATCGGTGGCGTGTCCGCCCACGCAGGGAAAGCGGCGGCGGCGGCCTTGACGGCGGCGTCAACTTCGGCCTCATCCGCTAGGGCAACCTTGCGCGCGACTGCGCCGGTGGCGGGGTTGTACACATCTTGAAAGCGACCGGAGTGTCCCGCGACGGTCGCGCCGCCGATGTAATGGCCGACGTTGGTGTTGGAAAGGTATGCGGATAGATGACTCATGATTACTTTCGAGAACTGTGATGTCTGTTGTGGCGTGGCGACGCTACTTGCGGGCGCGTGGCGTAACCCCTAATTTTCGCGCTTTATGAGCGCTATCGACTTGGCGGTGCTCGAAATTGAGCGACACTTGCGTGAACATTGTGTCGCGTAACTCGCCGATGCAAAGTGACGTTAGCAATCCGACAGCGAAAAACAATAAAATTCGGAAATAAGTTCCACGATATGAAATTAAAGCACACATAAGGCGGACCCACCCATGCCAGACATCACCAAAGCGACGCAAACGCTCAAAGAAGCCGCGCTCGAATATCACCGCAGTCCGCGCCCGGGCAAGCTGGAGATATCGGCGACCAAAACGATGACCAACCAGCGCGACTTGGCGCTGGCGTATTCGCCAGGCGTGGCTTTCGCCTGTGAAGAGATCGTGCGCGACCCCGCAGAGTCGTACAACCTCACCGCGCGTGGCAATTTGGTGGGTGTCGTCACCAACGGTACGGCGGTGTTGGGCCTTGGCAATATCGGGCCACTGGCGGCGAAGCCGGTCATGGAAGGCAAGGCGGTTCTGTTCAAGAAATTCGCCGGTATCGATTGCTTCGATATTGAAATGAACGAATCCGATCCAGACAAACTCGTCGAACACATCGCGGCGCTAGAGCCCACGTTCGGCGGCATAAACCTTGAAGACATCAAGGCTCCGGAATGTTTCTACGTAGAGAAAAAACTCCGTGAGCGCATGAAGATTCCGGTCTTCCATGATGACCAACACGGCACCGCGATCATCGTCGGCGCGGCAGTGACCAACGGCCTTCGTGTCGTAGGCAAAAAGCCGGAAGAAGTGAAGTTGGTGTGTTCCGGTGCGGGTGCTGCGGCGCTGGCGTGTTTGGACATGCTCGTTGCGATCGGCATCAAGATAGAAAACATTTGGGTGTCGGACATCAAAGGCGTGGTCTACGAAGGCCGCGTCGAAGAGATGGACGACAACAAGGCGCGCTACGCAAAGAAGACTGCGCTGCGCACTGTGGATCAGCTGCTCGACGGCGCAGACGTCTTCCTGGGACTCTCAGCCGCGAAGGTGCTCAAGCCCGAATGGCTCGGCAAGATGGCGAAGGATCCGTTGATCCTTGCGCTCGCTAACCCCGAGCCGGAAATCATGCCTGACCTCGCGAAAGCCGCGCGTCCCGACGCGATTATCGCTACTGGTCGCAGCGACTACCCGAATCAAGTAAACAACGTTCTCTGCTTCCCGTTCATCTTCCGTGGCGCGCTTGACGTGGGCGCGACCACCGTGAACGAAGCGATGAAAGTTGCAGCCGTCAAGGCGATTGCCGATCTAGCGATGGCCGAGCAAAACGATCAGGTCGCCGCTGCCTACGGCGACACCACCGCACTCTCGTTTGGCCCGGAATACTTGATTCCAAAACCGTTTGATCCGCGCCTCATCGTGCGCATCGCGCCAGCGGTAGCCAAGGCCGCGATGGACTCCGGCGTCGCCGCGCGTCCGATCAAAGACTTTGACGCATACAAGCAGCAGCTCGCACAGTTTGTCTACCACTCCGGCGCGGTCATGAAGCCGATCTTCGACGCTGCCCGCAAACAACCGCGTCGCGTGGTGTTCTGCGAAGGCGAGGAAGAGCGCGTCATGCGCGCGGTGCAGGTCATTATTGATGAGCGCATTTGCAAGCCGATCGTGATTGCGCGGCCAGCGGTCTTCGAAAAACGCCTTGAGCGCTTCGGTCTGCGCATGCGGCCCGGTGTGGACATCGAACTCATCAACCCTGAGAGCGATTCACGTTATCGCGACTACTGGCAGGAGTATCTGCGTCTGACGCAACGTAGCGGCGTTAACCAACAGCTGGCGAAGATCGAGATGCGTCGTCGCCTGTCGCTCATCGGCGCGATGATGGTGCGCAAAGGCGATGCTGACGCGATGATCTGCGGCACATACGGCACCCACGACATTCACCTGCGCTACATCGACCAAGTGCTCGGTCTGCGCAAAGGCGCGCACGAATATGCAGCGATGAATGGCTTGATGCTGCCTGGCCGTCTGTTGTTCCTCGTCGACACCCATGTGAACTACGACCCCACCGCAGAGCAGCTGGCCGAAATCACGGTGATGGCAGCGGAAGAGCTACGTCGCTTTGGTATCACGCCGAAGGTCGCACTGCTGTCGCACTCCAATTTCGGTACGTCGAACGCGCCTTCCGCAGTGAAGATGCGTGAAGCGCTCGCGCTCATTCGCGCTCGCGAACCCAAGCTCGAAGTCGATGGCGAAATGCATGGCGACTCGGCGCTTGACGAGGAAATGCGAAAAGGTCTGATTGATTCACCGTTGACGGGTTCGGCAAATTTGCTGGTGTTCCCGAATATCGACGCCGCGAACATTGCGTACAACTTGCTTAAGACGGGTGCCGGCAACAACGTTGCCATTGGCCCGATTTTGTTGGGTTGCGCGAAGCCTGTGCACATCCTCACGCCAAGCGCCACGGTTCGTCGTATCGTGAACATGGCGGCGTTGGCGGTGGTTGACGCGAATAACGCGCGGTAACGTTCGCCGTCTGTGGGAACGCGCTTCCACGCTCCCACACTATTTGCCTCAATCCGTGCATAACCAAGATACGCCCAGCCCGTGGATGCAGCAACACGCGCATCTAGTGCGTCCAGACGCGTCGCTGCTTGACGTAGCTTGCGGTTGCGGCCGTCACGCAAAATTTTTTGCAGCGCGCGGCATCCAAGTCACCGCCGTTGATCGCGATGCGGCCGCGCTGGCATCGCTCGCGGGCGTCGCAAACGTGACGAGCGAGGTGCGCGATCTAGAAAACGATCCGTGGCCATACGCTGCGGATTCGTTTGACGCCGTCGTCGTGTGCAACTACCTGTGGCGACCAACACTAGCGACGCTTCTCGACTGCATTCGCCCGCGCGGGGTGTTGCTTTACGAGACCTTCATGGATGGCAACGAGACGTACGGAAAACCGTCGCGGCCGGACTTCCTGCTGCGGCCAGAAGAGCTGGTTACTCACGTCGCACTCGACTTTGAAATCGTCGATTTCACGCAGGGACTCGAGCGAACGCTTGACGGGAAAATTTTCGCGGTCAAGCAAAAGATAGCTGCAATAAAAAAGACTTAGCGGCCTTAGAACGATTGCATTTGCCACTGATTTCACGGATTACACAGATTTTCTGGCTGCACAATCCGTGTTCATTTGTGTAAATCTGTGCCAAAAATACTTCACAGACGGCCCACACCTAAGTTGACACGAGCCGCCCACCGTCCACGCGAGCTTTCCCGGCACGTAGCGCCTCGGCTACCAGCCAATCGGCAAACGCCTCGTCGCTCATTTTGAAAAACTGCGCGTTGTAGTCGCGGTGCACGCCGATGCGATTGACGTAGCTTGGCAAATCGGAGAGCAGCATCTGTTCCCGCCACATCAGCGAATAAATAAACATGCCCTTCACCACGTTTCGCACGATGCGCATGTCGTCTGCCGCGAATGCTTCTAGCTTGTCGCTGGCACGTTTGAGTGCGCCAGAAAAGTCGGTAAACATCGGCCCGTGACCCGGAATCACGAGCGCTACGTCCAACGCTGCCAAGCGCTTAAACGTCGCACGTTGCGCAGCCAATGGCCTCGGATCAATCGCCTGCGGGACGACGAAGCCAAAACCGTTTTCCCACAGCGCGTCGGCTGAAATTAGGATCCGCAACTTCGGCGAAAACAAAACGAGCGATCCCATGTCATGACCCGGTGTCGCAATCGCTTCCCACGCCTCACCGCCCAGCGAGATCGTTTCGCCCGCCTCAATCACGGCGTCCCAAGCGAACCGTTCGGCCGCTTGATCGGCGTACGACAGCATTTGGTCTGGTGCGTCCCAGTTCACTAGGGCGGGTTGCTCATCCAGCGGAATCGTGATTGAACAGCCGGGATGCGCGCGCTGAAGCGCGGCGTTGCCGCCAATATGGTCGCTGTGAATGTGCGTGTTGATGATGCGTTCAAGCGGCAGATCACCCCAGTCGGAGAGAACGTCGCCGACTTTCTCCAGCGTGACGTCGTTGAACTTTCCGTAGCCGGTGTCAACGAGCGTCGCCGCGTCGCTGTCACGAAACATGACGTGATTGGCCGCGAGCCAATCGCGCTCGATGAATCGAATCGTGTCCGGGAGCGTCACCATCATTCGCCAGAGCCCAACAAATGTGCGGCAAACCCTTCGCGCTCAAGCTCTCTCAAGAGATGATTCACATGTTCGCGATCGCGCGTCTCCAAGGTCAATTCAATCTCGGTCGATTTCACGCTAAACACGCCGAACAAACGCTGATGTTCAACGTCCACCACATTCGCTCCCGCGTCACCCACCGCCTTGGTGAGCTTCGCAAGAGATCCCGCCACGTCCGGAACTTTGACGCGCACGCGAATGAGCCTGCCTTCGCGCACCAGGTTGCGCATGAGAATGCTCGCCAAAATGCGCGTGTCGATGTTGCCGCCGCAGAGCACAATGCCCACTGTTTTACCTTTGAACTGCTCGCGGTGTTGCAACAGCGCAGCGACGCCAGTCGCACCAGCGCCTTCGGTCACCGTTTTTTCGATTTCGATCAGCAGGGCGATAGCTTCTTCAATCGTCGACTCGTCAACAAGCAACACATCTTTCACCAACGCCCGCGCAATCGTCATCGGCATTTCGCCCGTGTCGCGCACTGCCAAACCTTCGGCAATCGTTTCCGTGCCCACGTTCACCGCTTCGCCACGCAATCGCTGCGACATCGCCGGGAACGTTTTAGATTCAACGCCAATGATCTCGATGCTCGGCTTCACACCACGCGCCGCGACCGCACAACCGGCGATCAGACCGCCGCCACCGACTGGAATAATGAGCGTGTCGAGCTGTGGTGCGGCTTCGAGCATTTCGAGCGCGAGCGTGCCTTGCCCTGCAATGATGTAAGGATCATCGTACGGATGCACGAACACGAATTGATGTTCCGCCGCCAACGCGCGCGCATGCTGCGAAGCTTCCGCCAATGTGTTGCCGAAGAGCACCACCTTTGCGCCGTGGCCCTCGGTGTTGCGCACCTTCACGAATGGCGTGTACGCGGGCATCACAATCGTCGCGGGAATGCCAAGCCGCCCGGCGTGATACGCCACGCCTTGCGCGTGGTTGCCCGCGCTCATCGCGATCACGCCACGCGCTTTTTCTGCAGCCGTGAGCGAAAGCAATTTGTTCAACGCGCCGCGCTCTTTGAAGCTCGCAGTGAACTGCAAATTTTCAAACTTCAGCCACACCTCGCAACCGAAAATGCGCGACAGTGTTTTTGAGTGAAGACACGGCGTGTGTTGCACTGCGCCGGCGATCTTGTCACGCGCGGCTTTGACACCAGCGAGTGTGACGGGGAGAGGGGATACTGCGTTCATGGCTTGATTGTATGGGCGCTGCGGAAGATTTACGGGGGCAGTAGCCAGGCTCTGCGGGAGCGGGCTTGCCTGCGATGTTTTGTGTGCTCCTCCACCGGGTTGCGAATCGCGGGCAAGCCCGCTCCCACAATGAAGTGATGGCGCAACGCCACGCGTAGAAACCTCGGTTTCGATAAGTGAGATTCGCTCGCCTTCACGCTAGCATGCGCACATGAAAACCTTCAAGAAAATTCTCTTGTGGCTCGCTGCGATTCCGCTGGCGCTGATCGCTGCTGTGGTTGTAGTGCAGACCTACTACGCGCTCACGCCCGTGCCGCTGTCAAAGGAAGCTGAAGAACTCAATGCGTGCGCTCAGAGACGTGCGCGACACACGCGTCCCAACAGGATTTCGGTGCTCAGCGCGTGTATCTGGCGACGGGCTCGCATTGGCGTCGCGACTTTGTCGGCCGCA
>JAGNQL010000013.1 GCA_017989135.1 Burkholderiales bacterium
TTCTCATGAATCGCGTCGCGCCGGTGACACTTGAAAGCACCGCGCATACGTTGCGGTTCCCGTTCAACAACCACCTCGCCCTCGCGGCATGGCGCGTGCTCTACTTCAAGCCTCGCGCTTATCAGCCCGATGCGACACAGAGCGTTTCGTGGAATCGTGGCGCGTATCTCGTGCAAGGGCTTGCGCACTGCGGCGCTTGTCACAGCACACGCAACGCACTTGGGGCGCCCATCGCCGGACATGCGTACGACGGCGCAATGATGCCGCTTAGCGATTGGTACGCTCCCTCTCTCACCGCGCGCAACGAAGCGAGCGTCGCGGATTGGGAGATAGCACAAATTTCGGCGTGGTTGAAGCACGGCATCTCCGAACGGGGAACGGCACTCGGGCCGATGGCGGAAGTCGTTTACCAAAGCACGCAACATTTGCGCGACGATGATGCGCAAGCGATGGCCACGTATCTGAAGGCTTTAGCGCCTTCCGCGACACTGCTTACGACCAACGCCGCTACGAGCCCCAAGGCCGATGCGCAAAGCGAAAAACTCTACGTTGACCATTGCAGCAAATGTCACGGCGACAAAGGTGAAGGCAAGCCGGGCGCGTTCCCAGCGCTGGCCGGTAATCGCGCCGTAACGATGGCCAACACGACTAACTTAATTCACGTCGTGCTCGCGGGTGGCTTTGCACCGGCGACAACAGGCAACCCGCGACCGCACGGCATGCCGCCTTATTACCATTTGCTCTCGGACGCTGAAATTGCCAAGCTCTTGACGTTCGTCCGGTCGTCGTGGGGCAATAACGCAGCAGCGGTAACGGACCTCGACATGGTGAAGTACCGGAACGCGCTGCGCACACCGTAGAACCTACTCCTTTGGCTTCTCGCCGCCGTCGTCCATGCCGGCCGCAACTTGCGAGTAACCGTTGTCTACGTAAAGAATTTCGCCGGTCATCGCACTCGCCCAATCGGAGAGCAGAAACGCAGCTACGTTTCCTACTTCGTCCGCGGTAATGTTGCGGCGCAGCGGCGCAGCATTCGCGAAGTTCTTGAGCATCGTTGAAAAACCAGCGATGCCAGACGCTGCGAGTGTCTTGATCGGTCCCGCGCTAATGCCATTCACGCGCGTGCCCTCAGGACCGAGGGTTGCGGCCATGTAGCGCACGTTCGCTTCAAGAGCCGCCTTAGCCACGCCCATCGTGTTGTAGTTCGGAACGCTGCGGACAGCGCCCAAATAGGAGAGCGTCAGCAGCGCGCCGTTGCGCCCTTTCATCAGCGGGCGTGCGGCCTTGCCGAGTGCCGCAAAGCTGTACGCCGAAATATCCATCGCCGTCATAAACGACGACCGCGAGAGACCGTCAAGAAAGTCACCCGTAATCGCGTCGCGCGGCGCGTAGCCAATGGAGTGCACGACACCGTCCACACCGCCCCATTCCGAGCCAAGCTTAGAAAACACGCCATCTATTTCGTCTTGCTTAGTGACGTCCATGCTCATGATGAGTCCACCGCCAAGCTCTGGAGCGAGCTTCTCAACGCGCTCGCGCATGCCCTCACCCGCATAGGTAAACGCCAGCGTCGCGCCTTCGCGCTTGAGTGCTTTACCAATACCAAATGCGATGGAGCGATTGGAGAGCAAACCAGTGAGCAGAATTTTTTTGTCTTGAAGGATGGGCATGGTGTTTCCTTGAGGGCGCACTCAGTACGGGCCGAGCGCTTTCTTGATCGTGATCCTGAACGGATTGTATTGTTAGGGCCCTGCTTTACGGAATTACGACGTGGTTTCTTGGCTTCGTTGGTCTTACTGGCTATGGGTTTTGCCGCCGTCGATCGCGGCGGCGATTCTGCTTGTCGTTCGCGTACTCCCGCGTGAATACAGGTTGTTTGCTCAACACTTCTTCTTCACGGAATTGTTTTGGTTAGCGCTGCCCTATGCGCTTTGGGCCATGGTGTGTGCCGTTGCCGCCCTACGCGCACGTCGCTGGCTCTCGTCACTCGGAGCGCTTATCGTATTGACGGTCGCTGTCACCGCGCTCTACGCGCGATTTGTGGAACCAGGACAGTTGCACGTTCGCGAAACGTCGTTACGAGTCGGTGCGCCACTCCGAATTGCGTTGATAGCGGACCTGCACATTGGATTGTTTCAAGGACGCGAACGCACGCAACAAATCGCCGAGGCGCTCAACCGGCTCGACGTGGAAGTTGTGGTCATGGCGGGCGACTGGACGTATGAGCCGACGCGTCCACTGGCTGAATTGCTGGCGCCAATGTCACGGGTCAAACACCGCGTGCTCTCGGTGCCAGGCAATCACGACGAGGAAATGCCCGGCCCGCCACTTGCTGCTGAACTGCGTGCGGCGCTGATTGCGCATCAAGTAGAGCCGATTGAAGGCAAAGTCGTCGCGATCAAAGGGGTGCGTTTCGTCGGGATGGGAGACCGCTGGGCACGTAAGGACTTCTTACCGGATCTCGACGACACGTCGACACCGCTCGTGGCTCTGGCACACAATCCGGAGTCAATTGATCGACTGCGCGGCACGCCGATTCACACAATGCTCTCGGGCCACACACACGGCGGGCAAATCAATCTACCCGTGCTCACGGCCCACGTGCTTAAGGCGGCGACGAAACAGGGCTTCAAGGCGGGGATCTACGCCTTTGATGACAAGCAGGTTTTTGTGACGAGCGGACTCGGAATGATTGGGTTGCCGCTGCGCCTGTTTCAGCCGCCAGTCATTGATGTGATCACGTTCTACTGACGCCACCTAAAATGGCAGACTGTCCATCGCTTCACTGCCCGCAATATGACCACGCCCATGACTCCGAAAGAAATCGTTGCCGAACTTGATCGCCATATTGTGGGTCAGGCGGCGGCGAAGAAGGCGGTGGCGATTGCGCTGCGAAATCGTTGGCGTCGACAGCAGGTGCAAGATCCGCTGCGGCAGGAAATCACGCCGAAGAACATTTTGATGATCGGGCCAACGGGCGTTGGCAAGACTGAGATTGCTCGACGACTGGCCAAGCTGGCGAACGCGCCGTTCGTGAAAGTAGAGGCTACAAAATTTACAGAAGTAGGCTACGTCGGCCGCGACGTCGACACAATCATTCGCGATCTTGTGGATGTCGCCATAAAGCAGACCCGCGAACAAGCGATCAAAGCAGTGCGAGATCGCGCGGCAGATGCTGCGGAAGAGCGTGTGCTCGATGCGCTGCTGCCGCCGCCCCATGCGGTTAACTTCGACGATCTAAAGCCAACCGACAATGTGACGCGGCAAAAATTTCGCAAGATGCTGCGCGAAGGTGCGCTCGACGACAAAGAGATTGAAATCGAAGTGGCGCTGCCGTCTGCGCAGATGGAGGTCATGGCACCACCTGGCATGGAAGAGTTGACGCAGCAAATTCAGGGCATGTTTTCGAACATGCAGCATGAGCGCAAAAAGTCGAAAAGGATGCGCGTCGACGAGGCGATGAAAGTGCTGCAAGACGAAGAAGCAGCGAAACTCATTAACGACGACGAATTGAAAACCAATGCGCTCGAGAACGCTGAACAAAATGGCATCGTGTTCCTCGACGAAATCGACAAGATTGCGACGAGACAGGAAACCAGCGGATCCGATGTTTCCCGCCAAGGCGTGCAGCGTGACTTGTTACCGCTAGTCGAAGGCACAACGGTGAGCACCAAATACGGCGCCATCAAGACCGATCATATTTTGTTCATCGCAAGTGGCGCGTTTCACCTAAGCAAACCGAGCGATCTCATTCCCGAGTTGCAAGGCCGTTTTCCGATTCGCGTGGAACTCTCGGCGCTGACCGTTGAAGACTTCGAGCGCATTTTGACAAGTACCGACGCGAGCCTGACGCGCCAGTACACAGGCCTTCTCGCCACTGAGCAAGTGACGTTGGATTTCAAACCTGACGCGATTCATCGTCTTGCGGAAATCGCTTTCACGGTGAATGAGCGACAAGAAAACATCGGCGCGCGACGATTGCACACAGTGATGGAACGTCTCCTCGAGGACGTGAGCTTCACCGCTGACGGCTTGACCGGCCAAACTATCAACATTGACGCCGCGTTCGTCGACGAGAAGCTCTCTGGCATCGTGCGCGACGAGAATCTCTCGCAGTTCATTCTGTGAGCGACGCCAACAACGCGCGCAACACGGCTCGCCTATTCGCGCTCGGTGTTTTCGTTCCATTCGGGGCGGCGTACCTGATCAGCTACGCGCTGCGGACGGTAAACGCAGCGATTTCGCCGCAGCTCACGCGCGAGTTTGGGCTGGACGCCGCGGCACTTGGCTTGCTCACCGCGGCCTATTTTCTGTCGTTCGCGTTCACGCAGGTGCCGCTCGGCGCGTGGCTTGATCGCTACCGACCGCGGCGCGTTGAATCGGTGTTGCTGCTTTCATGCGCGCTGGGTTGCTTCATCTTCGCTTCGGCGAACACAAGCACGGGCCTCATTGTTGGTCGTGCATTTATCGGAGCGGGCGTAGCAGCGTGTTTGATGGCGACGATTCGTACGTTTGGCTTGTGGCTGCCGCCGGAGCGTCTGCCTGCCATGAACGGCTACATGCTGGCCGTCGGCAACGCAGGCGCAATCGCGTCGACCGCGCCTGCGCTGTGGCTGCTTCAATCGATGAGCTGGCAGCAAATGTTTGTGGGCATTGGCGTGATAACGCTGATGCTCGCGGCGGTGCTTGCGTTCTTGGTGCCAGACCCACCCGTGACCGCCGACAAAGCCTCTGTCACAAAAGGCTCACCGGCGGCGCCAGCGGGTTGGGGCGCGGTGGTCAAACATCCGCTGTTTTGGGCGGTTGCGCCGATCACATGTTTCTCAAACGCGGTCGGATTGTCGGTGCAAGGCCTTTGGGCAGGACCCTGGCTGGTGGACGTGGCGAACATGCCGCCGAGCCAGATCGGCTCGTACCTGCTGCTGATTTCGGCGGGCATGCTGGTCGCCAACATTGCAATGGGCAAAGTGATGACCGCGCTGATCCTGCGCGGCGTTTCCGGGCCGTGGTTTGCGTCGGTGTGTTGCATCGCTGCGCTACTCGGACAGTTGCCGTTTCTGTTTTCGTGGTCGGCGAATCCGGCGTTGGTGATGATCGCCTTCGGCCTGACCCACGTTGCGGGAAACTTGGTGTTTGCTGCGTTGTTCCCGATGTTTCCGGCTGAGGTGCGCGGTCGTTTGTCGACTACTCTCAATTTTTTGATGTTCGGGCTCGGGTTTCTGTTGCAATGGTGCATCGGGCTCGTGGTCAATCGCTTTCCCGCAGGAGCCGTCGGGCGCTACTTGCCACAGGGCTATGAAACGGCGTTCGTCATCATGGCGGTTATTCAACTCACAATCATTGCGTGGACGTTTGTCGCGCTCAACAAAGCAGCACCGAGAAAGATCAAAGCATGAACATCGCGCTGCGTATCCTTGAAATCGTCCTGCCGGTGCTGGCGATCATCGCGTTCGGCTACTTTATCGGGCGTAGCTGGAAGCCCGACATGCGCGTGGTGAATCGACTGAACCTCGATGTGTTCGGGCCATTTCTTGTGCTCGCCTATCTTTCCGATAAAGGGGTCGATCTTGTGTCGTTGTGGCCGCTAGTGGTGGCGTCGATTGTGATTGTGCTGGGTTCGGGCATTTTGGCGTGGCCGTTCGCCAAACTCTCGGGGCAAAATCCGCGCACCTTCGTGCCCCCGATGATGTTCAACAACTGTGGCAACATGGGTCTGCCGCTGGCGTTGTTTGCGTTTGGTGCGCCGGGCGTGGCGGGTATGGTGGCACTTTTCACTACGTCGAACCTGCTGCACTTCACGCTAGGTTCATTCATCGTGAACAAGCACGCTGACCTGAAAGTGCTACTCAAAAGCCCGATGGTGTGGGCGACCATCGTTGGTGCGTCGCTCGGTTTGAGCGGGCTGCATTTGCCAGACAGCGTGCACGCACCGTTGAAGATGATCGGGGATTGCACAATTCCGGTGATGCTGCTCTCGCTCGGCGTGCGCATGCTCGACGTCAAGCGCGAGGATTTCACCAATTCGCTACTCGGGGCAGCGGTCTGTCCGCTCACGGGATTGCTGGTCGCGGGGCTGCTCGCAGTGTGGTTACCCATGAGCAAAACGCAAATTGGCTTGGTGTATTTGTTTGGCTCGTTGCCGCCGGCGGTACTGAATTTCTTGGTCGCGGACTACTACAAGCAAGAGCCGGAAAAAGTGGCGTCGATCGTGCTCGTGGGCAATATCGCGAGCATCGTTTTCATTCCGTTTGGGTTGTGGTTTGCGTTGCGGTGAGCCGAGGTCGCATTGGCTGGGTTGTCGCGCGGAAAACGCAAGCAAGGTAGGAGTCATCCTCGCCCTTCGTCAAGCGCAGGTTAAACCGACCTGTGGTCGAGAATGACGCCAAAATATTGAAGAACGAAATCGTCGGGACACACGCATGAACCTCCACGCCCTCCTAAAACAACGTCAATCCGCTGGCAAGCCAATCCGCGTCGGCCTCATCGGCGCCGGCAAATTTGGCTCGATGTATCTATCGCAGGCGAAGCACACGCCGGGGATTCATCTCGTCGCGGTGGCAGATCTCTCGCCTGAACGCGCGCGAGCCGCGCTGGTCAACGTGGGCTGGGACGCGGCGACACTCAACGCATCATCCTTCAAAGACGCGCGCGCTACAGGTCACACTCACATCACAGACGATGCATTCGCAATGATCGCCGCGCCGGAGCTTGACGTCATCATCGACGCCACGGGTTCGCCCGCACACGGCATCGCGCATGTGCTCGCGTGTTGCGACTCGAAAAAACACATCGTGATGGTGAACGTCGAAGCGGATGCCCTTGCCGGGCCGCTCCTTGCACGCCGCGCGCGCGACGCGGGCATCGTGTACTCGCTCGCGTACGGTGACCAGCCCGCGCTGGTGTGCGAGATGGTGGATTGGTGTCGCGCGACGGGCTTTGAAGTGGTTGCTGCGGGCAAAGGCACGAAGTATTTGCCGATGTATCACGAGAGCACGCCCGCGACGGTGTGGCCGCATTACGGCATCGCGCCGGAAGACGCGGCCAAGGGCGGCATGAATCCGCAGATGTTCAATAGTTTTCTCGACGGAACGAAGAGCGCCATCGAGATGGCGTCGATTGCGAACGCGTGCGGTCTCACGCCACCGCGCGGCTTGCTGTTTCCGCCGTGTGGGGTGGATGATTTGGCGCACATTCTGCGGCCACGCGATGTGGGCGGTTTGCTCGATCAACACGGAATGGTGGAAGTGATTTCGAGCGTCGAGCGCGATGGGCGTCCGGTGTTTCGCGACTTGCGCTGGGGCGTGTACGTGGTGTTTCGCGCGGGAAGCGATGCGGGGCGCGAATATGTGCGCCGCTGCTTCAAGGAATATGGTCTCGTCACCGACAAGACCGGCGAATACACGGCGATGTACAAACCGTATCACTTGATCGGATTGGAGCTCGGCATCAGCGTCGCGAGCGCGGGTTTGCGCAATGAGCCCACGGGCGCGCCGCTGGCGTGGTGGCAAGACGGCGCGCTCGATTGGCGCGCGGATGTTGTGGCAACGGCGAAGCGCGCGTTGAACGCCGGAGAAGCGCTCGACGGCGAAGGCGGATTCACCGTCTACGGCAAGATCGCACCGGCCAACGAATCGGTCGCAGAAGGCGCGCTGCCGCTCGGTCTCGCGCATGGCTGCACATTGAAGCGCAACATCGCCGCCCACGAAACGGTGCGCTGGGAAGACGTGCAATTCGCTGCGCAAAACGATGTGCAGCAACGGGCGATTGCGTTCCGACGTGAGATGGAAGCGCTGGCGCGGAATGGGTAAGTGCGTACAACAGCTTTCTGCATTCAACGACTGCCCGGCGGTCGCTTCAGCCCGTTTTTACCTATAGTCGACTAGCGGAATAATCGGTCTGTAACGCCCACAAAGCCGTCGATCTACGTGAAAAGCCATATTCTCGTTAAAGATGTGCGCAGGGGCCGCCACGCCCACGCGACGAGCGCACAAGCGATGCGATGATCGCGCCGGCGGAAGCGGTTGCGTCGCTACACTCCCTGTCATGTTGGACGCATCGTCCAGCCCGTTTTGTCGGAGCACTATGTCCACCATCACGCACCGCGCGCGCGAGTTCGTTGTAGCACGTTTCCTGCGCATCACGAGCGCCATCAGCTGCGCGCTGACCGTCCTTTCCGTTTCTGCGCAAAGCCCTGCCGCGCCTGCCGTCGCGACGCCAGCAACCGCAGTTGCGTACAAAACCGCCGCCGACATCCCCGTCGCTGACTTCTTCCGACTGCCGCGTTACTCGCAAATGGCGATATCGCCGGATGGCAAACGGGTGGCCGCGCTCGCGCCGGTGAATGGTCGAGACAACATCGCTGTGATTGATTTGGAAAAACGCAGCGCAGTAGTCATCACCCGTTTTGATCGCACCGACATCGTCGATCTACTGTGGGTCGACGGCAATCGAATCGTGTTTCGCACCGCCAACCGTGAGCTGGAAACGGGCGTACCGCAGTTTCAGGCGGCATTCGCAGTCGACGCGGACGGCGCCAACTTACGCAATCTCACGCCGGACAAGCGACAACGAGGGTTTCGAGTTTTCCGTCCGACGCACGACGGAACGGGTGACCTGATCATCGGCAGATTCGTAGACAGCCGTACCAGCTCAAGCGTGTTGCGACTTGATACTCGAACAGGGCGCGCAACGTCGCTGACCTTCAAGAACCCTGGCGAGGTTAGCGGCTGGGCGATCGATAGCAAGAATCAAGTTCGTGGCGCGCTACGCGTCGAGCCGCGCGAATCGGCGGATGCGCCGCGCAAACGCAGTCTATGGGTTCGTGCAACAGGCGACGGTGACTGGGAAAAAATTCACGAATCCGGCGACGAACTGGAGGCGCTGCTGCCGTTGGCATTTGACACCGACGACAAAACGCTGATCGTTTCCAGCCGCGCAGGCGGGGATCGTTCGGCGCTATATCGATTCGACATTGCTACGCGGAAACTCGGTGAAAAACTATTTGAGCACCCGTGGCTCGACATCAACGGCGGATTGGTTCGTCATCCCAAAACACAAGCCGTACTCGGAGTTCGCTACAGCGCGGAGGTACCGAGGACGCACTGGTTCGACGAGACGTACGCTGCACTGCAAAAGGCCGTGGACAGCGCGCTCACCAGCACCACTAACACCCTTTTTCCCGGCGACGAGTCATCGCGCACAGTGGTAGTTTTCGCGCAATCCGCGACTGATGCTGGCACGTACTACTTGCTCAACACGGAAAAGCGTGCGCTCGAACGCGTCGCTGCAACGCGTGAGTGGTTGCCCAGTACGCTAATGCCCGAGCGCAAATTCGTCGCTTACAAATCTCGTGATGGCATGACGATCCCGGCGTGGCTTACTGTGCCGCGTGGCGTTGAAGCGAAGAACTTACCGCTCATCGTCCACATTCACGGCGGACCGTGGGCGCGCGGTTATCACGGCGTGCAGTGGGGCCGCTGGCCAAGCGCACAGTTCTTCGCCTCGCGCGGCTACGCGGTGTTGGAGCCCGAGCCGCGCGCTTCGACCGGCTTTGGTCGGAAACACTACCGTTCAGGATTCAAGCAGTGGGGCTTGACGATGCAAGACGACATCACCGACGGCGCGCTGCATCTGGCGAAAGAAGGTATCGTGAACAAGGATCGAATGTGCCTTTTTGGGGGAAGTTACGGCGGTTACGCGTCGCTGCAGGGGCTCGTGAAAGACCCGGACTTATGGCGCTGCGCGAGTTCATACATCGCGGTGACTGACCTAGAACTATTGCAAACCGTCGCGTGGTCGGACATCGCGCGAGGCAGCGACTTCTATGAAACGGACTACAAATTTAGAGTGGGCGACTACGAAAAAGATCGCGCGCAGTTCGACGCGACTTCTCCCGCGAAAAACGCTGCAAAGATCAAGGCTGCCGTAATGCTAACGATGGGCGGGCAGGATCAGCGAGTGCCGCTCATCCACGGCACGGCCATGCGCGACGCCATGGAGAAGGCCGGGAAGCCGCTGGACTACAAGGTCTACGTCGACGAAGCGCACGGCTTCAACGCGAACGAAAACGTCACCGACTTCTACACGCGAACTGAGGCGTTTTTTGCGAAGCATTTGAAGCCGTAGGTGTACGCTGCGGTGGACTCATTCATCGGAAAATCACCGTGAACAACCAAAGTTTCTTCGCACAGGCGCAGATCAGCTTGCGTCGCGGCGTCCTGCTCGCGATGGTCGCCGCGATCATGCTTTTGACGTCCGGCTGCGCGGGCACAGTCGTCGTCGAATACTCGCTCGACGCTAGAGTGCAGCGCACTGCGGGGAACGGCGCGTCGCAACAAGCGACCGCGGATCAGTTTTCGGTGCAGGCCTTGTCGCCGGGCACTTCGGTCGCGTTTCCAGCGGTGAATTACAAGAGCGATGCGTTCGCGTGGAGCATTGGCACGAGCTCGCTCGGGTTGGGCGGCGCGGTGGAAAACTTCGCGTCGACGCCTCTGTGTTTTCGTCTCGACCAAGCGACGCTCTCGTCGAACTTTCATCCGCGCGAAGTCCCGCTTCGCGTGGCGACTGTGTTTCACATGATCTACGGCACGCCGCATCGACTCGGTTCGAATAGACCGTCGGATCGCAAATTATTTGTGCCGCAACCGATTTGCTTCTTGTCGAAGACTCCAGCCAATTTTTCATTCTGGCCCGATCTTTCGGAACTGTTCCCGAGCGAAAAAATGTTCAACGTTCGATGGCCCGAGGGCGAGACTAACCTCACGGAACGCGGCGTCGGCAATTGGATCAAGCTCACGCTGCCGATTGAGTACGACGGCAAACGGGAGCGACTAGAACTAACGCTCACAGCAAAAGACAGCAAGGCGCGGCTTTCGTACTACTGAGCCTCATGCGTCTGCAATCCCAGTGGATTGTTTAAACGGCTTTTCGGCTCTACCGACTAGCCAGCGGTCGTTGCAGCGCGTTTATGACGTAAGTCGACTTACGTTCGAATGAAGCTGTAACGACCACTAGGCGGTCGCTGAGCGCAAAAAGCCATTCCTCACACTTTTAGGCGTCGCCTCAGCCGCGCTTTCGCAAATTGGGCGTGGGTTAGCGCGGCCGACGCCCCGCTGACCTGGGCCGAAAGCGTCAGTCGCTGCTCAACGTTGCGTCGCTCAGATGCCTGCGCTGCCGGGCGGGTGTGGCCTTGCGTGCGCCGGCGTTGGCGGTGTCATCGGACGCGGTGAAGCCGCGCGTCATGAACGATAGACGGCCTTTGCTGCCGCTGCGTTGATAGTCAGCAAGAATCGCGGCTTGCGCGGTCTCCACGGCGATCGCGCCATCGCTGATGAGCCAGCGATATACGAGATCAAACAAGCGCTCAAGTGCGATTTGATGTGTCGCGCCGGTTTCGGCGTAGAGCCAATCCGCGAGCGCGAGAAAGCGAGCGAACGCGCTCGTCGGCACCTCGGCAAGCACCAGCGGCAACGCTTGCGTGAAACGCCCTGAGTTACCAATCAAATCCCAGAACCGCGCGAAGCGGCTGATGCGCTGGACGTCAGCAAACGAGAGCTCGGTGTTCGAGAGAATGTTGTACGGCGGCTCCGGGTTGTAGCGCATCGCGAACGCGTCGGTGTGGCGAATAATCGGTGTGCCGCGCAGCCGCTTCAACACACCGACCTGAATTTCATGCGGCCCCAAGCGCGCGAGCGTGTCGAAGCCAAGACCAAAACTCTCCAACGTTTCCGACGGCAACCCCGCGATCAAATCAACGTGCATGTGCGCGTGCGAATTTTCGTGCAGCCAGCGAATGTTTTCTTTCGCCTTGTCATTGTTTTGTTTGCGCGAAATGTGGCCCTGCACTTCGGGGTTCCACGTTTGAATGCCGATCTCAAATTGCAGCGTGCCTGCCGGAAATTTGGCAATCGTGTCTTTGAGTTTCTCGGGCAGATGGTCGGGCACTAATTCGAAGTGCGCGAAGCACGGGTCGTCGGGATGCGCGTTGATGCGCTCCAAGAAAAAATCAAGGATGGCGAGTGACGTCTTCACGTTCAAATTAAACGTGCGGTCAACAAACTTAAACGTGCGCGCACCTCGGTCATAGAGTTTCGCCATTTCGGCAAGAAAGCGCTCGGTGTTGAATGGCTCGGCCGTTTTATCAAGTGCGGACAAACAGAATTCGCACTTGAACGGACAACCGCGCGAGGCCTCCACGTAGAGATGCCGCCGCGCAATATCTTCGTCGGTGTAGTAGTCGTACGGCAATGCAATATCGTCAAGCTCGAAGGCTTCCCCGACATGCACTTTCATCAGCGGCTTCGGGCCATGTAACAGCGCCCGCGCGAGCTTGTTAAACGTCACATCGCCTTGCCCAGTCACGACGTAATCGGCGAGCTGATAAATGCGCTGCTCGGCGGTTTCGTAACTCACTTCCGGCCCGCCGATGACCACTTTAATTTGCGGCGCGACGGCCTTCAGCATCGCAATGAGCTTGGTCGTCTCTTCGACGTTCCAAATGTAGACGCCGAAGCCAATCGCCTTCGCGTCGAGCGCGAGCAATTGCTCCACGAGGACTTCGGTTTTGCTGCCGATCACAAACTCGACGATCCTCGTCTCGGCGCGAATGTCTTCGTCGAGATTGGCAAACAAATAGCGAAGCCCAAGCGACGCATGTGCGTAGCGGGCGTTGAGCGTGGAGAGAACGAGTGCGGGCATGGCCGCAATTATCGGCGACTGCGAAGATTGCTACTCTACAGTGATGTTCGCCTGCTTGATCAAGCGCGCGTATTTCGCGAGTTGCGCTTTGGTGGCTACGCCTAGTTCAGCAGGCGTCGAGCCGCGCGGCGTGAGGCCCTGTGCGATCAAATGATTGCGCACTTCGGGATCGGCAAGCGCTTTGACGAGTTCCGCATTGAGGCGATTGACGATGTCCTTCGGAGTGCCAGCGGGCGCCATCACGGCGAACCACGAATTGAATTCGAAGCCCGGCAAACCCGAATCACTGATCGTCGGCACATCAGGAAATTGTGGCAACGGCTTAGGCGTACTCACGCCGATCAGGCGGACTTTGCCGCCTTTGATCAATCCAAAAACGGTAGCGAGCCCCTGGAACGCGATTGGCACCTCACCCGAAGCGACGCCCAGTCCAGCCTGCGTTGCGCCTTTGTACGGAACGTGCATGAGCGTAATTCCGGCGCTGGACGCAAAGAGTGCGGCGGCAATGTGTTGCGGGCTTCCGTTGCCACCGGAGCCGTAGTTGATTTTTCCTGGCGCGGCCTTTGCGGCGGCGATGAGCGTTTCGGCATTTCGGTACGGCGAATCGTTGTTCACCACAAGACCCCACTCAACCGTAGCAACCAACGATACGGGCTCGAAATCTTTGAGAATGTCCCACGTCATCTTGGTTTGTAAGTTAGGCAGCATGGTCATGATGCTGTCGTTGAAGCCACCAATCGTGTAGCCGTCCGGTGCGGCTTTCGCCACGCGATCCGCGCCAATCAACCCTGCTGCGCCGGGCTGGTTCTCGATCACGATGCCTTGCCCCATGTTTTGTGACATCTTTTGCGTGATGATGCGTGCAGCTGCGTCGACGGCGCTGCCCGCTGCAAGCGGTACGATCATGCGGATCGGCTTGCTCGGATATACGGTTTGAGCATGCGCTGGCAGATATGGAGCGAGAGCTAAAAAGCCCATCGTGGCGAGTAAGGCGTAACGACGTGAGCGTGTGAGCATGATGAGTTTCTCGGTGGTGTTTTGATTGTTAAGACAAGAGCGGCGAAATGTTCAATTCGGCTGCAAGAGTGTCGAGCTGTTTGACGAGCGCGGGCGGAAGCGGGATACCGTCCTTCGCGTAGTTCCTGCGGCGCTGTTCGCTTTGCTCGCCGGGCAACCAAATGCGCTCCACGCCGTCGATACGCTCGCTCGCGCGCAGGTCACGGGCGAGCGTGTCAACACGTTGCTTGAACGCGTCGATATCGCCAAACGCGGAGAGATCAATCATGCATATCGCCTGTCCAGTATTGGTGACGCTGGAGTCATCGTGATTGAAATCGATCACGTCTTTGCCCATTGCTGCCCCATTTAAAGTGCCCGCAAGCAATCCGACGATCAGCGCTAGACCGTAGCCCTTGTATCCGCCGATTGGCAGCAAAAAACCCTCTTCCGCACGCTTTGGATCGAGCAGCGGCTTGCCTGCACGATCCATCATCCAGCCTTCTGGCATCATTTCGCCGCGCTGCGCTTTGGCCTTCACTTTGCCGTACGCAGCGACGGTTGTCGCCATGTCGAGCACGATCGGCCCCTCGTTCGCAGCAGGCACCGCCACCGCGATCGGATTGGTGGACAACAGCATATCCAGCCCGCCCCACGGCGGCAGATGGTTAGCGTTGCCAACAGCGAAATACAAACCGATCATGTCATGCGGCAACGCCATGCGTGCATACAGCGACGCCGGCCCTGCGTGGTTGCTGAATTGCGAACCGACCCACGCGATACCTGTGACGCGCGCTTTCGCTGCTGCGATTTCCGCCGCGCGCTTCATCACCAAGTGGCCCATGCCGTTGTCGCCATTGAGGAGTGCCATGCCAGCGCGCTCTTGTACGACGGTGATACTCGGCTTCACGTTGACGCCGCCCGCGCGAATGCGACGCGCGTACGGCACTAGACGAATAACGCCGTGTCCATCGGAGCCTTGCAAATCCGCCTCCGCCATCAACGCTCCAATGGTGCTCGCGTCGTCTGCTGGCAGGCCAAGCCGTTCGAACGCGCTTGCAATGAACTGTTGTAGGCGGTCAAAGGAAACGGCTTGCATGAGGGGCGTCGAATTTCTAGCTAGGTTCGACGTATTCTCGCAGCCTGCCCGTGCGCCGAACCTGCCGCTGTTTACTTTTGCACCAGCGCTGCTGCGGCGCGTAGCTTGTCTTTCTTGCTCGGTCGAACACCTTTGATGCCACCCGTGCCAGCAGCGGCCTCCACGTTGAGCACCGGTAGTTCTGTAGGCTCAAAGCCTGCAATCTGCTCGCGCGGCAAGCGCATGTCGTGCCGCTTTTCGATGAGCCGGAAGTGTGCCTCAGTTGCGGCAGTGATGAAGCTCACGGCCTCGCCCTTCATGCCCGCGCGGCCTGTGCGGCCGATGCGATGCGTGTAGTCGACCGCCGAGCGCGGCAGGTCGAAATTCACGACGACGGGTAGTTGCGCGATGTCGATGCCGCGCGCAGCCATGTCGGTCGCTACGACGACCTGAATGGTTTTCGCTTTAAAGTCGTGCAGCACTTGCTCGCGCTTGCCTTGGCTCAGTTCGCCATGAAACGGCTCGGCTTTTATGTTGCTGCGGCGCAGTTTTTCGGCCACGATTTCAGAGGCGTGTTTGGTAGCAACGAACACCAACACGCGGCTCCACTCAGCATTTAGCAGCAAATGCTTCAACAGTTGCGTACGTGCGCTTGCATCGACCGCAATTGCGCGTTGCGAAATGTCCGGTTTCGCAACTTCGGTCGGAGCCACCTCGAAACGCAGCGGATCGCGCAACAGGTTCGCCGCGAGCGCTTCAATCGCGGGCGGGAATGTCGCTGAGAAAAAGAGCGATTGCCGCTCGGCTGGAAGCATGCGCAGAATGCGTTGCAACTCATCGCCGAAACCAAGGTCAAGCATGCGATCGGCTTCGTCGAGCACCAGCGTGGACAACGCGGAAATCTGCAATGCGTTGTGATCGATCAAATCGAGCAAGCGACCGGGTGTTGCGACCACGATATCGGCACCACCGCGCAAACTCATCATTTGCGGGTTGATCGACACACCGCCGAACAACACCGACACTTTGATGCGCTTGGTTAGATACGTCGTCAAGCCTTTAAAGGTTTCGCTCACCTGCACGGCGAGTTCACGCGTAGGAACGAGCACTAACACTCGCGTCCGTGTGCGTTCGTCGCGTTTGGAGGCTGGGGCGTTGATGATTTGCTGCAGCAAAGGCAGCGCGAATGCGGCCGACTTTCCAGACCCCGTTTGCGCGGAAGCGATCACGTCGTGCCCGGTCAATACCGCCGGGATTGCGGCGCGTTGTATGGGCGTTGGCTCGACGTAGCCCTTTTCGGCAATTGAGCGCAACAGGGCTGGGGCGAGGTTGAGTGCAGCAAATGACATGCTGCGATTATCGGCGACTCGGCCCACGCCCGGAAACTGCTCGCTTCGCGCGAGCAGGAATGGTGCGCAGACCGCGTATACCGAGATTACGGCGTCGAGGGCGGCACGTAGCCACAACGCTCGAGCATGAACCCCACCACCTTCTTCGTCGTGTTGCGCGGCGCTTGGAAGGCAATGTTGCTGGCCGCAGCTTGCGGCGTAAACCCCAGCTGCAGGCGAGTAATAAACAAGCCGTCGACCAATGGATTCATTACGCCGTCTCCATCGACGTCGTAGCAGTTCGGTGGCGGCAAGGCATCGCCACCCGCGCCATCGAGTTGGACGATGATTTGCGCCGGTGTCACGCCCGATGGCTGGGCGGTACAGGTCATCGTTGCGGATTTGTTGCCGTTGCTGGATGGGCGGAATTGCACGAGCAGTTGGCCGGTGGTGCCGGGGGCGACACTCAGAGCGTCGGGCACGCGCATGAAGTCGCCGGGATTGGTGCCGCTCATGACGCAGGCGTTGGCGGGAAAACCGATATTTTGTGCATTGCTCGCCGGTGCAAACACAACGACGGGGTACGCGTAGCTAGGCGTATTTGCGGGTATTGTTGGGAAGTGGATAGAGGTCGGTGCGAAGGAGTATTGCAACGGCGGTGCAGACTGCTGCAGCGTGAGCGACGCGGCCGTGATGGCTCCCGTGTCGATCTCGCAGTTGTCGACCACTTGCAGTGTCCAAGTGCCATTGAGGACACCGGCCGTCGTCAGGCTGCTAAACGCCGCAAGAAAATTGGTGGGGGTCGGGGGATTGACCACCCCGTCGCCACCGACCGGAGTTGTCGCATAAGTGCCTTCAACAACGTCACCGGTGCCGGCGTTGGTTGCGGCTGTCCAGATGTTGTTAGTCGTGATTGCCGGATCAACGAACACATACGTCCCGGACAGATTGGCGCTCGTACCCACGCCCGTCGCCGATACCGCACCAATTCGCCCAAAGAGTGGGAAATTGATGCCGGTAGGGGAGATCAGCGTCGCCGAGATGTCACCACCCCACGCGTGCGCTGTTCCAAAAGTCATACTGACGCGAATATCGGTCAACGCCGTCGACGTGAGCCCCGTCGCACTGAACGTGATATTGAGCGGTGCGCCCGGCGCCGGGCACGTGGAGTTCGTGCCGTCGGCAATGGCACCCACGCCAGAACCCGTAAACGTGGCGGAGTAACTCGCCATTGCAAGAGTGATCGCGCCGATTGTCGCGATCAGGCGAGTCGCGAACGTGTAGGTTGTGAGTCTCATGATTTTTCTTCGCTCTTAGTGTGAAATCAGTTAACAATGCTGCCAGCCGGAATCCATTTTTCCAGCTTCTTCTTGCCTTCAAAGCGTATGAACAGCCAGCCGTATTCGGTTTTGTCACCGTCACGCGACGGCCGATAGTCGAGTAGCGTGACGGTGTCGCCTTTGATCAGATACATGCCGGTGCGCGCCGCCGAATTCGGTTGTTCATGCAACCACACTTTAGCGTCGCCAATTTTGGCCGTGGCGCTCGGCAGAGTCTCCGGTGCGACATTCGTCGGTGCTTCGGCAGAGATGATGCGACTGTCGGTCACCTTGCCACTGTCGGGCGGATAAATCGTCAGTTGATCAAGTGGCGCATTCAGCCAGCGCAGGGCATTTTGCTCGCGAACAACGGCGGTTGAGAGCACGCCATTACGCACGCGATACTCGGTGCTCGTCCACTGCGGACCATCACGCTCCCAAGTGATCACGGCTTTGCGCGACGGCTCGAGCATTGGGTTACCGAGGATGCTGGAGAACTTCTTGAACTTGCGCTCAGTCGGCTCCCACAGATGCAGCCAGTATGTTGTCATCGCGCCGCCATAGCCAACCCCTGCTAGCACGGCAATGTCGTCATAACCATCGTAGTTAAAGTCCGCGACCAAAAGCGGCGCGGCGGCTCCGCGTTCGCCGTCTTCGAGCGCCTCGCCAAGAGCCTGTGTCCCGCCGCCGGGAAGCTTCACTTGCCACATGTCCTTTAAGACATCAACAACAACAACAACAACGACGTGGCCCCGTTGCGGCGAATAGCTATGTGGGAGGCGGGTCACGTGCTTCGCGTCCGCTGCAATCGATGCCGTGTTCAGCGCAAGGCACGCTCCGAGCAACGCAAATGCTCGGCAGGGGATCGACGCACGGGCAGTAAAGCGATCGATCATGGGTTCGGCGCGTTGTCTTTCAGAAACTTGGCCTCGGCCGGCCGTTTCGCGTAGACAGCGTTGAGCGCAGCGAATCGCTGTTTGGCATCGCCGCATTCGCGCTTCACTGCCGCGGCGAGAAATTTTTGCCGCGCCGCGTCGGTAATTTCTTCACCCTCGAAGTGTTCGCAGCGTTCGCGTGCATTCAGAAACGCTCGAACCTCAACGGGGAGCGCACCTTGTGGCCACTTTCCTTGCATCGGCGGGAGTTGCGTGCGCACATAAGCGAGTTCTGGCGAGAAGTCCGGCGGCGCCACGTCCTCCTGACGCAACCAGCCTGTCGTGGCGACTTTGTCGTCGAGATATTGTGCCCGCGCGAATGCGGGCGTCTCGCGCAGTACCGCAACGGCATCCCACCTCACCACGTACGCGCGCTGCTTGGTGCTGTCGCGTGCGTCGCTATGAAAGTATGCGCGCTTGGCGTTGATCAGACGGATGCTTTGCCAGTCGGCTTTGTACTGCAGGCGGTATTTGAGTTTGGCAAGATCGGGGGCCGCATTTTTGCAGCCCGGCAGCGTGGCGACATTCAATTGAACGATTGGCGTGTCGCCGTCGTAGGTCAGCAGGAGTTCGCCGTAACTCGCGAAATTGGCGTCTGCGGCGTTAGCCACGGCGATCTGAAAAATCTCACCCTTGGGGAGACCGTGGAAGTACAAGCGACAGGTCTTATCGAGGGTCACAAAGTAACCCGTAACTCGACCCTTATCAAGCGGTGCAACGGCCAACTTGAGTTCGGCGCCATAGGCACCGGATTTGAGGTTGGACGCCCCCGCCCAAGCGGGCGAAGGAAACTCGGCGAGGGCAAGCGCGCTCAGGCTAAGCGTGGCGCAAATCGTGCGTAGAAGCGTCGGCATACAAACAATGGTGGTGGGAGGCACAGTAACGGGCGTCAACCCCAAAAGTGAGGGCGTCACCGTTCGTGAGGATCTCTGAGCAAAAGCGAGACGAACGATGACGCCGTGACGTCTGGAGTGCGCGCCGTGAGAACGCTACGCGTTCTCACGGGCACATCAAGCCGAGCGACTATTTACGATTGCCGTCGTGCTTTTGGCGGGCGATGCGGCGGCTTTGTTGATTTTGCTCGCGTTTAATTGCCGTGCGCTCTGCGCGCGTCACTTTGCCGTCGGCTTTCGCAGCAACTTTCATTCCAGCTACTTTGGCTTGGCCCGCCTTCAGACGCGCGGCCTCGCGCTTGGAGAGCTGGCCTGTCGCTTCGCCCTTGGCGATGCGCGCGGACTGGTTGGCCTGCGTTTGGTTGATATTCGGTGTTGCCTGTGCGGACGCAACCGTTGACGCGGTCATCGCGGTAACGCCGAGGACAAGTGCTGCTAGCGCAGTAGTAATTTTCATGTGATGCTCCTTGTGTTGTGTTGAGAATAAACGGTGGGTTAAATGTCCGTGTTCTAGCAAAGACGAGGTATCTGTAATCTTCACGCCATCCGATGGCTTTGCAATGTGTAATGAGTTGTAACTTTCTTTGGCGTCATCGTGACGATCGTAGCGAAAAAGCAAGTACCGCAAAGCTGAACCTATTGCAAGCGTAGCCCCGATCGATTCCAGTCGACATCGCATAACCATGCGACCCCCGGCCGTAGTGAACACGCTTAAACTGACGGGCACGATGGATCAAGTCTTACTCGTTGAAGACGACGTGCCGACCAGAGAGTGGCTCGTCTCGCTGCTCACCGCCACAGGCGAGCCGCAGCTCGCGCACGCCTGCGGCACTGTCAGCGAAGCGCTGGAGTGGTTACGCAGCGGAAAGCCAGCCGACGTAGTGCTTACAGACCTAGGCCTGCCCGACGGTAGCGGGCTTGACGTGATCCGAGAAGCTTGCCGCACGCCAGGCCGCGAGGTGCTGGTTCTCTCCATTTTCGGCGACGAAAACAACGTACTCTCTGCCATTGATGCCGGAGCGGGCGGGTATTTGCTCAAGGACGGCAGCATCGAATCGATTCGCGAACATCTGCGTTGTCTACGCAGCGGCGGCTCTCCGCTGTCACCGCGTATTGCGCGAACACTCATACGACGCACACGCGAGGCACAGATGCCAAACATGTCCGTGGCACACGACGGCGTACCGTTAGGTGCCGGCAACGCACCGTCATCCGGCGAACGCAATTTTCTGTCGGATCGGGAGCGGGATGTACTCACGGGTATCGGCAAAGGATTCAGCTATGTCGAAGTGGCAGATGCGTTGAAAATCACCACCAACACGGTGCGCACACACGTTCGTCACATCTACGAGAAGCTGTCAGTCAACTCGCGTGCGGAAGCGCTTTATGAATACAACCGACGCATGGCCGAACAGGGTCGCCCGCAAATTCGTTGATGGATGCGCTGCGAACTGAGATGGTAAGGGTTAAATGGGCGCTCGCGGCGTCCGTGGCCTTTGTCTGTGGCGTCATTGCAGTGACACGCCTCCACCTTAAATCTGAAGTCGTCGCGCCAACGGCATCGGTCGTTGCGAGTGCGTTTGCCACCGAGGCCGGGCCGTCGTACCCCACCAACTTACCTATCGAGAGTGCCTGGAAGCCCACTGCGTTACCCGACAATTGGGATGGGCGGCGTCCCGACTATGTGGGCTACGTTTGGTACCGTTTACCCGCCCCCGATGCGCTCACCCGTTGGGCACGGCCCGCTGTGTACTTGCCAGCGGCGGGAATGAACGCAGAAGTCTGGCTTAACGGACAGCGGGTGGGTGGCGCGGGTCGAATGCAATGGCCGGTATCGCGGCACTTCTATACGCCACAACTCATTGAAATCGCACCAAGCTTGGTGCGACGCGATGCAACGAACAACGAAATCTGGGTGCTGGTCGCCGGTCACCCCGGATACCGAAGCGGACTTGCGCCCGTTTGGATCGGAGAACATGACGACCTGTTCGGAGCTTGGCGAGCGCGCCGCTTTTGGCAAATTGAAGGCAACGCCGCGACCATCGTCATCAATCTAACGATTGCGATTTTCGTGCTCTTCATTGGTTGGCGGGATCGCGCCCACTCGGCGTATTTGTGGTTCGGCGCAGCAACTGTAGTGTGGGCGTTGCGCAATTTGAATTATTGGGTAACCAATCCGGCAATACCCGACCTACTGTTTGCAGAATTGTGTGTGAGCGGTTCGGCGTGGTTTGTGGCGCTGTTCTCGATTTTCTCCATGCGATTTGCCGAAGACAATCAGCCTGGCTACGTTGGCCCGCGCTGGTTAAAGGGTGCCGCGCTGGCCTATGCATCGCTCGCGACACTGTACTTCCTTTCTGCTACTGATTACGCGCGCGCAAACGCGGGCTTTGCGCTGTTTGCCGCAATCGGAGTCGGCTTTAGCATCTGGAGCATGCTTCGGTTGGTGCGGCTGGCGTTCGCACGACCAACGGGCGACATGATCGCTGTGGCCTGCGGCGCGGTTGTTTATCTGGCGCTACTGCTGAACGATTACGCCATTGGCGTAGAAACCGCGACGCTAGGTGAGATTTTTATGCGGCAATACGCGTCTTTGCCGCTCTTTGTGGCGGTCACAGCGACGCTCGCACGGCGCTACATGGAGGCACAAGAGCGCACTCGGCAGCTGGCATCTTCTTTGCAACGCGAGGTGGCAGCGCAACGCGCGCAGCTCGAGCAAAGTTTTGCGCAACTACGCGAAGCCGAACGCGAGCAGGCGCGCATGCAGGAGCGCACGCGCGTGATGGGCGACTTACATGACGGCCTAGGTATGCATCTGGCTACGGCTCTGCGGCAGTCGCGCAGCGCGGCACATAACGATCCGTTGCTGACCGAAACACTGCTTGACTGCATGGATGAATTGCGGATCGCGGTTGACTCGTTGGACGAGCATGAGCGCGACCCGCTGTCACTGCTCGGGACCCTGCGCTTTCGTATGGCGCCGCGCTTTGAATCGCTAGGCGTACGGCTCGATTGGCATGTCGCAGACGAGCTTGGCGATTTACCAACGCTAGACCCCTCGGCAGCCCTAAATTTGCTGCGCATCGTGCAAGAAGCGCTGAGCAATGCCCTCAAACACAGCGGGGCTAGCGTCGTCACGCTTGCGCTAAAGCGCGCCGAGCACGGCGTGTGCATCCAAGTAGCCGACAACGGTTGTGGCTTTGATCCCGCCACGGTAGCGCGGGGTCACGGCATTGGGCAGCTGCAAAGCCGCGCCTCCCGCATCGGTGCCTCCATTGCGTGGCGTCGTGAAACCAACGGTATGACGCTCGAAGTCACGCTACCGCAGGTCCCCAGTCCATCTTCGAGGACAACGCCATGAACTTCCCGTGTCTCGATTCATGGCGATTCGCGGTGATTGCTATTGGCGTGTCGCTTAGTGCTCCAACGCCAGCAGCCACGATTGACGACGTGTTTCCAAGGACGACTGGTGCATGCTGGGGGCGCGTTTACGATGAGGCACATCTTGCAAAAAACGCAGCGCAGTCGGTGCGTGCGATCTATGTCAGCACCATTGATCGGGGCAAGAACCTCGAACGGTCGGCGGAAGACGCGGCAGCGGTGGAGGATAACTCGATGCCCCGCACAGTCGTGCCGCAGATCTATGTCGAGTCTCGCTCGGGTGCGCTTATCGCTGGCGACACAGACTGCCGCAATGCGGCGCAGGGCATTGGATGTCTTAGCCGACATAGCGCAACCCAAGGGGACGAGCGGACAGCCTTTCACCTTGAGCACGTTGGCGAGCGTTTGCAGTTAACGGCACAAGCGGCGGCGTGGCCGTTACGTTCATTCTCCGAACTCACTTCACGCATAGATGAGCGCAGCACGAGACCAACGCCCATTGGCGCGGAGGATCGCGACTTTAGGCTCGACCGGCTGCCCACTGCGCGCTGCGCTGAGGTGGAGCACCGCTATGTGGGCGCATTTACCGACGTGAAACAGCCCTCCATTCTTTCGCGAGTAAAGCGAGCCGCGTCCAGTCGTGGAGCTGACGGACGAAAGCTGTGTTTACAAAGCGTTGACGATTCTGGCGCTGGAGCGGTAACAAAACCCTCGTTGCAGCTGTTTCTAGACACAGGGAAATACGACTGGCCCGTAGAAGTCGACGAGTTCACTTTTCGCGTGACACAAACATTGGGCGAGTCACGCACTGTCAGTAGCCTGAGCTGCACCGCACGCACTTACGCGTGGCGGTGCGAGTGGCGAACAACCGACGAGGACCGCGAGCAAAAAGCCAATCGTCTCGCGAATCGGATACCCCAACGAGAAGAAACGGGGCTCCTGTTGCGCGGTGCTAACGGCGCCGTCCTGAGAGGATTTTCGTGTCTCACTGGACGTTGCGAGCGTAACGACGCTCGTGATATCGCGCTCACTTGGAGCGCGCCCGGCGCATGCGAAGTCGCTCCATAGGTGCTTGTTTAATCGCGGCGATTTCACTAGGATTTGAATCAACGCACCACCTTCCCGCACGCAGCGCTGGATAATCCGTAACAATCTCATTTCTTAGGGTGGGTCCCACGCCGGCGCGTTGGGACTCTCATTTCCGCTCATGACGTTTAACTACACCCGTCCCTATCAAGGTGGCCGCTCGCCACTGATGACTCGCAATGTGGTGTCGACCACGCACCCGTTGGCCTCGCAAGCCGGGCTTTCGATGATTCGCGCGGGCGGCAATGCCATCGACGCCATCATCGCGACAGCGGCGGTACTGACCGTGGTCGAGCCTTGCAGCAACGGTCTAGGCAGCGATTTGTTTGCGCTGATATGGAGTCCTGAAGACAAAGCTTTGCACGGCTTGAACTCCTCGGGCCGTTCGCCGCAAGCATGGTCGCCGGACACGTTCAAAGGCATGCAAACCGTGCCGATGCGGGGCTGGATGAGCGTGTCGGTGCCGGGCGCAATCGCTGGCTGGGTGGCGCTATCGAAACGCTACGGCAAATTGCCATTTGCCGATTTGCTTGCGCCCGCCATTGACATCGCCGAACGCGGCTTCATGGTGACGCCGATCATTGCCGGCCAGTGGGCGCGCGCCGTGCCGGAACTGCACACGCAGCCGGGCTATGCCGAGCATTTCATGCCGCGCGGCCGCGCGCCGTTGGCCGGTGAACTTTTCCGCAATCCGGCGCAAGCCGAAGCGCTGCGCTTGATCGCGGAAAGCGAAGGCGAATCCTTTTACCGCGGACAGCTTGCGTCACGCATCGTGGCGCACTCGAAAGCCAACGGCGGCTTAATGACTGGCATTGATTTGGCCGCGCATGTGGCCGATTGGGTGGAGCCGATTCGCGTTGGCTATCGTGGTTATGAAGTCTGCGAAATTCCGCCGAATGGCCAAGGCATTGCGGCGCTCATGGCGCTCGGAATGCTGGAAGACTTTGATCTGAAGTCGCTCGGACCGAATCATCCTGACTACTGGCACTTATCGATTGAGGCGATGAAACTCGCGTTCCGTGATGTGCATGCGCAAGTGGCTGACCCTGCACACATGCGTGTGACCGCTGAACAGATGTTGGATCGTGCATTCCTGAAAGATCGCGCCAAGCTCATCGACATGAGTCGCGCGCAAGATTTTTCGCCGAGCGCCAAGCTCAACGGCGGCACGGTGTATCTCAACGCCGCTGATGAAAGCGGCATGATGGTGTCGCTCATTCAATCGAACTATCACGGCTTTGGTTCGGGCGTGGTGGTTGACGGCATTTCGCTACAGAACCGCGCGTATGGTTTCTCGCTCAACCCCGATCATCCGAACTGTGTGGAGGGGGGCAAGCGTCCGTTCCACACCATCATTCCGGGCTTCATCATGAAAGACGGACAGCCGCAGAGCGCGTTCGGCGTGATGGGTGGCCACATGCAGCCACAGGGCCACATGCAAACGGCGATTCGTCTCATCGACTTTGACGAGAACCCACAAGCCGCGCTCGACGGCCCACGCTTTCGCGCCGAGCAAGGATTGGAAGTGGATCTGGAGCCGTGGACGCCCGCAGCCGTGCGCGAATCACTCGCGGCACGCGGACACAAGCTCAAGCAAAACGCCGACAGCTACATGGATTTCGGCTCCGGCCAAATCATCTGGAAAACGCCAGACGGTTACATCACGGGCAGCGACTGCCGACGCGACGGTGGCGCGGTGGGCTTCTAGGCGCATCCGAACGCAATGGATTCGCTCAAGGGATTTGCGTGGCTCCTTGCCGCGCAGTCGCTTGGCGAAGG
This sequence comes from Burkholderiales bacterium, assembly GCA_017989135.1. Taxonomy (GTDB): domain Bacteria; phylum Pseudomonadota; class Gammaproteobacteria; order Burkholderiales; family Casimicrobiaceae; genus Casimicrobium. The sequence continues at coordinate 25,492 of JAGNQL010000013.1, forward strand.
CATCGCGCGGCTTACGCATGCGCCATTGCCCGGCCCAGTCATCGGACTGGTCATCCTGTTGCTAGCGCTCAACTTTTCGTTCGTACAAGCGCCGGTTCATGCGGCGGCCGAAGCGCTGCTGACACACCTGTCGCTGCTCTTTGTGCCAGTCGGCGTTGGCGTAATGGTGCACACAGGACTCATCGCCGAGTACGGCGTGCGCATGCTGGTGGTCATCGTGCTTGCGACGTGGATTGGCCTCGCAGTCACGGCACTTGCGCTGCGTGCGTTCACACCTACTGACAGAGACTGAGCGCGAACGATGCAGAACTTTGTTGAACTCTGGGTTTATCTCTCCGCGACACCGCTTTTTGGACTGACCGCGACGATCGTGACCTACGTGCTTGCACAGACCGTCTACCTGCGGCTCAATCAAGCGCCGTGGGCGAATCCGGTGTTGTGGACGGTGCTGGTGTTGGCAGCGCTCCTAACCGTGAGTGGCACGCCATACCCGACGTACTTTGCGGGTGCGCAGTTCATCCACTTCTTGCTTGGTCCGGCGGTAGTCGCGTTGGCGTGGCCGCTGTGGCAGCGACGATTTGAGGTTCGTCGACGCGCAGTAGCGATCCTGCTCGCCGCCCTGCTCGGCGGAACGGTCGCAGCGTTGAGCGCCGTGGGCATCGGCTACGCGCTTGGGCTGCCGACGGAAGTGATCATGTCGCTCGCGCCGAAATCCGTGACGGCACCTGTTGCGATGGGTGTCGCCGAAAAGATCGGCGGAATTCCGGCGTTGGCTGCGGTGTTTGCTGTGCTAACCGGACTCGTTGGCGCGGTGAGTGGCAAGTATCTGTTTGACGCGCTCGGCATCCATTCCCTCGCAACACGCGGCTTCGCACTCGGCACGGCGGCGCATGGAATCGGTGCCGCTCGTGCACTTCAAGTCAATGCAGACGCGGGCGCGTACGCCGGATTAGCGCTGGGCTTACAAGTGCTTTTGGCTTCGTTTCTCATGCCATTGGCGTATCGATTGTTTTAGCGGCGGCGCGGCGGGGGTTTTGCCCGTAATTACAGACGAATCTTAGGAATATTCACGAGGGGTTACAGCAACAATATGCTTTTGCCTTCCGCTGTAAGTAAGCCCGACGAAACCGGGCTCGTAGCGACGAATCCCCGTGAATATGAATCGTCCGCTCTCCCCCTCCCTCCTACCCGGCTCGCAGCTCCGACGCGCCAGCGACAGGCCGTCGGCGAGACACTGGCGCGTGGACGTGTTTCGTTTGCTGGTGCCCATCGGCATCATCGCCTGCGTCGACGACGCCATCATGGCACCGACCAGCGGCATGCGTATCGCGCCGCTCGTGTCAGCAGCATTTTTGCTTGTGCTTTGGGTTGCTTCCTTACTGCCGGGCGTGTCGGCGAATCGACGAATGGCGCGCTTCGGTGACACCATGGTCTTGTGCGCCTTACTGGCTGCGGTTGCGGTGTACGCGTGGATGCTCGTGGTCGAACGAGACACCGCGGCATTGAAAGGCATGCAGCGCATGGCGCTATGGACGCCGTTGCTTGCGCTCTATTCGAGCTTGATGCTTGGCCGCCGACCGCGGCTCGGCATTCTCGCCGTCGTCGGTTTGATCGCGTTGATATTGGCGTTTCACGCCTACGCCATGCAATCGTTTGGTCTACCCATACTGCCCGATACGGTCATCAATTTCGTGGCGATGACCATCACCACGGCCGGCACGGCAATGATCTTCGAACGCTACCGCAGAGGCGTGTCGGACACGTTCGCGCGGCTGCAAGTGGCGGAAGCGCAATCGATGACCGACGCGCTCACCGCGTTGCCGAACCGCCGGAAGTTTCGGCTCGACAGCGCGAGTCGAGTCATCGGTTCACGCCCACATTGTTTGATCGTGCTCGACCTTGATGAATTCAAGCGCGTCAACGACTCGCTCGGACATCAGGCGGGCGACCATATTCTGAAAGCATTCGGTGACGCCGTCGCCGATCAGCTGCCGGACGCGGCGACGCTGTACCGCTGGGGCGGCGAAGAATTTGCGATTCTGGCCTTCATGCAGCGCACCGACGCGAAGGTCCTCGCCGAGTCGTTGCGCCGACATATCGAAAAGATGGTGCTGCCGCTGGATGTGCACATCACCGCGAGCTTCGGCGTAACCGAAATCCTGCCAGAGGAATCGGTGGACGCGGCATTTCAACGTGCTGACGCGGCGCTCTACGAAGCCAAGCACGCGGGCCGCAATCGTTCGGTGTTTCGCGCGCCGTAGTTAAACGACGGGTGTTGTAGGCGACGACTTGGCGTCGCTTGGTGGCTTACATGAGTTGTAGGCGCAGACTCGGCCGAGCTTATTCGTTGCGCTGAGCGACGCCAAGTCGTCGCCTACAACCGGAACATCGTGCCGTTTCTGATTGCAAAACTAATGACGCCCCGCGCGAGGCATGATGGAATGCACACCACTTGTCTCATTCTTCTCAGGATTCCCGCGTGACCGTCAATCAAGTCAACACCGTCATTCAAGACCCCGCCAGCGTCGATGCGGCCATCGAGAGCCGCTTCTCGGCGCGCGCGTTTCTCCCAACGCCCGTACCGCGCGACACCATAGCGCACATCCTTAAGGTCGCCGCGCGCGCGCCGAGCGGAACCAATACACAGCCGTGGCGCGTGTATGTCGTGCAAGGCGCAGCACGCAATCAGATCGTCACCGAAGTCTGCGCCGCGCACGACGCAATTCGCGCGAACCCCGCGCTCGCGAGTGAGTACAGCGAAAGCTACGACTACTACCCCGAAAAATGGGTGAGCCCGTTCATTGATCGCCGCCGCGAAAACGGCTGGAGTTTGTACGGTCTGCTCGGCATTACGAAGGGCGACAAAGACGCGATGCACGCGCAGCATCAGCGCAATTTCAAATTCTTCGACGCGCCGGTCGGCCTCTTCTTCACCATCGATCGCGTGATGGGCCGCGGCAGCCTCGTCGACTGCGGCATGCTCATCGAAAACGTCATGGTCGCCGCCCGCGCGCAAGGCCTACACACCTGCCCGCAAGCCGCGTGGAACGGCTTCTCGAAAATCATCGCCCCGATCATCGGCGCAGGCGACAACGAACTCATGGTCTGCGGAATGTCCCTAGGCTTCGCCGATACCAGCGCCGTCGTCAACACATTCCACACGCCGCGCGTGGCGGTCGAGGACTTTACGCGCTGGGTCGGGTAAGCGCCTGACGTGACGGTTAATGGCTTTTTAGCGCTAACGACCGGTGGGTGGCGCTTTTAGCGATTTTTACCGCTTAGTCAATAAACTACAAAATCGCGCTGCAACGACCGCCCGCTGGTCGTTTAGACTAAAAAGGTGCAAAGCCACATGCGCTTCGTTTAGGCACATCGCGCGACCGCGCTCAGTTCGCGGCACAATGCCTCATTCGCTCGCTGAACACGAACTATGTCAAAGCCCGCTCTCGCCAAGTTACGTGCGCCATGCTCCGGCAGCTACGCTATTGCCCTACTGAGACGCTGCGCCGCCCTCGCGGTTTGCCGCTTTCGACAAGCCGCCTCCGCCCTGACATGTGTCGTCGCGGTCTCAGCCGCGCAAGCGCAAGACCCGATTCCAGGTAGTTTGGATCTCAGTTTTGGGGGTGGCACGGGCAGGATCGCCAATCTTGCCATCGGTACGGGAAATGACGCCGTCCGCGCACTCGGGCTTCAACCCGACGGCAAAATCGTGCTCGCGGGTGAGTGTCTCGATGGGAACTACCACATCTGCGTTGCCCGCCTCAACGACGATGGCACTCTCGACACGAGCTTTGATGGACCGGACGGCAACGGCAACGGCAAGTTCATTTTGCGCATCAGCGCAAACGGTGGCGGTGCACGCACGGTGGTTCTGCAACCCGACGGCAAGATCGTGCTTGCCGGGTATTGCATCGAGGAGAACTATCACTTCTGCATAGCCCGCCTCAACGTCGATGGCACATTCGACCTCAGCTTCAATGGACCGGCTGGCAACGGCGGTGGCAGGTTCGTCTTGCCGATGACTGTTTACGGTGACGTCGCCGCCGCCGTCGCGCTGCAGCCCGATGGCAAAATTCTGTTGACCGGTCAGTGCACTGGAAGCACGAATCAAGACTTCTGCGCCGCCCGACTCAGACCTGACGGCACGCTCGACAAGAGCTTCGCTGGTCCAAGTGGCGATGGCGGTGGCAAATTTCTGTGGTCCGTCGGCACAGGTTATGACTACGCTACCGCGCTAGCGCTGCAACCGGATGGCAAGATCGTGCTAGCGGGTTATTGTGGCGCAAGCACCAATGCAGACTTCTGCTTGACCCGCCTCAGTACTGACGGGACACTAGACACAAGCTTTCAAGGCCCGGGCGGCACAGGCGACGGCAAGTTTCTACTTCCCATCGGTACGGGCAACGGGTACGCCACAGCCATCGCGATGCAACCCGATGGAAAGATCATGCTTGCGGGATATTGCGGCGACGGAATCGTTCACTTCTGTGTTGCCCGTCTCAGGTCGGACGGCTCGCTCGACACAAGCTTCGGTGGTCCAAGTGGCAATGGCGACGGCAGGTTTCTGCTCCCCATCGGTACGGGCAACGGGTACGCCACAGCCATCTCACTGCAATCCGATGGAAAGATCGTGTCGGCGGGGGAGTGTCTCTCGAACGGCAAAAGCTACTTTTGCACAGCTCGCCTCAACACTGACGGGTCGCTCGACACAAGCTTTGATGGCTCGAGCGGCTCCGCTAACGGCGGCTTCCTCTTGCCCATTGGCCCTTACATGGACCGTGGCACCACCATAGCAGTCCAGCCCGACGGTAAGATCGTGGTGGCGGGTGAATGCGGGAACGGCACCAACAACGATTTCTGCGTCGCCCGCCTCCACGGCGGACCGTTTGGCGCGAAGCAATGTTCGCTTGACATTGACGGCGACGGCAAGGTGTCGGCGGGCACGGACATGTTGATCGGCACCCGCGTGGCGCTTGGTATGACGGGCAGCGCTGTACTCAGCGGGATCGTGTTCGCGCCGCACGCGACGCGCACGACGTGGCCTGACATTCGCACGTACCTCGTGAGTCAGTGCGGAATGGTAATCAGACCTTGATGCGCTCGGTGTTAGCCGTGAACACACAGCAACTTTTCGTCGCGAACGACCGTCGGACGGTCGGCATCGCGCATTCTTCTCAGAGTCAACGTATGAATTTCTTGCGCTGTAATGACCGCTTGGCGGTCGCTGGCATGCAAAAGCCAATCCAGTCCGTGCGCGATACTGTCAACACAACGGCAGCTCGCGCCACAATGCACACAATTTCTCTAAGACGTAGAACAAGCGTTAGTCCCTCATGAAAAAGCACACACACCAATCCGACGCAAATGCTCATAGCGTCGCATCAGGCCACGCCACGACGCGCAGGCTGCGCCAGATTCGACGAGGTCTTGGTGCGCTGTTTCTCGCCGCCGTTGCTGCCACGCTCACCCACGCGCAAGACCCAATTCCGGGGAGTTTCGATCTCAGTTTTGGTGGCGGCACCGGCAAGATCGGCAACCTTGCGGTCGGGACCAGTCATGACAGTGGCCGCGCAGTCGCGTTGCAGCCGGATGGCAAGATCGTATTAACAGGCGATTGCCGCGACGGAACGCGCGTTGACTTCTGCGTCGCCCGCCTCAATGCTGACGGCACACTCGACGCTACGTTCAATGGACCGAGTGGCACTAACGGCAATGGCAAATTTCTCTTGCCTATCGGCGTGCAGAATGACTACGCCTACACACTCGCTCTACAGCCCGACGGCAAAATCGTGCTGGGGGGCGGTTGCTCCAACATCTTAGACTTCGATTTCTGCATCACGCGGCTTAACACCGACGGGTCGTTTGATGCGAGCTTTGTCGGACCGAATGGCAACGGCAAATTCCTGTTACCGATTGGCACGAACGATGATGTTGTGGGTGCCATCGCTCTGCAACCCGACGGCAAGATCGTGTTGGCGGGGACTTGTTCGACCAGCAGCGTTAGCAATTTCTGCGTCGCCCGCTTGAACGCCGATGGCACACCTGACACTAGCTTTAGCGGTCCTGACGGCAATGGCAGCGGTCGATTTCTCTTACCGAGCAGCAACATTTCCGAATCCGCTCGCGCGCTCGCGCTGCAAGCTGACGGCAAGATCGTAATCGCCGGAGATTGCGGCGATGGCATCAACCAAGACTTTTGCGTCGTGCGGTTGAATGCCGATGGCACTCTTGACTTGGACTTTGATGGTCCCAGCGGCATCGGTAATGGCAAGTTCTCGCTTGCAATTGGCACTGGGAGCGACTCGGTGCGAGCCGTCACACTACAACCCGACAGTAAGATCGTATTGGTGGGAGGCTGTCAAAACGCTGCGAACGGCACGAATGACTTTTGCGTGGCTCGGCTAAACCCTAACGGCGCACTCGACGCAACCTTTGGCGGAGCGAGCGCTAACGGTACGCTTCTGTTGCCAGTTAGCGCGGGCTATGACTACGCTTACGCTGTCGCGTTGCAAGCTGACGGCAAGATACTACTCGCGGGGGACTGCGAGAGCGATTTTTGCGCCGCTCGCCTTAACCCGGACGGCTCGCTTGACACGAGTTTCGATGGCCCCACTGGCATCGGCAACGGCAAGGTCGTCCTGCCGATTGGCACAGGGCTCGACCTTGGACGAAGCGTGGCGATACAGCCAAACGGCATGATTGTGTTAGCCGGCCAATGCTCCAACGGTGCCAACATCGATTTCTGCGTCGCCCGCCTCCACGGCGGCCCATTTGGCGCGAAGCAATGTTCGTTTGATCTAGACGGCGACGGCAAGGTATTTGCCACGACCGACATGTTGATCGGAACACGGGTGGCGCTTGGGATGACGGGTAGCACTGTTTTGAACGGCATCACCTTTGCGGCGCACGCAGCACGCAAAACGTGGCCGGAGATTCGCACGTTTCTGGTGAGCCAGTGCGGGATGGCTATCGCACCGTAGCGGGGGATCTCGGGTTGCAGTGATGCTGGTTTTGCAACCCAGCCTAGCTTGCTTGCCGCTCGCCTCGAACAGCTGGCAGAGTACAAGCCAGCCGCGACATTCACGCCGCGCACCCCGACCGAGCCGCTACATTTGCGATATGCCGCATGTCGTGGCTTGGGAAGTACGATGATCATCAAGAAGAATCTGGTGCAAGCCGAACGGGCCGAGCGCGAGTCCTTTGGCGTTTCGGACACCGTGCGGTTGTCGGAGGTGGGTGGGCTTTCGCAGTTTGGCGCCTACGTGCAGACGCTGCATCCCGGCGCGCGATCTTCCAACAATCACTGGCATGAGAATGAGGACGAGTTCTTGCTCGTGCTGTCCGGTGAGGTGACCGTTACCGAGGGGGCCGATGTTCAGGTGTTGCACGCGGGTGATTCGGCCTGCTGGCCTGCGGGCGTGCCGAACGCACATCACGTGTCCAATCGGTCAAGCGAGCCGTGCTCGTACGTGATCGTCGGCACGCGCGTGAACCAAGACGTTTGCCACTATCCGGATACCGGGCGAACGCTGCACACGGACGGCGCGGCTTGGCGTCTGCTGGAGGCCGATGGGCAACTGTTCAAGTCCGGCGTATTTTGAATTCGGCACGACCGATGCCTAAGCATTCATTCAACCGGACGCACTGCTGCGGCGGTGCGGTTCGCCTCTCGGACACTTCCGTGTGTGCGTTAATGGCTTTTAAGCGCTAACGACAGCTGGGCGGCGGTTGCAGCCACTTTCACGGCTTAGTCAATAAACGACAAAATCTCGCTACAACGACCGCCCGCTGGTCGGTCAGGCATAAAAGTCGTATCGGGCGTCAAGACAATATTTTTACGACTTGGCGATGTTTCGCCGTACATCTCGTTTCTCAAGACACAACACACCCACTCGGTACAGCGCAACCACCGGAGACACTCATGAAGTCACAGACGCAGTACCTCGTCACGGAACCCACCGCGCGGCCACATCAAGCCCCGCGCGCGGTGAGCCAACTAAGACGGCGCCTCGCCGCAGTCGTCTGCTGCGCCGTCGCAGCATTTGCGCACGCGCAAGACCCGATTCCCGGCAGTTTGCACACTACGCCGTTTCCGGGCTTCGCCTCGGGCAACGGCAAAATCACTAACCTCGCCATCGGCGCTTCCGATGACTTCGG
>JAGNQL010000014.1:0-20395 GCA_017989135.1 Burkholderiales bacterium
CGAATCCCGCGTCGGCCGCGCGTACGGTCGCTGCGACAAACTGTGCAGTCGTTTCGCGCATATCGTCGTCTGTCATCGCGCGCGGCGTTTGGTTTTGCGCACCGTAGGCAACCGCGCTCGCGGCAATGAGAGGCCAGTCGTTGGCGGGCAGCGGCTCATCGGTACCTTCCCAACCCACTTGCGTCGAGCCTTTCGGCCCACTGTGCCCAATCTGTATGCCGATCTTCGCGTTTGATGACGAATGCACAAAATCTACGATGCGTTTCCATGCGTCGCGCTGCGCATCGTTCCACAAGCCGGGGCAGCCTGGCGTGATGCGGCCTTCTGCCGTCGGCGAAGTCATCTCGGCAATGACGAGGCCCGCACCACCGAGCGCGCGCGCGCCCAAATGCACAAGATGAAAATCTTGCGGCACGCCGTCGATTGCGGAGTAGGTCGCCATCGGCGAAACGATCACGCGGTTTGACAACGTGACACCGCGCGTCGTCAGCGGCAGCAGCATCGGCGGCGGCGCATGGCGCGAAGCTTTTGGTTCAGCAGCGTTGTTCGTCCCCACCGCTTGGCTTTGCATCCATTGCTCATACCCGCCGAGCCACGTTGCGTCGCGTTGGCGCAGATTTTCGTGGCTAATGCGCTGTGATCGCGTGAGCAGCGAATACGAAAACTGCTCAATCTGCATACCGGTATAGCGGTCCACGTTTTCAAACCACTCGGTGGAATTGCGCGCTGCGTTCTGAATTTTGAGCACTTCTACCGAGCGCACGGCCTCGTACGCGTCAAGCGTCTTGCGCATATCTGCCGCACCGTGCGCGGCGAAGACCTGCGCCAACTCAATGGCGTCTTCCAGCGCGAGTTTGGTGCCGCTGCCGATGGAAAAGTGCGCGGTGTGCGCTGCGTCGCCCATGAGCACTACCGGCACTTCGCCCGTCCAGTGAACCCAGCGCTTGCAGATCACACGCGGAAAGCAAATCCAGTTGGCCGAGCCGCGCAAATGCGCGGCGTTGGTCATGAGTGCATTGCCATCAAGATACTTCGCGAACAATCGCTCACAAAATGCAGTCGCCTCGGCTTGCTCCATTTTGTCCAGGCCATGCGCCTTCCAAACAGACTCCGGCGTTTCGACGATAAACGTTGAAGTGTCGCCGTCATAGCGGTAAGCATGCGCTTGAAACCAGCCGTGCTCGGTTTGCTCGAATGCGAAGGTAAACGCGTCGAAGAGCTTTCGCGTGCCGTACCAAACGAAGCGACAGGTACGTACATCCACGTCGGGCTGAAACGTTGTCTCGTAGCGCGAGCGAATGCGGCTGTTGAGCCCGTCGGAAGCGATCACCAAATCCGCGCTGAATTCCTTGGACGCCGCTTCGTTGTCGGCCACATCTTGCTCAAACACCAATTCCACGCCGAGCGCGATGCAGCGCTCTTGAAGAATATTGAGCAACCGCTTGCGTCCAATGCCACAGAAACCGTGTCCGCCAGAGCGCACCGTGCGGCCCTTGTAGTGAACGTCGATATCGTCCCAATGATTGAACGCGTCGCCGATCTGCTTGGCCGTTGCGGCGTCTGCGCGTTGCAGATTTCCGAGCGTTTGATCCGAAAACACCACGCCCCAACCGAACGTGTCAAACGGCCGGTGTCGCTCCACCACGCGAATCACATTGGACGGATTTTGCAGCTTCATCAGCAACGCAAAGTACAACCCCGCCGGACCACCGCCAATACAGAGAATGCGCACGATCGATGCCTTTGCTGAAAAGCGTATTAGGTGGCGATTATTGACATCTAAAGGAAATGTGTCAAGTGCAAGCCCACTTCATCGCCAGCGGATCGTTTTCATTCGACTTTAGGTCGCGTAATGGAAAATCGAAGCTCAGACCCATGATTTAGAGGAAATCCCCATGAAATCCCGTGCCGCCGTAGCGTTCGAAGCAGGCAAACCGTTGCAGATTGTTGAGATCGATGTAGAGCCGCCCCGCGCGGGAGAGGTGCTTGTCAAGATTTCGCACACCGGCGTGTGTCACACCGATGCGTTCACGTTAAGCGGCGATGACCCCGAAGGCATCTTCCCGTCGGTGCTCGGACACGAAGGCGCGGGCGTCGTGGTGGAAGTCGGCGAAGGCGTAACCAGCCTAAAGCCCGGCGATCACGTGATTCCGCTCTACACCGCCGAGTGCCGCGAATGCAAATTCTGCAAATCGGGCAAGACGAACCTTTGCCAAAAAGTGCGCGCCACGCAAGGCAAAGGATTGATGCCCGACGGCACGTCGCGCTTCTCGTACCAAGGCAAGCCGATCTACCACTACATGGGCTGCTCGACGTTTAGCGAATACACCGTTGTCAACGAAATTTCGCTCGCGAAGATCAACCCCGCCGCCGATCACGAAAAAGTGTGCCTTCTCGGTTGTGGCGTGACTACGGGCATCGGCGCGGTACACAACACCGCCAAAGTGAAAGAAGGCGACACCGTCGCGGTATTCGGCCTAGGTGGCATCGGTCTCGCCGTGATTCAAGGCGCGAAGCAAGCGAAAGCCGGACGAATCATCGGTATCGACACCAACCCCGGCAAATTCGAACTCGCCAAACAAATGGGCGCGACCGATTGCGTGAATCCGAAGGACAGCACGAAACCGATTCAGGACGTGATCGTTGAGATGACCGACGGCGGCGTCGAATTTAGCTTCGAATGCATCGGCAATGTGCACGTTATGCGCGCCGCGCTGGAGTGCTGCCACAAAGGCTGGGGCGAGAGCATCATCATCGGCGTCGCGGGCGCGGGCCAAGAAATTTCCACGCGTCCATTTCAGCTCGTCACTGGTCGCGTGTGGCGCGGCTCAGCGTTCGGCGGTGTGCGTGGCCGCACGCAACTCCCCGGCATGGTGGAGCAGGCGATGAAAGGCGAAATCGATCTCGACTCATTCGTCACCCACACGCGTTCACTAGATCAAATCAACGAAGCGTTCGACCTTATGCACGAAGGCAAATCGATCCGTACGGTGATTCACTTCTAGTATCGCAAACGTAGCGTGTAGGCGCGTATATGGACTCCTCCCGGTATGCAAGCGACTGATGTTTTTGGCGTAGGGTACGAGTGCACACGTATATCCGGCCTGTGTTGATGCGTGCTTTGTTTCACGCTGGCCATCATGGGCTATTTGCGCGTCTTCTCCTGATCGGACTTTCGAGCTGGTGAGGCTCAGCGCCTACCGAAGGTTTTGAAGACGCCGGTTCGACCGGTTTGCCATGAACGTCAATTGCTCCGCAATCGTGGTGGACTAAAAAAGAAGGGCGCTACGCTATCGCTAGAGGCCAACGAAATCTGCGCTGGGTAACACGGAGCCCTTGCTGTCATCGTATTGAGCGGGCACCCGGTACGCCTGCCCTTTGGAGAGCACAGCCCAGGCGATCCTTGCCGTCTTGTTGGCCATCGCCACCGCGGCCACGTTCTTGTGCCGTCGATGGCTGAGGGCGTTTAACCAGCGACTGCTCGGGTCGGTCTTGTTGACCGAGACTCGCTGCACCGAGCGCGCACCGTGTATCAGGAGCGTGCGTAGGTAGCTGTCGCCGCGTTTGCTGATGCCCAGCAGCTTCTCTTTGCCGCCGCTGGAGTGTTGACGTGGCACCAAACCCAGAAAGGCTGCCATGTCGCGCCCGCGTTTGAAGCCACTACCGTCGCCCACCGCTGCGATCAGTGCACTGGCAGTGACCGGCCCAATCCCCGGTATCTCTTGTAGCCGCTTGGCCGAAACACTCCCACGACACATCTGCACAATCTGGCGATCCATCTCGCCGACTCGCTCGTCGAGCTTGACCAGATCACGGCGCAGCCCATCGAGCAGCGCGCGAAACTCGCCAGTTAAGCCGTTGTCGGCATCCTCCAGTAACTCGGGCAATGCCACACGCAGGCATTCGATGCGCTTTTGCACGACTAGGCCGTATTCAGCGAGCAGGCCGCGTATTTGGTTGCCCTTCGCTGTTCTTTGTTTCACCAACTCGCTTCGAACCCGGTGTAGCGCTTGTATGTCTTGCTGCTCAACCGTCTTGACCGGCACAAAGCGCATCCCCGGTCGGCTCATCGCTTCACAAATCGCCTCAGCGTCTGCGGCGTCGTTCTTGTTGGTCTTGACGTAGGGTTTGACAAACTGCGGAGCAATCAAGATCACACTGTGGCCCATGGCGATGAGCGTTCGCGCCCAGTGGTGGGCACCGCCACAGGCTTCCATCCCAATCTGGCAGACCGCCAGCGTGCGAAAGTAGGCCAGTACGTCAGCTCGCTTCAATTTCTTCTTGAGAACGGTCTGCTCAAAGCTATCCACGCCGTGGAGCTGAAACACGTTCTTTGCAATATCCATCCCAATTCGGCTAATCTTCATCTCGGACTCCTTCTCTCGTTTGGCTGGTTAGTTTCTGCGAAACTTCCAGTCTGGCACTTAGATGCCGTTGAGGGGGGAGGAGTCCATCCCATTGGACTTGGCCGCGCTTAGTGGCATCTAGCGACGCCAAGTCGTCGCCTACCCGGACGGCGCTCGGCGTTTGCGTCTCACTAACCGGTGTTGCGCAACCCCGCCGCTAGCCCGTTAATCGACAAATGCAGCGCGCGCTTCGTGCGCTCTTCTGTGTCGCCTGAGCGCACGCGGCGGATGAGCTCGATCTGCAAGTGATTTAACGGATCGAGGTAAGGGAAGCGATTACGGATTGATCGCGCCAGCGTCGGGTTGTCGGCAAGTGGCGCTGCGCCGACGAGCGTTTCGTACGCGGTCTTCGTTCGTTCCCACTCGACGTGAATCGCGCTCCACACACGATCACGTATCGTTTTGTCTTGCACCAACGACGCATACGCCGCTCCGATTTGCATGTCGGTTTTCGAGAGCACCATGCCGAGGTTCGAGAGCACCGTCGCGAAGAACGGCCAGTCTTTCGCCATCTCTTGCAAGTCCGCAAGCGCCGCCGGTTCTTCGTCCAGCAATTTTGCCACCGCGCTACCAAAGCCATACCAACCGGGCAACGCGACGCGTGCTTGTGCCCAGCTAAACACCCAAGGAATCGCGCGTAGGTCTTCGATGCGTGTGCTCGATTTACGCGCGGCGGGGCGCGAGCCGATGTTGAGCTCTGCAATCTCTTTAATCGGTGTGCTCTCGCGGAAGTACGTGACGAAGCCGTCGTCACCGTACACCAGTGCACGATACGATTCGAACGCGTAGCCGCTCAGTCGTTCGGCGAGCGCTTCGAACCGTGCTTGTCGTTTCGAGTCACCGATGACGTTCGGCAGCAACGTGCTTTCCAACACCGCCGCAAGCAACGTTTCAAGATTGCGCTGTGCAAGATCCGGGTCGCCGTATTTGCTCGAAATAATTTCGCCTTGTTCCGTGAGGCGCAAGAAGCCGTTCACCGCGCCAGCGGGCTGCGCGCGAATCGCTTCGTAGCTTGGGCCGCCACCACGACCGACGCTGCCGCCGCGACCGTGGAACAAACACAGACGCACGCCATGGTGCGCAAAAGTTTCGACGAGCGCCGCTTGCGCACGGTAAAGCGCCCAGTTCGCCGTGAAGTAGCCGCCATCCTTGTTGCTGTCGCTGTAGCCCAGCATGATCTCTTGCGCGTCGCCTTGCGCTTTGAGCCAACGGCGATAGAGCGGATGCGCAAACGCAGCCGTCATCACTTTCGGCGCGGCTTCCAAGTCTTCAATCGTCTCAAACAGCGGCGCAATCGCGACCGCGAGATGCGGCACTTCGCCGCCGCGCGCGAGCCCGACCTCTTTACACAACGTAGCCACTTCGAGCAAATCCGACAGCGATTCTCCCATCGAAATAATCATGCGTGGCAGCGCCGCTGGTCCGAAGCGCGCGTGTACCTCCGCAGCCTTGCGAAAGATCGCAAGCTCCGAGAGCGCGGTCTCCGAAAGCTTCATGTACGGGCTTGCCAAGAGGCGCGCGCTTTCAAGCTCGCGACTCAGAAGCGCAACCTTTTCGTCTTCGGGAAGCGCGGCGTAATCGGCGCACAATCCGCACCCCGCGAGCAGTTCTGCGACCACCGATTCGTGCACCGTCGAGTTCTGCCGCAAGTCCACCGGCGCGAGATGGAAACCAAAAATCTGCACCGCTCGCTTGAGCGGCAACACGCGCGCATCGGCGATCACTTGCGAGCCGTGCTGCGTGAGCGAATCGGCGATCACGTCCAAGTCGTCAATCATTTCGTCCGGCGTCGCGTACGGCGCGGCGTTCGCGTTGTGCGGCTCGCGTGCGGTGCTGTGGCCCGTGAAGCTTCGATACGTGGCGGCGAGGCGGCTGTACAGCCCCGTAATCGCGCGGCGATACGGCTCGTCAACGCGAAAGCGCGAGTCATCGTGCGCGCGCTCAGCAAGGTCGTTCAACGCCGGGCTCACGTCCACAAGGCGGCTGGACATCGCCAGCTCCGCGCCCAGCGCGTGAAGCTCCGCGAGGTAATGTGACAGCGCGAGTTCGGCTTGCGTGTTGATCACGTAATCGAGCGTGTCCGCGTTCACAAACGGATTGCCGTCGCGGTCGCCACCGATCCACATACCGATCTTCAAAAACGCCGGAAGCTCCGCCACCGTGCGGTCGTGCGCTTCGAGCGCAGCGAGCGTGTTCTTCGTGAGGCGCGGCACTTCCGACAGAAAACTCGCGCGGAAGTAATTCAGCGCGTTGTCGATTTCGTCGCGCACACGCAGCTTCGTGAGCCGCAGCATCGCCGTTTGCCACAGCTGCAAAATTTGCCGGTGCAGCGTCGCGGCTTGATCGTCGTCGTCAAGCGTCAGCGCCGTCGCAATCGCGCGCTCGGCGTCGAGAATGCTTTGTCGCTTGATCTCCGTCGGGTGCGCCGTGAGCGTCGGGCTCACGAGCGCGCGCGAGAGGCAATGCCAAATTTCTGTGCCGGTGATGTTCGCCGATTTCAAATGCGAAAACGCGGCCGCCAACGAGCCCGCTTGTGGCGCAGAACCGGAGCGCTTGTGGTGACGGCGACGACGGTTTTGATGCACGTCCTCCGCGATGTTCGCGAGGTGCGAGAAATACGTGAACGCGCGCACGACGTCCAGCGTCTCTTCCACGCTCAAGTCCGACAACATCGCGTCGAGCGAACGATGCGACGCCCCCTCACGATGAAAGCGCACGGACTCTTGCCGAATCGACTCGATCTTGTCGAACGTCGGCTCGCCACGCTGCGCGCGAATCACGTCGCCGAGCAATCGCCCCAGCAGTCGCGTGTCGGCCTTGAGCGGCGCGTCTTTGTCTTCAACGGGAAGGGCGGCGGAGGGAGCGGATTGAGCGTTCATCGCTCCATTATGCTGCAATGCACAACTACTGAAAACTACCGCAACGCGCGACGACGGGCACGGTGAATGCGGGTACAGGTTTTTAGCGCTAACGACCAGCGGGTGGTCGTTGCATGGAATTTGTAGAGATAGTCGATAAATACGAAAAACAGCCTGTAACGACCACCAGGCTGTCGTTAGCGGCATAAAGGCGTTAGCGATGTAGGCGACGACTAGGCGTCGCTCAATGGCACCAAGCGCGGCCAAGTCCGCGCCTACAAATTCTCTAACGCACCAGTAATAGTTATGCTTTAAAGCGTTGCATAAAACACATTTGGCCGCTAGTGAATCGTCATCTTTACTACTTCCGGCCAGGCGAAGAGGCCAGAATGCTTGCTAGATGCCAGTTCGGACTCGGGTCTGACGGCAGGTCCGGCGCCATCCTCACATATCCGATAAGGGGAATGCCATGGCGCCGAAACATCATGAGAAGCTACGAGTGCCATCTACCTGAGGAAGCGCAGGCGCTCTTGTTTGCAGAAGCACAAAGAATTCACACCGAATATCCCGCTGAGTGCCTAGCCAACGATCAACTGTGGAGCGACCGTTCTGAAAAGGCGAATGGAATTACTAGAGACCGGGCCACCGGCACACTTTGCTACTCAATCGGGATCTACGTTGAGCATGGTGAACCTGAGGTGTCGTACGCACTTCGCGAAGATTCAAGTGTCCTGTTGGGGTCGGCGCTTTACAAGACTGTTTCGGCGCTGATTGCGCCTTACGAGAAGTTGTGACGTAGCGGCCTCATCTCAAACACTAAACCTCCCAACCACCACCCCATGCGATTCGTCGATCGATTTCAAGCGCTCTTCTTCGATATGAACGGCACCTTCATGATCGATCATGATCGCTTGGGTAGTGGTGAAGACTTCTTCGCCACGTACCGCCAGATTGGCGGGAACCGCTTGGGCGCAGATGAAGTTCAGGAGTGCGTGCTGCGAACCTGTGACGCGCTTCGCCGAGACTACGACGATCCGGCGTGCTTCGAGTCGTTCCCGTCCGTTCTCGATGCGGTCACGATGCACTGCGGCCTGCACGGTGGGGATGCGCAAAACATTGCAAATGTGATCGCCGCCCATGAAGTCGGCCAGGTGCCTTCGTGGGCGGCGAACACGCTTCAGACCCTCGCCACAACGCACCGCCTCGCGCTTGTCTCCAATGTGTGGGCACCGCCGGAAGCGTGGCACGATGTGCTTACGCTAAGCGGCGTGTCCCAAGTTTTCCAGCACCAGACGTTCTCGTCGTCCATCGGCGTTGTGAAGCCTTCTCCGCGCTTGTTTCTCGCGGCGCTGCACGCCATGAACGTTGACCCCACCGCCGCGCTGTTCATCGGCGACTCGATCGAACGCGACATTCGCCCCGCGAAGCAACTTGGATTCAGCACCGTCTTGGTCGGCCCGAATGACCAAATCCCCGAAGCCGATCTGGTCGTGTCTTCAATTGCCGAGTTGCTGCATCATCGCGACGCTTCCTTTGCACGTTAGGCGACACACCGAGGACACCATGGGACTCTTAACCTTCAGCATCAACGTCACGTTAGACGGCTGCGTCGACCACCAAGAAGGCATCGCCGACGATGAGACGCACGCCTTCTTCACGCGCCTCATGGACGAGGGCGGGGCGATGCTTTGGGGCCGCGTCACCTACGAGATGATGGAGGGCTTCTGGCCCGCGGTCGCGCGCGGCGATGTGGAAGCACCGCCAGCGTTGCGCGAGTGGGCGGTCAAGCTGGAGGCCAAGCCGAAATACGTCGTGTCCTCGACGCGAAAAGACTTCCCGTGGGCCAACAGCCACCACCTCGACGGCGACCTGCGAACGAGCGTACAAAAGCTCAAGGACGCGACCCCGAACGGCGTGCTCCTCGGCAGCGGCAAGCTCGCGACCGAGCTTGACCGGCTGGATCTGATCGACGAATACAAGTTTCTCGTACACCCTCGGATCGTCGGCCACGGCCCGACCCTGTACCAAAGCGGGCTCTCGAGCACGCGACGGCTCGAACTCGTTTCTGCAACGCCGCTCCGCAACGGCGCGGTCGCAATGCACTACCGGCGCGCGTTGCAGCTTGACTAGTCCCGAATTGTAAATACAATGTACATATGATTGAGTTCGAATGGGATGAGTCCAAAGCGGCTGCAAATCTCGAAAAACATCAGGTGTCGTTCGAAGAAGCCAAGTCGGTATTTTTCGACGAATTTGGCGTTCAATTCTTCGATGAGGATCACTCATCCGACGAAGCGCGTTTTCTGATGCTTGGTATGAGTTCGCGGGCAAAGTTGCTCATCGTCTGTCACTGCGAACGAGCGCATGGAGCAGTCATTCGCCTCATCTCTGCGCGCAAGGCAACCAAGCGCGAAAGCGCGTTTTATCAAGGTGGGCAACCATGAAAGCAGAATACGATCTTTCCAAGCTGAAGTCTCGCAAAAATCCATACGCATCCAAGTTGAAGAAGCCTGTGACCATGCGTCTTTCAGAGGATGTCGTCGACTACTTCAAGGGGATGGCCGATGAAGCGGGCGTTCCCTACCAGAGCCTGATTAACTTGTACCTGCGCGACTGTCTTGCCAATGGCCGCAAAGTGCAAATCAAATGGCCGCAATCAGTTTAACGCGGCAATGAAATCTCAGTCTGTGGCGCGTTCATTTTCGCGTTAGACGCCGCCGAAACTCCGCCGGGTAAAAGCACAATGTCAGTTGCCACCCTACACTTTTTCTGCGGTAAAGCAGGTGCCGGCAAGAGCACGAAGGCGAAGGCAATCGCCGAAGCAAATGGCGCGATCCTGCTTTCGGAAGACGTATGGCTGACGCGCCTGTACGGCGACCAGATCAAAGTGTTTGATGACTACATTCGCTTCTCGCAGAAGCTCAACACTGTCGTCACGCCATTGGTCATTGATCTGCTTGCGTTGGGCCAAAGCGTCGTCATGGACTTCCAGGCGAACACGAAGCGCAGGCGTAGCTGGTTCCGGTCTATGTTCGAAGAAGCTCAGGCCGATCACGTCATGCACTACCTTCAAACCCCCGACGCTTTGTGCTTGGAGCGGATTCAGAAAAGAAACACGGAGATGCCAGAGGGCGCGAGCCAACTCACCGAAGCCGACTACTGGCACGTGACCTCGTACTTCCAGCCGCCGGAAGAGGTCGAGGGCTTTCATGTACAGGCGTACGCGTCGTGAGCCGGGCGACGCATGGGCCTGCGCTCGCGGCTTACCAAAATAGAACCTGACGCCGCATCGCGTCGCGCCGTAAGTCAAAACGTCACACATCGCAATCCCCACTGCAGAGATCTTCCATGCACCAGGACACAATCCAGTACAACCAAGCGCAGTCGCCGACAGATCGGCTGATCTGTGAACTGCTCGCTAGTCAGATTGACGCCGCGATGCCCGATGCCGAGAACAAGGTGTGGCACGCACACCCGGTCTGGTTTCTAGACGGCAATCCTGTGGTCGGCTACAGCAAGCTGAAGGACAGCGTTCGATTGCTCTTCTGGAGCGGTCAGTCGTTCGTGTCTCCGGGCCTGAAGCCCGAGGGCAAATTCAAGGCAGCGGAGGCCCGATACGCAGCAGCCGATCAGGTGGACACGGAATCGGTGCAGAGGTGGCTCGCCGAGGCGCGCGAGATTCAATGGGACTACAAGAATATCGTTCGCCGCAAGGGAAAATTGGAGCGGCGGAAGTGAGTCGGGCCACCGAGTTGGGAAAAGGAACCTGACTCCTCAACGCGCAAAGACTGGTCACGGCCGCTTCGGTATCATCAAGGCTCCGCTGCGGCAACGCCATGGTGCGGGGCGCTTCTCCGAGCCGTGAGTGAAAAAATTAGCCTGACCCCGCATCGTGCTTCCAGGCCCGGTCTGGCGGTACGCGGTACATTTTCACCAGCCCGGGCCTGGCGTCCCGCCGTTAGCGCCGGCTGAGCTCGAACGTTAAGCAAATGATTTTTACGTCCATCACTTTCGGGGGAATGCAATGTCGGTAGAGCATGTAAATTCACTAAAACGGTTCATAGGCGAGGCTTCTCATTACAAAGGGTACATGGCCAAGGATGATTCAGGTTATCGTAATTATCAGAATTGGCTTTCGAAAGTTAGCGCATATCTGCAAGTTATCGAGCCAGAGGATGTTGTTAATAGGTTCCGGTCATTTGATTCTCACCCGGAAAATGCATGCGCCATTCTTCAGGCATTGATTTCAAAACACGATACATCACCTTCGATTTGTCCGGAGTCGGTTTCCACGCAATCGCCCCTACCTGCCTCGCCAAGTGTTGAAAGTCTTGTCGAAATTAGGATGCGTGAATATGAAAAGAAACAGGATTTGAAGCAACGGTGTGGATCTGCGGCAATTGGGATGCTCCTAGGTGCTTGGCTTATGTTCAAGCCATTTGGATTCTTCGCAATCATCGCTGGGTATTCGCCTGCGTGGTTTTTAATCGGTGGTGCTGTGGTCGGTTTCTTTCTTGGCGAATTTTTTGCCTTCGTTTGTCTTGCATTACTTGCGTACATTGGATTTGTTTGGCTCCGAGGATAGCCACATTGCTCAACAGGATGGTCGATCGGACTGGCCGTGATGCGGCTCGGTATTTTCTAATTTTGTGAGCGGCCGTCCGCTCATCGTTGCATCAATGGTCCTAATAGTGAACCAACATGACCACGTGGCAGAAGCTAGCGTCTCCGCACGACCAATTTCGATTGAAGTATGTGCTGTGAGCAGCGAACACTCCGGCAGGCACCTACTTCAACGTGCGCGAAATTGAACCTGACCCCTTATAGATGCACGGCAAGTGCAAAGCGGTTTTTCAGCAAGTCGACAACGTCATTTTGAGAAAATTTGCTTTCTCGTGTTCTATGAGGCACGTTCGGCTTCACAATTCTGACTGATGGAAGATCGATGCTCAAATAGCTTGGAGGGAAAATTGAAAACCGTTGGAACACTTCTGTGTATGGCCATACTGCTCACTGGATGTGACATCCATAAAGACGAGCGACGGGCAGAGCAACAAAAGCTAGAGGCAGCCACTGCGCAGCTTGAGCGCCTGCGAGGTCAAACCGAGGATGTTGATCGCTCCATCTCGAAGCTGGAAATCGAGGTCAAAGAAGCACGAGAGGATATCAAGGCCAACGATGCAGAATACGAAAAGAACAAACTCGAACTTGCTAAATACTCGATGGATCACAAATTGGCTGCTGCTGCAGCAGCGGCGGGCGCGGCGGGTGTAGCTGCGCTCTTTAGTGATCTCGATCAAGAGCAAAAGTCGGCGATTGCTGTGCCAACCGCACTTGCCGTTGGATACTGCCTCTTCAACGGCGACGAATGCACAGAAGTGAGTACACGAATTGCCTATTTCGGCACTCAGATTGCTATCTTCAAAGGCAAAGTATCTGAGGCTCAGAGACGCGAAGCCACAGCGAGAAGCCAAGTTGGCTCAGCAGAGTCCGCTCGGCAGTCGCTGAAATCTCAGGTGGCCGATGTGGGGGCCAAGGTGGCGTCCATAAGGGAGCGCGTTCAGTCTCTTCAATGCAAATTTCCCGTTTGCCTGTAGTGCAATGCAATTCCTCACTAGTAAGGATTAAAAGGGGTCTGACCCCTTATCGCGTTGTAAGGAAGCTAGTCAGCGAATTTGACGAAAAAGTCATTGCCGCAAATTTGTTAAGGCCGGAAGATACGTGCAAATAGTTCTAACTCGCGCAGAACTCTGCGCGTATCGATCGCTGGGCGTAATGCAATCGAGACTTGCAGAGTCGGCTAATTCTTCGGTCAGCGTTCTCACAAAGCCGACATAGCAATTCGTAACGTTTTCAAGCGAAAGCGATCAATGCCCAAATCAAAGTATGCCAACCAACACCTGAAAACCCATAAGCTTGAATTTCCTGAGGAGCTGCTCGAAATCATCAGACAAGTAGCAATTGCCGAGGATGAGAACATCTCTTCGCTGATCAGAAAGGTTATGGCTGAATACGTCGGCTGGCATGGGCCTGTGCGCAACATCAAAGACTACTCACCTAGCAAATAGGCACCTCAAGATCGTGGTTTACACGACATCAGTGGACAAGCCACCGACTTCCAAAGCGCGGTCTCCGCGTTCTCAACGCTGTATTCTTCCCTCTCGTACCAACCCGAGGGCAACTCGGACCTCAACGTTTCGAATTGCGGCCGGTTAACTTTGGCGTCGCTCGGTGCCGCGGGGAAGCTCGGCCGAGTCCACGCCTACAACCCGCGCAAATGAACACCGTCGAAGGCCGCACGCGATATTCGCAGGATTATGCTGGGGTTGATGCCGCTATCCTGCGCCTCAGCTCCCTGAGCGTACGACACCTACTCACCCCGAATACGCCATAACCGCCACCACATGACACGCGGTGCCTGCGACGACGAATAGGTGCCACGCGAAGTGAAAATAGCGGATGCGTTCTAAGAGAAAGAACACTGCGCCGAGCGTGTAGGCGAGGCCGCCTGCGAAGAGCCAGAACAAGCCCCACGCGGGCATGAGCGTCCACAGGCGCTCTGCGGCGATGACGACGACCCAACCCATCGCGAGGTGCTCCTGTTTGCGGTCCATCGCATCACGCGTTTCGTCGACGGTGGAGAAGATGTTTTCGAGAATACCGTCGCGCATTGTCATGTCTCCCGTCGCTGGCGTCTTTACTAGAACCTAGCCGACGCCAAAGTTAGGCGGCACTCGACGCGTTCGTTGCATGCAGTTAGCGCATTTGCTAACATTTGCGCATGGCTTTCGAGATCGAATACTTCCATGAGCGCGTGCTTGCCGAGATCGAGTCGTGGCCAGTCGATGTTCTTGCTGACTACGCGCGTCTCGTGGAGCTTTTGGTCGAGTACGGCCCAAGTCTTCGCCTACCCCACTCCCGCGCCTTCGGCGATGGGCTGTTTGAACTGCGGCCTCGCGGTCGTGCCGGAATTGGCCGCGCGTTCTACTGTTTCATGGTGGGGAAACGCGTCACAGTGCTGCACGCGTTCATCAAGAAGACCCAGCAGACACCCGACAACGATTTGAAGCTGGCGCGCAAACGCCTCAAGGAGCTACAAAATGCCTGAACTGAAGTACAAACCCGTCCCGCACGATCACAAGGCATTGCTTGCGAAAGCTCGCGCCCGAAAAGGCTTCGACGAAGCATACGAAGCGCTTGCTCTGGAATATCAAGTCGCTGGCCAAATGCTCAAGGCTCGCGCCCGCGCCGGGTTGACCCAAGATACCGTTGCCGAACGCATGGGGACGACGAAGAGTGCTATCTCACGCCTCGAATCCGCCGGCAAACACACTCCGTCGTTGGCAACGCTGAAGCGGTATGCAAGCGCAGTCGGTTGTGAGCTTCAAGTCAAGCTGGTGCGGCACAAGGCGACGTGACGCGCAGGAACTTCACACAATTATGCGGTGAATGAAGCCAGACTCAGACCTCCAATCACCCCGAATACGCCATAACCGCCACCACATGACACGCAGTGCCGGCGACGACGAATAGGTGCCACGCGAAATGAAAATAGCGGATGCGTTCTAAGAGGAAGAACACCGCGCCGAGCGTGTAGGCGAGGCCGCCGGCGAAGAGCCAGAACAAGCCCCACGCGGGCATGAGCGTCCATAGGCGCTCTGCGGCGATGACGACGACCCAGCCCATCGCGAGGTATGCCCACGTCGATATCGTGTTGTAGCGAACGCCGCCGATGGATTTGAGGACGATGCCGACTGCGGCGACGCTCCACACGATGCTGAACAATGTCCAGCCCCACACGCCGTGCAAGACGCCGAGCGTGAACGGTGTGTACGTTCCCGCGATCAACAAGAAAATCGCGGCGTGGTCGAGCACTTGAAAGACGCGCTTGGCGCGGCCTTCGGGCAACGCGTGAAAAATCGTGGACGACAAATACAAGAGCACCATCGTCGTCGCGAAAATGCTCGCGGCGATGATGCCCGACGTGCTGCCGCGCGCTGCGGCGGCCATGACGACAAACGGGAACGCGACGATCGCGGCGACGAGACCGACGCCGTGGCTGATGCTGTTGGCGATTTCTTCGCCTAACGTTTGCGAACGTTCGTCGAGCGCGACGCCTCGCGCGGTCATCGCGCGCCTGTGAGCGTTGCGGCGACGAGGCGCTTGAACGGCGTGACGCGCTCGCCGATCTTGAGCGCGGCGTCGCGCAGCATGCGGCTCGGCGTTGATTCGCTGGTGAAGAGTTTGGCGACGGCGTGCGTCGCGACGTAGAGCGGCAGCGTCGCGCGGCGGTGCGTGCGCTCGTACGATTGCAGGAGCGAATTCGCGGCGATGTCGCCGCCGCTGTTGATCGCTTTGATGATGAGGCTCGCGAGCGTGTTGGCGCTTCGCAGTCCGAAGTTAAAGCCGTGCGCCGTGACCGGATGCATCCCGACCGCCGCGTCGCCCACGAGCGCAAAACGATTGCCAACAAACTTGTCGGCGTACACCCCGACGAGGGGGTATGCGTGGCGCGTGCTTACGAGGCGCATCCCGCCCAAGCGGTGCGAGAAGCGCGCGGCCATCGCGGCGTTGAACGCGTCGGGCTCCATCGTCAAGAGCGGCTGCATGTCCTGATGCGGCAACGTGATCACGACCGACGAGCGATTCCCGTTCATCGGCAGGAGCGCGAGCGTTTGCCCGTAGTCGAACCACTCCCACGCGACATGCTCGTGCGGCACGTCGTGCTCCATGCAGCACACCATCATCACCTTGCCGAAGTCGTGCATGCGCGCGGAGATGCCCATCTGGCGGCGCGCGGCGGAGAACCGACTGTCGGCCGCGATGACGAGCGCAGCGTGCAAAACTTCGCCGCTCGCGAGCGTGACCGTGCCGCCCGCTTGATCGGTCGCGACGTTGGTGACCTGTGCGTTGGCGAGCAGCGTGACGTTGGTCGAATCTTTCACCGCAGCGAACGCGGCCTTGCGAATGAGGTGGTTGGAGATGAGGTACCCCAGCGCGGCTTTGTCGCTGTGGCGATGCTCGATGTTCATGCCTTGCAGCGACGGACCGTTGAGCACTTTCGCGTCGCGCAGGTCGGAGACGTCGTTGGCGCCGAAGCGTTGCCAAATGCACAGCTCGCGCAAGACCTTTTCCGAGAAATGCGTTAGCGCGATTTCGCGGCCATCGAACGCGGGGTCGGCGAGCGATTCGGCAGACTGCGTTTCGACGATGGCGATCTTCAACGGCGTGTCTTTCAACGCCCGCGCGAAACACAACCCGGCGGGCCCGCCGCCGACAATCACGATATCAAAATTCACTGCAGTCTCTCTTGCGCGGATCGCCGCTCAATGTGCGTTTTCGTTTTGTACTTTTTACTGCAATGCGGTTGATGCGAAGTGCGCACTGCGGTGGGGGTTTGATGTGGGTCAACGCCGATGCCGTTCATATTGCGGGTAGGCGACGACTTGGCGTCGCTCTGCGTGACGGGCAAGCGCGGCCGAGTCCGCGCCTACAACGGGCCGCAGCGAACGTTATTGGAATCCATTCGTTGAATGCAACAGCTTTTTCGCCTTAGCGACTGGCGGGCGGTCGTTGTAGCTAATATTTGGTAATTGTTGACTACAGTAAGAAACGTCATGTAACGACCGCCTGGCTGCCGATTGACGTATAAAGCTGTACCACCGGAGTGTCGTCCCCGCGAAGGCGGGGACCCAGACCGAAAACGCGCTCCGTCACGAACAAGACGAGGCAAGCAGCGCTGCGACGGTCGGGATTCCCGCCTTCGCGGGAATGACAGGCTCAGCAATCGTTCGCGGTTGGTCAGAACGTCGCAGCGTTGCGCCAAGAATGACGCGACGCCGCGTTTGCGTCGCGATCAGCCGCTCAAAAATCCAGCTTCACACTCGCGCCAATGTTCATCTGCGTCGGGCGAATGCTCACGGTCTTGGTGCTGCCGGTTTCGTCGAAGTACGTCGACGCGGTGACGGTGTCTTGGCGCAACACGTTGGCGAGGCGCGCGCGGAATTGCAACTTCGGCGTGTATTTGTAGAGCACGTACATCTCAAGTTCGCGTTTCGGCGTGGCGTAGTTGATTTGATTCGTCGTCAGGCGAACGTCGCCACCGCTCTTGAAACTGTAGCTCGCGCCTGCGGTGACCATGCCGCCGCGCATGCGGTAGTCCAGCCCGAGCGTGCCGCTCACGGGCACTTGCTGATCGAGCCGATTGTTCGGGCCGGGCACTTCGTCTACGTGCGAAAAATTGCGCGCGATGTTGAACCGAAAATCAATGGGCGGCGCAGCAGGATAGAGCGTTTGCAGCGGAAATTTGGCGTCGAATTCAATACTCTTCGACGTGGCGTTGCCGTTGTTAAACGGCCGGTTGATCCAGCGACCGTCGACAAGAAAAATGCCGCGCGTGTTGTAGTCGGTTAGCGCGCGCACGCTGCCGCTCAAGCTCATCGACGCGCCCTTGGCAAAGAAGTGCTCGTACGCCACGTCAACGCCGGTAGCGAGTTCGGGTTTGAGCGCGGGATTGCCCATCTGGTAGTCGGGCGTCGTGGAGGTGTTGACGGTGACACGCGAAATGCGCGGCACAAGACTATTGGTCTCCGGCGCCTTGTACGTGCGCGTGAGCGCGAGGCGAAATTGTCGGCCGGATTTGTCGGGGAATTTCCACAAAGTCTGAAACAACGGGCTTGCCACGCTGGATCGATTCGTTGTCGTCGCGATGCCGTCGCCGCTCGTCGTGGTCTCGATGCCTTCCCAACGAAAACCGGCGTACACCGACCAATTCGGGGTGACATTCCATTCGTCTTGCGCGAAGAACGCGAACTTGCGCACGTTCGCGGTGTAATCCTCCAGCGTATCTATCGGCGGCGCCGCAAGGTTGGTCTCAACGACGCGATTCGAAGACGTTGATCGATTCGCGCCGAGGTCCCAACCCGCGAGCAGTGAATGCCCTTCAACGATCGGCGTCGAATACTTTCCGACGAACGATGCGCGCCTGTCGCGTGATGGCGCAAGCGTGCTGCGTTCAAGAGTTTGTGTCTGGTCGAAATCAAACGACTTGCTGTACGCGTCGTTGTTTCTTCCGCCGACGTTCAAATTGACTTTCAAGTCGAGCTTAGCGCCCGTCTTCATTTTGATGATCCAGTTCGCGCTGTTACCCACGTTCCAACCATCGCCCTCGTTGTGACCATCGGAAATTGGGTAGATCGTGGTTTCACCAAGGAGGTATTGCGTGATCGAATGATTTTTTGACGCGTAGCGATACAGGTTGATCGTCGGATTCATCGTGAACGAATCACCGCCTGGCAGCGTCCACGCGAGCGTCGAATAAAGGCCCGCCCAGCGATTGTTGCCGTCGTTTGCGCTGCGCGAAGTGCGATCAAGAATTGTTTTGCCGTTGCTGTCGACACCCACCGTGCTGCCCGTGCCGTCGTAGCCGAAGGTGCCAAGGCCGCTGTAGCCGCCGAGCGAATACGCGAGAGTCCCGGCTTTGTCCGCGATGTTGAAGCTCAGGTTCTGTGACGTGTACCCCGTGCCGCTGTACCAACCGGCGTTCACCTCGCGCTTCGACACGCTGAACTTCTTCTTCATCACGATGTTCACCGTGCCGGCGACTGCTTGCGTGCTGT
Source organism: Burkholderiales bacterium (assembly GCA_017989135.1). Lineage (GTDB taxonomy): Bacteria > Pseudomonadota > Gammaproteobacteria > Burkholderiales > Casimicrobiaceae > Casimicrobium. The sequence goes on from JAGNQL010000014.1 coordinate 18,883, forward strand.
ATTCCGCCGTCGCGGCGCGAATGATCTCGATGCGTTCAACGAGTTCCGGTGAAAGATTGTCGATAGAAAAACCGGGGGGCGGCCGCTCGCCGTCGATGAGGACTTGTGTGTAGCCGTTGCCGAGTCCGCGCATGCGAATCGCGTTGTTCTGTACGGTCACGCCGGGCAAGCGTTTCATGACGTCGAGAATTTGCGTGTCGCCACACTTGGTGATTTCTTCGGAGGTGACGACGATTTTCGTCGCGGTGTCTTCGCGTCGCTCGTCGTAATTCTGCGTGCCAGTAATTTCAACTTTGTCGACAACTTGCGGCGCGGGCGGATCGGCGGGTTTCGTAGGCGTCGGCGTGGGCGTGGGCGTCGGTGCGGGCGTGGTTTGCGCGAGCGTTGTGCTTGTGGCCATCAACATGGCGATAGCGGACGCAAGCACCGTGCGCCTGAGCGTCGAAACGGTCAATGCGCGGCGCGTGTGGAACTCACTTGAAACTTGCGTCGTAGCGACACGACCGGACGTGATTGTTGGCACTGAATGACTTTCGGCTACGCGCGTTTCGCGATACGAGCATTTCGAACGGTCTTAGCGCGTGCAGTTCCCGTGAATCCTTTGCTTTGCGCAAATATCTTTCCTAGCTCTGCGATTTCATCGCGGCGGGCGCTGGTTTTACGGAACGCGAGCGCGATGGTGCGCGATGGGCCGCGCGGCGTGAACCGGCGCGCGTACAGGCTTGAACCCGAGAGCACGCCGCCCGCAATCGCAAGCTCTGGCAACAGCGTGTGGCCGAGGCCGCTCGCAACCATGTGCGTGAGCGTGATGAGGCTAGTAGCGGAAAGCGTTCGATTGGTTTGCAGGGATTGCAGGCTGCACGCGGCGATCGCGTGGTCGCGTAAACAGTGACCATCTTCTAGCAACAGCAATTGGTCGGAGTCGATCTTTTCTATCGGCAGCGGCGATTGCGCGGAGCCAAGCTTAGCGTCGGCGGTGACAAACAGAAACTCATCGTCGAACAGCGGCAGCGTTTCGATGCCCGCTGGCAGGTCGTAGGGCAGTGCGATGAGCGCCGCGTCGAGCGCGCTCGCGAGCAATCGCTCAAGACAGACTGCGGTCAAATCCTCGCGCAAGAAAAGTTTGAGTTTTGGAAATTGCGTGCGGATCGTTGCAAGCGATGTGGGCAGCGCAAACGGCGCAATGGTGGGGATCACACCTAGGCGAAACGTGCCGGTGAGCGGGTTTCGTGACGACGCGCACAGCTCCGTCAAGTCGTTCGCTTGCGAGATCAAGTCACGTGCCCGCGCAACGACTGCGTCGCCAATCGCGGTGAATGCGACGTGCCGCCGATCGCGTTCAACCAGCGTTACGTCCAACGTGCTTTCGAGGTCACGCAAGCTCGCCGACAACGTGCTTTGCGTAATGAAACTTTTGTCCGCCGCGCGACCAAAATGTCGCTCCTCATCGAGTGCGATGAGATAGCGAAGTTGTTGCAGCGACGGGAGCGCGGCCATGCGCTTACGCGCTCAC
>JAGNQL010000014.1:20495-33518 GCA_017989135.1 Burkholderiales bacterium
CGACAACGTGCTTTGCGTAATGAAACTTTTGTCCGCCGCGCGACCAAAATGTCGCTCCTCATCGAGTGCGATGAGATAGCGAAGTTGTTGCAGCGACGGGAGCGCGGCCATGCGCTTACGCGCTCACTGCTTTGCGTTTTTTGGCAGTGGGTGACTTCGTTGCTGACTTGGGTTTGGTCGCTTTTTTTACCGTCGCGCTGCTCGACGGTGCATCGCTCAACATCGCATCAAACGCTCGAGCGTGGGCGCCCACGTAACCATTCTCAAGCCACATGAGCGACGTCACGAGCTTGTTAAATTCAGGCTCAAAGCGGCTGATAATTTCTTCGGGATCGGGGCAGAGCTTGCGGTCTGTGATTAAGCCAAACTGCACACCACCGGCGTACGAAAGAATCGACACACCGACGCCGACGTTGCCACTCTGCGGCACCCAGAACATGTTCTGCGCGATCTTGCTGCCAGCAAGGTAGAGCGGCTTCGCCGGCCCAGGCACGTTGGTCATCACCGCCGAGCCTTTGTCCGAGAGCAAACCAAGCGCTTGGCGCTGCACGGCTTTGGGCAAATATCCGACGACACCCAAGAGCGCCATGCTCACAATCGCTTGGTAGCCGCTCTTGAGCGCAGCCATGCGGCGTCGAACTTCGAACACGCGCGCCACCGGATTGGCCTCGCCGATCGGCAGCTCAAGCCCAACCAGTCCAAACTGGTTACCCAGCTTGTATTCCTTGCCTTTCGGACGCAGATTAACCGGCACAAACGCGCGCAACAGCGCCTCATCTGCCACCGAATCGCCCTTTGACACAAGGTAGCTGCGAATCGCGCCCGCGACAGACGCGAGCAGCACGTCGTTCACCGAGCATCCGAGCACGTAGCCCACATCTTTCACGCGCGTCAAATCGAGCGGCTCACTCCACGCCACGCATTTCACGGTGCCAGTTTTGCCTTTGAGTCGCGTTTGCGAATCGTTGGGCATCGTCGCGAGATAGGCTAATTCTTGAGCGAATCCCGCCACCATTTTTGCGGTGTCAACAGCCTCGGTGGGGTCGTCTGTCCAGCGGTTGTACTTGGCCACGACCGCATTGCCGATGCGAGCGCCTTCGCCCATCGCCGATTCAAGCGCAGATTCGAGCGGTGCCTTGAGTGGTCCGAGCTGGTCGAACGCTTGCTGTGCCGCTCCCGCCATCGGCGCAAGGGCTTGCAGCGCCGGCGCGAAGCGATTTTGCAACTGCTCGCCGAGTGGCCCAAGCGCGGCAAAAATGTTTGTGTGCTCAGGCGCGTCACTCGAAAACTTTTTGACTTTTGACTTTGCCAAGCCCGGCACGGCGCGCGGCGTGTCCGGCGCGTTTGGGTCTTCGTCGGTCATGTTGAGCAACACGCCGATCAGCGCAATGCCGTCGGCGATGCAGTGGTGGATGCGTGTGATCAGCGCGGAGCCGCCCTTGTAGTTCTCAACGAGATGCATCTGCCACAGCGGCTTGCCTTTGTCGAGGCGTTCGCTCGCAAGGTCAGCCACCATTGCTTGCAGCTCGCGTTCGCCGCCGGCACCCGGCAGTCGCACACGGCGCAGATGGGCGTCCATGTCGAAGGTGTCGTCGTCAATCCAGTGCGCGGTGAGACCGTCGTCGTGCACGTACTGACGGAAGCGCGGATAGACCAGCAATCTGCCTTCAAGCAATGTCTTGAGGCGTGAAACATTGATCGGCGTGTCGAACACCATCACGCCGACGATCATCATCAAATTGGTGGTCGAATCCATCCGCAACCATGCGGTGTCGACGCTGCTCATTTTGTGTTTAGCCACAATAGCCTCCTTATGCGCGCTGTGTTTGCGCGCGCCAGCTTGCGGCGGGCGACGCGCTTGAACAATAATAGCCGTTAGGATTACACAACTAGGAGGTAGTAACCATGGCACTTAAAGACGATTTCGAAAAAGCACAGGCGGACGTAAAAACGCTCAAGGAAAAGCCTGATAACGCGACGCTCTTGGAGCTGTACGCGCTCTACAAGCAAGGCACAGAGGGCGATGCAGCCGGCCGACGCCCCGGCATCATGGACCCGGTGGGCCGCGCAAAATTTGACGCATGGGCCGCGAAAAAGGGCGCTAGCAACGACGACGCGATGAAAGCGTACGTTGCCTACGTAAAGAAACTCCTCGGCTGATCCACGGTGTTTTTCGCGCACCAATTCGTATGAAACGCATGAATTTTGTCACCCGATTGCTCGTTGCCGCGTCTTTGGTTGCGAGTGCGACGGCAGGGACTGCGGTGTACGCCGCCCCCGAGCCGCTCACGGTCGTGTATTGGTCGGCGAAGGATTGCCGTTGGTGCACGTGGTGGGAAGGCTCGATTCTCGGCTCTGGCGGTGAAGCGAAATTTCTCAAAAGTGCGGAAGGCAAAGCGGTGCGCTACATCGTGGTGAAAAAGCCTCGGTTGTCAGCACCGTATGTCGAAGACGACTTCACGTCGGATCAAAAATGGCTATGGACGCGCGTGAAAAACGAAACCGACGGCAAGATCAAAGGCTTTCCGAGCTTTAGCTTGTATGAGGGCGAAAAGTTTGTTGCCTATGCGTTGGGCCAACCCGATGTCGAAGGCAAGTTGCTACCCGCGATTCGTGCGCGGATGAAGTAGGGGCTGGATCAGGCATCGCGTTGTAGGCGCGGCATCAGCCGCGCTCACCGGCGGGTAGCTCGAGCGTTAAGCGCGGCTAATGCCGCGCCTACCGGATGGCCGGGTACTTCGCGGGCAACGCCATCCCACGCGACGCCATCAGCGCACGCAATCGGTCCGGATAATCGGTGATGATGCCGTCTACTTTCCAGTCGATGAGCCGCGTCATATCGGGCGCGTCGTTCACTGTCCACGGAATTATTTTGAGCCCCAGCGCTTGCCCCTCACGCACGAGCGCCTCAGTCACGTCTTTGTGATTCGGTGACCACACCTTGCCGCCCGCCGCCTTCACGAGTTTTGGCGCTGAGCCGCCGTGATCATCCACGTCAAAGCCCGCGAGCCAAGGCGACGCGCCGGGCTTTCCGACTTGCACGGTGTCGCCTGCTCCTTGTTGGCTGGTGAGATAGACGGTCGTGATCTCAGGCGCTTCGCGCTGCGCGATTTGCAGCGTGCGCCAGTCGAACGATTGAATCGTGGCACGCGAGGTCAATCCTGCTTTGCGAATTTCGGCGATCAATGCACGTACGAACGGCTCGGGTGCCAGTGTTTCGCTTGCCGCGTTCGGCGAAATTTTCGTTTCAATGTTGAAACGCACATCGCGTGCGCCACGCTTTTCCGCGAGCGCAAAGAGCGATTGCAAGGTGGGAACGCGCTCGCCATTGATCGACTTTTGAGTCGGGAAAGACTTCGCGTAATTGCTGCCGGCCTTGAGCTGGCCCACATCATATTGCTGCAATTCGGCGAACGATATCGACGCAATTGTTGGTCCGCGCTCCGTGAGATGTTTGCCATTCGCGTCGCGTGCAATATCTGCGTTGAGATAACGATCATGCGAGATCACCATCACGCCGTCTCGCGTAATACCGACATCGAGCTCAAGCGTCGTTACGCCGACTTCGAGGGCCGTTGAAAACGCGGCGAGCGTGTTCTCAGGGGCGAGTCCGCGCGCACCGCGATGCCCTTGCAGATCAAAATGCGTCGCGCAGCCGGTGACGAGGAGCGCGGATAACGCGCACAGTGATAGCGAACGAAACAGATTCACGATGAGCTCCTGACCTTTACAAAACGAACGTGAACGTGTGGGAGCGGGCTTGCCCGCGATAACTCGGTGGCGGACCCTAAACGTGGCAAGTCCAGTCCCACAGTGCGCCGACAGCGACTAAGTCTTCTTGGATTCCAACTCCGGCGCCAACCGATCACTTCGGCCGTCCGCCGCTGCGTCTTCATTCAAAATATTTGCAAGCTCAGCGCGTGATTTTTTCGCTAGCGCTATGAGTTTGTCTTCATCACGGAACACGGCCTGCGCGCGGTCAAGCATGCGTAGATCATGCTCGACAAAGGTCGCGAGTGTCTTCGCGACGCGATCTGTGTCGTCGTCTAATTCACCCAACACCAATTTCGCGAGGTCTACGCTGCCCGCAAACGTTTCGCGGATGGGCGATTCGATGCCGATATCTCGCAGCTCCAAGTAATGACTACGGTTGCGCGCTCGAGCGAGAATTTTCACTTCGGGGAAGTGTTTTTTCACCATCGCCACAATCGCCAGCGACGCTTCAACGTCGTCTACACAGACCACGAACAACTTCGCCTCGCCCGTTTTCGCGGCGCGCAGCAAGTCGAGTCGCGTGGCGTCGCCGTAGTAAATTTTGTTACCGAAGCGACGAATCGAATCCACATGATCCGGGCTTGCGTCGACCGCCGTGAAGCGGATTTGTCGCATGTTCAGAACGCGGCCAACGATTTGCCCCACGCGCCCGAAACCCGCGATGATCACCGGCGTGCCCGGATCGTCGATCAAATCAAACGGCGCAGGCTCTTCATCCTTCACAAACCACGGTACCAACACGCGATCATTCACGATCCACAACAGCGGTGCGAGCACCATCGTGAGCGCCACAGCCAGCGCAATCACTTCGCCTTCTTCGTTGGAGATGAGCTTGGCCGACTGTGCCGCCGTGAGCAGCACGAACGCGAACTCTCCACCGACCGCCAATGCAAGCGCGGTGGGCCGCGCCAACCGGTCTGGCGCACCGGTGAGGAAGCGCCTTGCCACGTAATACGCGGAGGCTTTGATCAGCAAAATGCCCAGCGCGAGGCCGAGCATCGCCAGCGGTGCGCGGCGAAGCAAATCAAGATTCACGCCCATGCCGACGGCCATGAAAAACAGGCCGAGCAACAAGGACTCGAACGGCTCAATGCTCGCCTCAAGTTCGTGCCGAAATTGCGAATCAGCGAGCAACACGCCAGCGAGAAACGCGCCGAGCGTGGTGGATAACCCCACCTTCGTCATTAGCCACGCAAGACCAATCGTGGTGAGCAGCGCTGCCGCCGTAAAGATTTCGTGTGAGCCGAATTTCGATGCGTACTTGAACATGAGCGACAACAACGGACGGCCGAGTACAGCCACGCCGACAACTGCTGCCAACGCGGGCCAGCCAATGGCCACGGCCTGATGCCCCGACGCATCGGTCGCCCCCGCGACACCGAGCACGCCCACGAGCGCGAGCACCGGAATCACGCTCAAGTCTTGAAACAGCAAAACTGAGAACGTTTCCTGCCCATGCGGGCTGCTGCCTTCGCCGCGCTCGGCCAGCGCCGGTAGGGCAAACGCGGTAGAGGTCATCGCTAGCGAAATGCCGACGATGATGGCGCCGGGCAAGCGCAAGTTCGCCCAATACGCGAGCGCAGCGATGATCGAGCCGCACACGAGTAAATGCATCGCTCCAAGACCGAACACCGACCGGCGCAGCGCCCACAAGCGCTCGCGCTGCAACTCAAGCCCGATGATGAACATCAGGAGCGTGACGCCGAATTCTGCGGTCTGCAAAATCGCTTCGGGCTCGTGCACGACGCCAAGGACCGACGGCCCGATCAATACGCCGCCGACCAAATAACCCAACACCGAGCCGAGACCAAGTTTTTTGAACAGCGGCACGAGCAATACGGCTGCTGCCAAGAGCGCAGCGGCGGTGGCGAGCGAGCTCATGCGTTTTCCTTCGCGGCAGGCTTGTCCGCTGCAGGCGGTTTTGGTTTGGTGTGCAAGTGTTTGGTTGCGCTTTCAGTGTCGCCAGCGGCCAAGAATTTCCACTGCGCCAACGCGCGCTCGATCGCGATCTCGATGGCCTCCTGCTCTTCACGGCGCGGGCGTTGTAGCACCCAATCCGCGACCGGTTGATGGGCATTTTGCGAATCGCGCGGATGGCCGATGCCGATGCGCAGACGCCAGTAATTTCCAGTACCGAGCTTGGCTTGAATGTCGCGCAAACCGTTGTGTCCCGCGTGGCCGCCACCGAACTTGAGCTTGATTTCACCTGCCGCTAAATCGAGTTCATCATGCGCCACCAAAATCGATTCCGGCGCAATGTCATAGAACTTCGCGACTGCCGCAACGCTGTTGCCCGAGAGGTTCATAAACGTCTGCGGCTTGATGACTCGCACTTCGCTCATCGCCCCCACGCCGCGCGCCAGTTCGCCACTAAATTTGCGCTCCGACGCGAAGCTGCCGCCAATCTCATGCGCCACATCCTCAGCCAACCAAAAGCCCGCGTTGTGCCGAGTGCGCTCGTATTCAGGGCCGGGATTGCCGAGACCGACGACGAGTTTGATAGGGGCTTTGGGGAAAGTCACGGTGAACTACGAGCCTTTAGTGAAAACATTGAATTGAGTGTATCGAGTGTGTGGCGTTGGTTAACAGCTTTATTGCGCTAGCGGCAGCTATACGGCGGTTTAGTGGGATTTTGTCAATGAGTCGACTATTTACCATTAATCGCTGAAACCACAGCCCGCTGGTCGCTAGCGTAGAAAAGTTGTTAACTCAGACTTGTTGGTCTGGTTCAGTCGCTCAGGGGCAAGTTGCTGCACAAATTTCGTTCCGCACGCTTCCCGATCATTGGTTTGTGCGGATAAGTTTTGTGGGGTAATCCAGTTAACCGCTCCCCTGAGTGATCCGATGGTCAATCGGGTGTTGTCTAATGGAGGCTCCAGTCCGTCTCTCCCCACCCTATTTTGCTATGAAAAAAATTACTTACGTACTTAAGTCTCTGGGGCTTGTTGCAATAGTGGCTTCACTTTCTGGCTGCGGAACTTCGGCGGTGATAAAGCCCGTCGTAGATAAGCCGGTGCAGTCGCTTGACCTCAAGGCATCGATGAACTCGAAGCCGATACAACTGACCAAAGTCGTTGTGCGACTGAAGCGAGGACAACATGTCGGCGCCGTTCAAGGCGGGTTACTTTGCGTTCCTCAAGGCGACTTGAACTGGAAGTCCGGTCGGCTCAGTTTGGATTCCGAGGAGTTTACGGACGCCTTCAAGGAGGAGCTCGAAAAGTTCGCCTTCAAGACGGTCGGTGACACCAGCGCGTTGTTTGAGGATCCGTCCAGTTGGAAATCCGAAATTTTGGTGGCTAGTCTCGTGAAAGACTTGAAGGCCAATTTGTGTTTTCCGTTGGCTGGTTTCGGAAATTTCAATTCGTCGAAGGGTGAGGCATTCATCAAGGTCGATTGGCAGATTTATTCCAAACTTGACCGGGCAGTCGTTCACACTGTGACAACTGAAGGCGCATTCCAAGCAAAAGATAGTGTCGCGGGTGGTGGCGACGCGTTCATTTTGAACGCCTTTTCACAGGCGGCGCGCAATCTGTTGGCAGACCCGAAATTCAGAGAAATCGTTCTCAGAGGCGGAGAAAACGTAAAAGAGACTGTATTTAAAAATGCCAGCGGGATTGTTTTGGCGACTGGTAAGTCGCAGAAACTGACTTCTAAAATTGATGAATGGTCCGACGGCGTTGTGACGGTCATCGCAGGTCGTGGACACGGCAGTGGCTTTGTTGTTGGAGAAAATCTCGTCTTGACGAACCATCATGTCGTAGGCGAATCGAGTACGGTGATCGTCAAACTAGGTGCGGGCTACGAGGTGCGGGGCGAAGTCATTGCTTACAACTCTGCTCGCGACGTCGCAGCAGTGAAAATCGCTGCATCGTTACCGCGTCACTTCAATATGGCCCGTGAACTACCGGCTGTCGGTGACGAGGTTTATGCTCTTGGAAGCCCTCTTAACGAACGACTTGGCGGTACCGTTTCAAAGGGCATCGTTAGTGGCATACGTACGCAGACGGGCAAGACATTCATCCAGAGTGATGTAAACGTTCGTTCAGGCAGTAGTGGTGGCCCGCTCGTCACGAAGGACGGTAACGTCGTTGCAATGACGGTTTCTGCTCTGCAGGTGGGCGGTACGGGTCAAGGCATTAATTTCTTTATCCCCATCGCTGATGTCCTCGACTCGATGGGCATTAAGTGAGTTTCGCTTCTTAATTCACGCAACTGCTGTGGGCGGCAGGTGTGGCTGGGTCAACCAAGCCACGATCGCGAGCGGATTGGTGTCTCGCGAGTCGAATATTCGAGTTTTCTCACAGCTTACGGATCGCTGCACAATGCAGTAGCTGGGCTGATCTGCATTGGTGGTGGTCAGAAAATATCGCGAGGAAATCAAAAAAATGCCCGCACGGGGCGGGCATTTTTTGGCGCTGAGAAGAATTACTTCTTCTTGGCAGGCGCCTTTGCAGGCGCGGCGGCAGCAGCAGCGGCTGGCGCTTTTTGCTTCGATGCGGCTACTTCGGCGGGTGCTGCTGCACCTTCAGCAGGAGCGGCTTCTTCTGCAACAACGGATGCCGTTGCAAACACGGCGTCTTTCTTGCCACGGCCATGGAACACGAGGCTTACGCCCTCTGGCAGCTTGATCGTCGAAGCGTGAATCGATTCGCCAGCTTTCAGATTGATCAGGTCCACTTCGATGAAGCGGGGCAGATCTTTTGGCAAGCAGCTGATTTCAACTTCGTTCAATACGTGGCTGACCACGGCGGCGGAGAGTTTGACGGCAGGCGATACGTCTTGATTCACGAAGTGCACAGGCACTTTCATGTGGATTTTTTTGTTCGCTTCAACGCGTTGGAAATCGATGTGTTGAATCAGCTGTTTGAACGGGTGGTATTGCACGTCGCGCAGGAGAACCTGGCTCTTCGTGTTGCCGACCGTCATGGTCAGGATCGAGCTGTGGAAGTCCTCTTTCTTGAGGCCGTGCCACAGTGGATTGTGATCGAGCTCGATCAGTTCAGGTTTCGCTTCGCCACCATAGACGATGCCGGGTACTTTTGCCGTAAGACGCAGGCGGCGGCTCGCACTACTGCCCAGCGCTGACCGCGGAAATGCGGTGAATTCGGTTGCCATTTCTGTAACTCCAGTTTGGTTAAAAGTTTTAACGAAGCGCCGCGACCAGCGTCATCATCAAAAGCCCATTCACTTCGTGCAAATGGGAAAAAGTTGTGGGCAGCTCCGCGCTGCTGTCATTCCGGCGTACGTCCGGATGACGAAAAACTATTCGGTAAACAGCGATGAAACGCTGTCTTCGTTGCTAATGCGCTGCATCGTTTCTGCGATGAGCTGCGCACTCGAAATTTGGCGAATTTTGCCGCCGGATTTAGCGAGCAGTTCGGCTTCTTTCGAGAGCGGAATCGTATCGGTCACCACCAACGAATCAAGCGCCGTTCCAGCGATGCGATTTACGGCCTCACCCGACAGCACCGCATGTGTGCAATACGCAACGACTTTCACGGCGCCGTTGTCTTTCAGTGCTTGCGCGGCCTTACACAGCGTATTGGCTGTGTCGACGATGTCGTCCATGATGAGGCACGTACGACCGGCTACGTCGCCGATGATGTTCATCACTTCCGACACGTTCGCCTTGGGGCGACGCTTGTCGATGATCGCGAGATCGGTGTCGAGGCGTTTCGCCACGGCGCGAGCACGAACTACGCCGCCAACGTCCGGCGACACCACGAGCAGGTTCTCGTACTTCTGCTTCCAGATGTCGGCCAGCAGAATGGGCGTGGCGTAGATGTTGTCGACGGGGATATTGAAAAAACCCTGAATTTGGTCGGCGTGTAGATCCATCGTCAAAACGCGATCAACACCGACTGCGCCCAGCATATCGGCCACGACCTTGGCCGAAATCGCCACGCGGGCGGAGCGGGGGCGGCGGTCTTGGCGGGCGTAGCCAAAGTAGGGCATCGCTGCGGTGATCCGGCCAGCGGACGCACGCTTCAGCGCGTCGACCATGATCACCAATTCCATCAGATTGTCGTTGGTCGGCGCACAGGTCGATTGCAGCACGAACACATCGCGACCACGCACATTTTCGAGAATTTCAACGTTCACCTCGCCATCGGAGAACTGGCTGACCTGAGCTTTGCCCAGTCGCATACCCAGATGCTCGACCACAGAAGCCGCAAGCTTCGGGTTGGCGTTACCGGTAAAGACCATCATGTCGTTAAAACTCATGGCGGGCTCGTTTGCAGGTGAGTAAGTGAAATATCGAAAAAAAAGCGGCCTTGGAGGTGAGCTCTAAGACCGCTTTCCAGTGTAGGTGGCAGGGGAGGAAGGGATCGAACCTACGCATACCGGAATCAAAATCCGGTGCCTTACCACTTGGCGACTCCCCTACACTTTTCTCGTGATTCTGGCGCAAACTTTTGATCTGCTAACAGCACCACAGGAAGCCCGAAATTATAGCAATATTTTTAGCGACATTGCACGACCTAGGCGAAGTCAAACAACGGATGCCGCGCCATCGACCGCACGACCCACGTCTGCCATCCACATTCAGACAATCGCGCTGCGATAGATTCGGCGGCCTCCGTCGACGAAGTGGGTGCAAACACACAAGCCCCCGAGCCCGTCATGCGGGGCGTTAAGCCAATCGCTTTGAAATCGGCGCAAAGCTGTGAAATTTTCGGTTCGATACGCTCGGCGACTGGCTGCAGATCGTTGCGCCCAAAATTTGTTGCGAAAACGGGTTGGGTGATCGGGTGCGTGTCTCGCCGCAGTAGAGGCGAGCCAAACACCGGTCCGGTTGCGACCCCAATGCCGGGAAACGCTACTACGTAGTCGCAAACAGGCATTGACGCCGCAAGTAGGCGCTCACCAATGCCGGTTGCGAGTGCGGGTTGTCCGAACACAAAAAAAGGCACGTCGGCTCCGAGCCCAGCTCCAATTGATTGCAGAGCAGCGCGCGATTGGCTGAGTTTCCACAACCGATTCAAACCGAGCAGCACCGTCGCCGCGTCCGAACTACCACCACCTAACCCGCCGCCTTGCGGAATGCGTTTTGTGAGGCGAATATCAACGCCATAGGGCGCATCAGTGGCCAATTGCAGAGCGCGTGCGGCGCGGCACGCGAGATCGTTTTCCGTTGTCAATCCATCGGGTGGATCAATCAAGCGGACTTCGCAATCGTCGCGGCGTGTCAGCGTTACGGTGTCCGCCAATGTGATCGGCACGAACACGCTTTCGAGCATGTGATAGCCGTCGTCACGACGACCAGTGATGTGCAAAAAGAGATTAAGTTTGGCCGGCGCGGGCAGCGTTAACGTCGCGTCAACGTTCATGGTGATTTCCACTCGTCCACAATCCAACGCACTTCTGTTTCGAGGTCGGAAGAGAGTGCCCAGCGCATGCGGCGCGGCGCATCCGCGACGTTTCCATTCGCATCACTCGCAGCGAATCGATCAGACACAGAAATCTCCCAGCCGGACTCGCTGAATCGAGACAGACGGCCCAGTGCGTCGCTCTCATGCCGGGCGCCCGCCACGAGCGTTACTGAAGGGCGGCCTTGTAACCACGTACTCAGCTGTGCATCCGTGACTGGCAAATCAATAACGTTCCGAAGCAATTCAGCGATGGATGACGCTCTCTGCGTCGTGCCGTTCGACAGGGCTAGCACCGCGCCCGTGCCGTCTGCCGTGATTTCTGCCAACGGCGTGCCGAGTGGCGAAAAAATACTTAGGTTGCGCTGCGTCGCCGTTTGTGAAAAACGAAATTGCCCACTCGCTTGTTCCTTTCCGGTCTTCGCGCTAAAGCGGCCGGTAACCGTGAACGCTGTCAACGCTGGGCGCGTCTGGGAGACCACGTCTCTCGTCGGAGCAATCGTAGGTGGAGCGGCGCAGCCAGCTACCAGAAGTGAGGCGTACGTCAAAAGGACAATTCGCGCAGCCTTCAACAGAACACCGCCGCTCACTTGTCAAACTTCGCCATTGTCTTCTTGAGAATGTCGCTGTCGGGTTGTGCTTTGAGCTGCGTTTGCCAGATCGCGCGCGCTTCCTCATGCCGACCTTGTACCCAAACGACTTCGCCCAAATGCGCAGCAATCTCACCATCAGCGAATTTTGCAAGCGCTTGTCGCAAGTATTTTTCTGCGTCTGCCAGTCGCCCTTGTCGGAAAGAAATCCAGCCCATGCTGTCGAGAATCGCCGCGTCTTCTGGCGCGAGCTGGTGTGCTTTTTCAATCAGCGTTCTTGCTTCGTCGAGCCGAATATTGCGATCCGCAAAACTGTAACCAAGCGCGTTGTACGCGTGTGCACGCTCAGGTTGCAACGCGATCACGCGGCGCAGCCGCTTTTCCGCCTCGTCAATGCGATCAATTCTCTCGGCGAGCATGGCGCTTTCGTAAATCAAATCAGCGTCGTCTGCATCTGCCGCAATGGCGGCATCCAGCGCCTCGAACGCTTTCACGTTGTCGCCCGCTTCTCGCCAAAGCGAAGCTTCGGCCTGTGCGCGGCTGATGCGCTGCACCGCATTGGCGGGCTGCAGCGCGCGCAAAAGGCTGATTGCTTGCAGCATGCGCTTGTCTTGCGCCCACGCATTAGCAACGCGAAGTTGTGACTCCCAGTAGCGTTCGCCGCGCGGCACTTGTCCGAAACGCTCAGCGGCTTCCGACCAGCGTTTGCGATTTTCAGAAATGCGACCCAAGTAGTAGCGCACCGCTCCAGGGTCACCACGTTCGGCGGCGATAGCCTCAGAAAACTCGCGTTCAGCAGTATCGAAATCTTTGGCGTGATACGACGATAGCGTCGCGGCAAGGCGCATTTCTTCGGCATCGTCTTTTCCGTCCTCAGCCAATGCCGAAAACAGCGTTCGCGCCGTTGCAAATTGTTCGAGGTCAAAATGGGTTCGCGCAAGCAAAAGGCGTAGTTCACGCGCGTCTGGATTTGCTGTGAGCGCCGCATTCAAGCTCGCGATCGACGCATCGCGATCAGCGGTACTTACGCCTTTGCTCGCGGCGAATTTTGCGAGCAACAATCGTGACTTCACGGCCACGGCTTGCGGCCAGTTGGGGCGAAGCGAAAGTGCGCGTTCAATAGCCAGCATCGCCTCATTGAGGCGCGAATTCGTGGTGCCGGTGCTGGCTGCAGACAAGGCGTAGAACGACTCAGGAGCGGTGGGCAATTGCTCAGTGAATACGCTGGCGACTTTCACTGCACCGTCGCGATCGCGATGCTGCGCAAGTTGGCGCGCCACGTCCATCAT
>JAGNQL010000108.1 GCA_017989135.1 Burkholderiales bacterium
TTGCGATCAAGATCGCGCGCTTTGTCACGGTCCACAAACGGCAGGTTACGCCACTGCGTACGCGCGAGGCCGATGCCAGCATCAATCGCTTTAGGATCGTCGCTGTTGGCCAACGCTTTGACTTCGTCAATCACGGCGAAGCGGGCTTTGGTGGCTTCGGAGAATTGCGCCTTCATCTGATCGCGCTGAGTGTCGCGCGCTTTGAACACGGCGTCGGTGTGTTTCTTGAATTCGTCCCACAACTTCTGCTCGTCTTTGCGACGCAAATGCGGCAAGCCTTGCGGACGTTCTGCAGCCCAACGGCGCTGGACCGTGATTGCACGGTCAGTGACTTCGCGCGATGGCGTGGCGTTTGCCAGCTCTTCGGCTTCGGCAATCAAGCGCTTGCGGCGCGCGATTTCTGGCTCGCGTGCAGCGTCAAGCCCTGCATCGAGCTTATGCAACGCAACGTCGAATTTCTTGTCGAGCGCTTCCCACGCGGCGTTGGCCACGCCACCGCCTTTTTTCCATTGATCGAATAGCGCGGATTTGCGCTTTTCAATATCCACCCAATCGCGGACTTGGCCTTCTGCCAATGGTGCAGCGGCTTCATCTGCCAGCGCGTGCAACGATTCAATAATTTTTTCGCGGCCCGATGCGTTCTCGTTGCGCTGTTTACGCAGTGCATCGAAATGCGCTTTTGCGGGCGCGTACGCCTCTTTGCAAACTGCGTTGAACTTGTCCCATTTGGGCTTCGGTGCGCCGCCGTTTTTCTTGTCGAGCGCTTTCCATTCTTCTTGAATGGCGCGAATTTCTTTGGCGAGCACATCCGGCGGCTGCGGCAAATTCTTCAGGGCTTCCGCTTTTGCCATCAAACCATCGCGCGCTTGCCCGTCGCTCCATTTGAGCCAGCTCTCTAAGCGCTTAACTTCGCCGTCGAGCTCGTTCAGACGTTGCTCTTCGAGTTTCGGGAAACGCTTCGCGGTGAATTGTTGGAACAACTTGGTCGCGGCATTGCGCGAGCCGCGCACGTCGCCCGCCGCGATGATTTCAGCGAGCTTAGTGAGCGCATCGTTCGCGGCAGCTAAGTCGGCGTCATCGGCACGAGCCGCCATGGGGCGCTCAGGTTTCGGTGCAGCGGCCGGTTTTTGCATCGCCGCCAGGCGACGCTCAAAGCGTTCGCGCGTTGGGGCGTCAGCCCCGGCGAGCCATGCGCTCCATTTCGTTTTCCATTCAGCATGCGCCGCTTCGTAATCGGCCACTGCCTTCGCGTGATCCGCAATCGCTTTGTCTGCAGCAGCACGCTCGGCTTCCGATTGAACCGGCGCAGCTGGTGCGGCGGGCGCTGCCACGCCTTCCGCAGCGATTGCATCGGTTGCGACGGTTGCCTCAGCCGCTGCGGGCGCAGCCTCAGGTGCAGATTCGACAACAGCGGCTGCTGTTTCCGCTGGGGCGACAGGAACATCGGCAACAACCGGAGCATCTGCGACTACGGGCTCGGCGGCATCTGCCGCAGCATCAACGGCTGGCTCAGCCGCAACCGCTTCCGGCGCGGCAACGACTGCTTCCGCTGTCGGCAACGTTTCAACCTGAGTCAACGGCGCAGCATCTACTGCGGCTTTCGGCTCGCGCGGTTTCTTGGGGGCGCGCTCACGTTCTAAGCGCTTCGGTGGCTGCGGAATCGACGCCAACAGCGCCTCGCCCGCAGCATTGCGTTCACGCGATTGCTGTTCGCCGGCAATCGTCGAATGCACATGTTGCAACTGCTGCGCAAGGCCCGCGTCGAGCACAGGCGAGCTTTGTGCGACCGTGGCGTCGTGCGCCAAAGCATTCAATTCCTCGGTGTTGAGTTCGCTCGCTCTTTTGCTCTTGAGCGACAAGCCCGCGACTTGCATTGCAAGCGCTTCATGCAGACGACGCGACGCGGCTTCGTTTTGCATCTTGCGTTGCAGACTGACGAGCAGCGCCTCGAAACGCGCTTTGTGATCCGCGTCAACCGTGAGCTTGGCCCACGCGCGCTGCGTGTCGACGAGCTTGGTCAACGGCACTTCATCGGCCTCGGCCCAGCTCTGCATCTGCGCCATCAAAACGTCGGCCTCTTGCGCCGCTTTGTCGCGCGATTGCAAATCAACCACGCGGTCGTGGCATGCTTTGCCAATGCGTTTGTCGTGATCACGCCAATGCAGATGCAATTTTTCCAAAAGCGCCACGTCGATAGACGAAGCGATCGCCTCAAGCTTGACGCTCACAATCGCGTGGCTTTCTAACCATGCACCCAAATCGCGCGTGGCGCATCGCGCAGCTGCGGCCTTCCATTCGGCGGACGAATCCTCGCGCACTGCGGCCGCAACAACGGCGAGCGGCAGATCCGCTGTGGGTGCGTCGCCTGCAGCGAGTACGCCCCAGCGCGCGGCAGCGGCTGCACTCACGGCAGCATCGGCGTCAACCACCGTGGCGCTGAGCGTCTTCACGGTGATCGTGCGGCCAATGGCGGCGATGCGCACGCGCGCGTCAGCGTCGGTCGTGGCGAGTGTGTGGAGGGCAGGGTCGTCTGCGGCAAGTTCTGCTACAGCGGTCAGCCGTTCGTCGGCGTTCGAGCTTTGCCATTTGGGCGTACTCGAGAAAAGCGATTTCAGCACGGAAGTGTTTTCGTCATTAGAGTGGAACCCTCGATTTTATGCGCCCCGGAGTTTGCCGCGCCATGAATAGTGGTCAATCGCAGGGCGTTTGAGCTTCACCCCATAGAATCATCGAGTGAAACCTGATTTAGAACGAATTTTTGGCCCTGAAGGCGCGCTGGCGCAGGCTCATCCCAATTTCCGCGCGCGACCGCAGCAAATCGAGCTAGCCACCGCCATCGCCGAGGCGATTGCCGACAACAGCCAGTTGCTCGCCGAAGCCGGCACCGGCACCGGAAAAACCTTCGCGTACCTCGTGCCCGCGCTGCTCTCGGGCGGCAAAGTGATCATCGCCACCGGCACCAAAACGCTGCAAGACCAGCTTTTTGATCGCGATTTGCCGCGCGTTCGTGATGCGCTGAAGTTACCAGTCGAAACCGCGCTCCTGAAGGGACGCAGCAATTACGTCTGTCATTACCACCTCGAACGCACGCGTGCCGAAGGGCGCTTCACTGCGCGCGAGCACATCCAGCACGTCCAGCGCGTTGCGGCGTTTGCCGAGCGCAGCTTGACTGGCGACCGCGCCGATTGCGAGACAGTGCCCGAGGGTTCGCCCGTTTGGCCGCTCGTGACGTCGACACGCGAAAACTGTCTCGGCAGCGAATGTGGTTCGTACAAAGAATGCTTCGTGATGAAAGCGCGGCGCGAGGCGCTCTCCGCCGACATCGTGGTGGTGAATCATCATTTGTTGTTCGCCGATATTTCGCTCAAAGACGACGGCCTCGGCGAACTGCTGCCCGCGTGCAACACAGTCATCATTGACGAAGCGCACCGCGCGCCGGACGTCGCCACCGTGTTCTTTGGCGAATCGACCAGCATGCTGCAGGTGACCGAACTCGCGCGCGACGCCGAGCTTGAACAGCGCCGAAAGGCGAGCGATTCGCCCGACTTTCTCGAAGCCGCACAAGCGGCGGGAATGGCTGCGCGTGCGGTCCGGCTTGGCTTTGAGCCCGGTAGCGCGAAGCATGTGCGCGTTGATGCACTGTCACGCCGCGAGTTTGTCGATGCGCTCGACAAACTCATCGAAGAAGTAAGCACGCTCGCCGACGAAATCGAAAAACACGAATCGCGCAGCGAAGAAATGCCCGGCCTCTTGGCGCGCGCCAACGGCATCGCTGGGCGGCTGTCCGATTGGCGCGACGATTCGCGCGCGGACTTGATTCGTTGGGCCGACGTGTCTGCCAACGGTTGGCAACTGCACGCCACGCCGCTTTCAGTCGCGGAAATTTTCAAGAAGGAAACTGAGTCGTCGGCGCGAAGCTGGATCTTCACCAGCGCCACGCTCTCGGCAGGCGGCGATTTCTCGCTCTTCGCACGGCAACTTGGCCTAGAGAACGCGAAGGCGCAAAGCTGGGCCAGCCCGTTCGATTACGCGAACGCCGGTTGCATCTATGTGCCGCGCAACTTACCCGCGCCGAATTCGCCGGAACACACGAAGGCCGTCATCAACGAAGCGCTGGAGCTCGTCACGCTCTCGGGCGGTCGCGCGTTTTTGCTGTTCACCAGTTTGCGCGCGCTGCGTCAATGCGCCGAGGCCTTGCCCGCGATGCTCAGGGCGCGCGACTTGGATTTTCCGGTGCTCACGCAAAACGATGCGCCGAAAGGCGAACTGCTGCGGCGTTTCCGCGAGTTGGGCAACGCGGTGCTCATCGGTTCGCAGAGTTTTTGGGAAGGCGTGGACGTTGCGGGCGACGCGCTTTCGCTCGTGGTCATCGACAAACTTCCGTTCGCGCCGCCGGACGACCCGGTGCTCGCCGCGCGCATGAAGCACCTCGAAGAGCAGGGCGGCAGCCCGTTTATGGACTGGCAAATCCCCCAAGCCGCCATCTCGCTAAAACAAGGCGCGGGCCGCTTGATCCGTTCCGAAACCGATCGCGGCGTGCTCGCCATCTGCGACGACCGCCTAGTCACAAAGGGCTACGGCCGCATCCTGCGCGCGAGTTTGCCGCCAATGCCTTTCACGCGCGAGCGCGACGTTGTCGGTCGTTTTTTCGAAACGCAAAGAACATGGCGTGCGGGCGAGTAATTGGGTAGGGTGCAATCTCATTGCACCCAAATTGTTACGAGGCGAGGCGGATTGCAGAACAGCGCTTCGCGCGATGGGTCACAAGGTGCGTTGAAACGCACCCTACGAAAATCGTCGCTCGCGGCAACGTGTTTCACCGATACAGCTTTTGTGCTCCCGCGACCAGCCGGCGGTCGTTAAAGGCCGTTTTTCCTTTAAGTCAATATACAGAAAAATATCACGTAAACGACCGCTGGCCAGTCGCTGGAACGAAAAAGCTATATGTAACGAATGTAGGCGACGACTTGGCGTCGCTCGGTGTCGGCAAGCGCGGCCGAGTCCGCGCCTACAGAAAACCTTCTCTGATTTCGACCGTTGTGAGCGTTCGCATATCATCCAGCGCTAAATATTTACAGGAACAGAACATGACAAAGCCACTGGGAATAGCCTCCGATCACGCAGGCTTGGATTTGAAGCGTGCCTTGGTGACGGAGCTTGAGAAACGCGGCTTGGCCGTGCGCGACTTTGGAACGACGACGGGTGATTCGTGTGACTACCCAGACTTTGCGCATGCGGTGGGGCGCGCCATCGAGGGCGCGGAAATCGAGCAGGCGATCTTGGTGTGTGGCACTGGCGTCGGGATGTCTATCGCGGCCAATCGACACGCAGCTGTGCGCGCCGTCGTGTGCAGCGAGCCCTTGAGCGCGCGCATGGCTCGCCAGCACAACGACGCCAATGTATTGTGCATCGGCGCGCGCGTCGTGGGCGCGGGCACCGCGATTGACATCGTGGACGCGTTCTTGGCGGCTTCGTTCGAAGGCGGGCGGCACGCTACGCGCGTTGGCAAGATCAATTTGGCGTGACGTAGTGTGCGTGCCGCATTCTCAGCTAGCGTTACGAATTTTTTTCACGCAGGCGGCGCGCGCGGAAAACGACTGTCGTGTGGTCAATGGCGTGCGCAGAATTTGCCACGCGTTGCATGCGAACTAGCGGTTGAACTGAACGGTTAGGTCGCCGGTTTTGCTTCGCGCCGCCATGCGTTTTCTCGTGCCACTGCTCGCGGTTCTTTTCGCGATCGACTGGTTCGTCGCGCCGTCCACACTCAGTGTCGATGGCGCAACGCGCCTAGAGGTCGCGGCGAAACGGATCGAGCCCAGGCGAAGACAAGCCTACGCGTCCCTCGTGACGGCTAGCGGCGATGAAACGCGAATCGCTTGCAGTAATACGGCAAGGCTCTGCGAGAGCCTGCAACGCGCCGAGAGGAAGCCATTGACTGTCTGGGTCGTCGAGCCGGGATGGTTCTATGGAACCTGGCTCGTTGCAGCAAACGAGCAGAGTACCCCGCTGGTAACGACCGATTTGCAGAACCGGATTTATCGGGGCGCGCGAGCGATCAACGTCGGCGCCTTCCTGCTGTCTACCGCGATTGCACTGTTTCTGTGGCGCACGCATTGGCTGCGCTACTTCAGACGCCGCACGCGCAACTGACGCGTTGGTGAACCGTCGCGCAAACGGCGCCCCGCGGTGACGCTAAGCTTGGTGCTTCGTGAATCGCCACGCACCCCAACTGAGAAAAACGCCATGCCCCTTCTAGGCTCCGCTGCCATGCTCCTGTCGTTTGATATCGAAGCCGACGCTATCGAGGAGCATGATCGTTGGCACACGCATGAGCACCTGCCAGAGCGCTTGTCGATTCCCGGTTTCAAGCGTGGCACGCGTTGGATTGCCGATGGCGACGGGCCGCGCTACATGGTTCTGTACGAAGTCGAAAGCCTCGGCACCTTGGCGTCAGACGCTTACATGGCAAGGCTGAACAACCCCTCGCCATGGACGCAGAAGATGATGCCGCATTACCGCGGCATGAATCGTGGGCTTTGCACCGTGGTTGGGAGCTTTGGCTTTGGGCAGGGCGGCAGTGCTGCGCTCGTACGCTTCACGCCGGTTGCAGCCCGGGCGGAGGCGCTCACGCGGTGGTTGATGGATGAAAAATTGCCACAGGTTGCGTCAATGTCGGGCTTGGGCAGCGCGCATTTTCTGCAAGGCGCGCAAGCCGCCGCGATGACCAACGAACAGCGCATTCGCGGCGCGGATCGTGGCGTCGATTCGGCGTTGATAGTCACTGGGTACGACAGCGACGCGGTGCGTGAATTTGCGGCGCAGATTTGCGCGGACGAAAGCTTGCCTGCGCGTGGTGCGGGAGAGGTTACTTGTGCGGTGTATCGCGTTGGTTACTCGCTCATCGCGTCGGAAATTTGACGCGAGACGCTGCGTGTGGAGCTGAGTGTCGTTACGCCCAACCCTGTAGGCGACGACTTGGCGTCGCTTGGGGACTACTCACCGTCAATGGAGACGCCTAACTAACCGTTCAACCGGACGTGCTGCGTCCGCCCACCTCGGACCGTTCGGCTGGACACGGTACATTATGCTGATCGAGCGGAGGCGTCCCGCGTCTGCGCGCTGGTTAACGCAAACGTTAGAGGCGATACATGACTCTTAGTGAAATCCTCACCGGAACCCAGAACCTAGTCGCAGCAATTGGCGACAGCGTCGACGATCTGTCCGTTGATCGAACTCACAAGAATCTCGCTGCTGCTGGTTGCTTACACATTTCGCTCGAGCATCACGCTTCAATTGCCATGCTCACACGGGAAATGCATAGAGGCTCCGCCGCTGCATTGGTCCGGCCCCAACTTGAGTCGTTCTTGAGAGGGGCATGGCTTCACCGCAGCGCGAGTGAGCAAGCAGTCGACGCGTTTTTGAAAGACGTGAGCCCTCCTAGCCCGGGCGACATGATCGAGGCGTTGGAGCAGCACGACTTCTACAAGAGTGGCTCCCTTTCCGCCTTAAAGGCGAAGGCATGGAATGGCCTATGCAGTTATACGCACGCCGGTGGCTTGCACGTCACCCGCAGGCTGTCTGCCACGGAGATCGTACAGAACTACGACGAGGAAGAACTCATTGAAATGTTGGAGCTCTCGAATCTCGTTGCCCTGATCGCGACCTGTGAGATCGCCGAGATTGCGCGAAACGACTCGATCTGTAGTCCGATCTATGCTGCGTACCGAGCTATCCAAGGACACCCCTGAACCGTCGCTCGCTCGGACTCTCGCTGGAACGGCGCTGGAGGCCTTCATTTCATCATTGAGTACCGTAGCTCCAACGAGCGAGTTGATGCGTTGAAATCGGCGCGTATCGAGTATGCAGGCCAACCTGAACCGCTCGCATACGAATCAAACAATGCCGCGGCCCAACTCAACGCCGTTGTGTATCTCTGGCGTCTGGCCGCGCTCCACTCATCCATTCCTCACCCATGTACGCCATTAAAACCGCCATCGCCGATCCCGCTGCGACTGCGTGGTCGTTCCCTGCGCAGAAGACTATGTATGGCGGAAAGCGCATCGTGGTTGGCGATACGCTCTTCGTGTTCGCGAGTGAAAACGAAGGCGGCAGCGGCTTGATCGCATGCGGCGTTGTGACGGCCGCCGAGGCTACGCCGAAGATTCCGGGCATCGAACGACAGACGCCGCGTGTGAGTGTGACTGTGAGGCGGACTGCGGTCGCGAAGCGTCGGCTGGGTCGCGACGAATTGAAGGCGTTCAAGGACTGGACCGATGGTCGGCCCGAGACGGAGTTGAACTTTAAGTTCTATCGTCAGGCGACGAACAAAATTGTCGGCATATCCGCTGAGACGGTTGCGTTTCTTCGCGGGTATTTCTAGCGATCGCCTCTGCGCGCTCGCATCGGCGCGTGAACGGCCTTGACGCGCTCCGCTTCTCAAGGCTACGCGGTTGGTGGCGCGGCTGATGCCGCGCCAACATTTCTTCGCTATTCGATTTTTACGTACTCAAATTCCGCGGGCTGGTTGTTGATGCCTACGCGTGGTGGGGCGATCCAGCTGGCGTATTTGCCTGGTTCGTGACAAGGCTTCATGAGCGAGTTGATGAACGCCATGTCAGCGTCGTTTGGGAGCCATAGCGGGGAGCTGGCTTGCCATTCGGCTTCGGTGAGGATCTTGCCGTCGGGGCTGATGCGGGTGCCTGCGAATTCGCCGATCTTGCGGTTGAATCCTTTGTACGGTTGCTTGAATTCGAACGCGATGCCGGCCTTGCGGATGATGGTGTTCCACCGATCAATGCCACCCTGGCAATCGTTCATGTAG
>JAGNQL010000109.1 GCA_017989135.1 Burkholderiales bacterium
GCATCGATGGGCGCCGCACCGATTTCTCGCGAGAAGTTTCTGGTCGAGCTAGATCGGTTGGTACACTCTCCCGCAACGCCGCCCCGTGCGGGAGCATGGCAATTTGAGGCTGAAGTGTTGCGTAACGTGCGCGCGGGCCTTGTTCAAATTGCCGAGTAAACAGTGATCGGTAGCGTGTCGCGACCCTATGACTAAGCTCAATGATCTGGCCAATGTTCCCTGGCAAGCGCTCCAGTTCTATTCGACTGCGCCATACCCATGTAGTTACCTCGACGACCGCACTGCGCGCTCGCAGGTGGCAACACCGAGCCATTTGATTGACAGCACCGTTTACGGCGAACTTTTGCGCATCGGTTTTCGCCGCAGCGGAACATTCGTCTACCGCCCGCATTGTGACGGCTGCAACGCGTGCACCGCGCTCCGAGTGCCGCTCGCCACGTTCAAACCCACACGCAGTCAGAGCAGGGCGTGGGCGCGCTACCGCGATTCGCTCAGCGCGAACATTGTGCCGCTCGAATATCGGGCCGAGCACTACGCACTTTACCTGCGCTACCAACAGCTGCGTCATCAAGGCGGCGGCATGGATCGCGACAGCCGCGAGCAATACCAACACTTCCTGCTGCAAAGTCACGTTGACACCTTGCTCGTTGAGTTTCGGGATGCGAGCGGCGTGCTGGTGATGGTCAGCCTGGTGGATATCCTGAGCGACGGTTTGTCGGCGGTCTACACGTTTTACGATCCCACCGTGAAGGGCAGCTTCGGCACGTTTGGCGTCATGTGGCAAATTGAGCAAGCGCGCGCGCTAGGCTTGGCCTACGTGTATCTCGGATACTGGATCGAAGGCAGCGGCAAAATGGCCTACAAAGCCAACTTCGTGCCAAGTGAAATTTTGCGCGACGGGGCGTGGGGCGCATTACCGCGCGCAGCGTAGCGCGTTTACAGCTTTTTCGCTGCAGCGACTGCCAGGCGGTCGTTTCCGCCATATTTTTTCACAAGTCGATATATGCTGAAAACTGGCGCAAACCGCCCTACAGCAGTCGTCGAACGCGAAAAGCTGTATGTTGGAATGCTTTGAAGTAACACGCGGATCACGCTGCGGGGCGTCAATTCGAATCTTTCATTCCGTAAACTGCGCCGCTGATCGAAAAAAAAGGACCGACGATTTCTCGTAAGTCCTTGATTTAATTGGTGGGCGGTACTGGGATCGAACCAGTGACCCCTGCCGTGTGAAGGCAGTGCTCTACCGCTGAGCTAACCGCCCAATATCCGTAATTCTAGCAATGCTCGTCGACATGCCGGGATCGATCCCGGCCGTCACGGTTTTCGGCAAATGATGATGTAGTTCACCGTCGTGTCGGGAATCCATTTCGCGAGTCGGCTGAATGGACTGTAGTCCATGCCGCGCAGGTCGACTAGCTCTAGACCCGCCTCGCGCGTGAAGTTGACCAGCTCAGACGGCTTGATGAATTTTGCGTAGTCGTGTGTGCCTTTTGGCAAGAGTCCGAGCACGTATTCTGCGCCGAGCACGGCCATGGCGTACGCCTTCGGTGTTCTGGAGATCGTGCTGAAAGCGAGCGTGGCTCCGGGTTTGGCGAGCGCCGCGCACGCACGCACGACGGAAGCTGGATCGGGGACATGCTCAAGCATTTCGAGGCAAGTGACGATGTCGAAGGTCGCGGCAAATTGTTCAGCAGCGGCTTCGGCGGTCATCTCACGGTAGTCGACGACCGTATTACTTTCTAGCGCATGCAGCTTGGCGACCGCCAGCGCTTTACCCGCCATGTCAATGCCGGTGACCTGTGCGCCCATTCGGGCTAAACCTTCAGACGCAATGCCCCCGCCGCAACCAATGTCGATGGCGCGTTTACCTTTGATGCCGCGCGCGTGTTCGTCGATTAACGATAGGCGCAGCGGGTTGATGTCGTGCAGTGGACGAAATTTGCCGTTGAGATCCCACCATTGGCTGGCGAGCGCAGAAAATTTAGCGAGCTCTGCCGGGTCGGCGTTGGTGGTGTTGTCGGGCGTGGCGATCATGAAGAAAGATTTGGGCGGAAGAGGGAGATGCTACGGTAAGGATGCGCTACTCGCGGCAACTGACATTTATCGGCGCAAAGCGCTAACGCGTTCTGCAATCGCGGTGATGCGCGGTTCCAATTCTGCCATCGCATGTGCCGCTGGGCCGACCAACGCACGGTCAATCACGCGCGGTTGGCCTTGTACCCAAACGTGTGTCACATCTGCGCGAGAGGCGGAGTACACAAAGTGCGAAACGGGATCAAACAAGGGTTTCATTGCCGGTGCGTCTAGGGAAATGGCCAAGAGGTCGGCGGCTTTTCCGGTTTCAATCGAGCCAATCTGAGCGGACAGCCCCATCGCGCGAGCGCCTCCGAGAGTGGCCATCGTGAAAGCTTCGCCGGCGTTAACGGCGGCAGCATCGTTGGCTTGCACCTTTCCGATGAGGGCGGCTAGTCGCATTTCTTCGAACATATCAAGGCGGTTGTTACTGGCCGCTCCGTCGGTGCCGAGCGCAACGTTAACGCCTGCTGCCATAAATTTTGCGACTGGCGCAAGCCCGGTGGCAAGTTTCAAATTCGACGAGGGGCAATGCACGACCGAGCCACCGTGCAACGCGATCGCGCGAATGTCCTCATCGTTCATGTGCACGCAATGTGCGGCGAAAAAGTCCGGCCCGAGCAGGCCTAGCCGGGCTAGGCGCGCGGTGGGGCGCTCGTTGCTTGCGGCCGTTGCGTCGCTGACTTCTTGTGCGGTTTCTTGCAAGTGCGTGTGAATTGGAATGCCAAGTTCACTGGCGTAGGCGGCCACACTTTCGAGCGTTGCGTCGCTCACGGTGTATGGCGCGTGTGGCGCAAGGCAAAACGAGAGTAGCGGTTCGTCAATGAACGCATCGCGCGCGGCGAGGCCAATACTGATGTATGCGTCAGCGTCTGCAGCGTAGCTTGTCGGAAAGTCGACGATGCCGAGCGCCAGCATCGCGCGCTGTCCCATCGCCAGATACGCTTGTGCGCCAGCCTTTGAGTAGAAATACATGTCGACGCAGGCGGTCGTACCGCCTAGCAACATTTCGGCGGCGGCGAGACGGGTGCCTGTGTTGACGAAAGCGTCGTCGAGCAGCGCTTGCTCCATCGGCCAAATACGCTCGCGCAGCCAGCGCTCAAGCGGCAAATCGTCAGCCGCACCACGCAGTAGCGTCATCGCGCTATGGCAATGCGCATTGACCAGACCGGGTGCGAGTAAATGATTGGGAAGTTCGATCCACTCAGTGATATCAAGGCGTTGTTTCAGCTCTGCGGTGCTGCCGACCTCTACGATGCGGCCGTCTTGCGCGATTAGGACCGACGCGTGTTCGATGGTCCTGACGCGAGAATCGTGGGTTGTAGCCGTGATCAACCAGCGAGCGGAAATGAGCGTTAACGACATGTTGAGAATGAGTTTGGATTCATTTAGCCGATGCAGGCCCCTATTTTGCGCCACGTCGCGCCTGACAAGGGTTATCGCCGCACCAAAGAAAAACCCCGCCGAAGCGGGGTTTTTCGGAGCGAAGCTCGTTTCGTAATTACTTACGGATAACGATTTCGCCTTTGACTTCAACTTCAACGCGGCGATGCGGTTGCAGGCAAGCGATCAGAGCCTTACGGTTCTTCTGTTCGCAAACTA
This sequence comes from Burkholderiales bacterium, assembly GCA_017989135.1. Classification (GTDB taxonomy): domain Bacteria; phylum Pseudomonadota; class Gammaproteobacteria; order Burkholderiales; family Casimicrobiaceae; genus Casimicrobium. The sequence goes on from JAGNQL010000109.1 coordinate 3,676, forward strand.
CGCCTGGAACTGGCTGGGTTTTGCCCATGCCGAGTGTTTCGATCTTGTCTTTAGCAACGCCTTTGCTTGCCAAGTAGGCAGCAACGGCAGCAGCACGACGCTCAGAGAGCTTCTGGTTGTACTGTTGTGAGCCCAGACGGTCGGTGTGACCAGTCACGAGTACGAGTTCAAGCTTTTGCACTTCTTTAATGCGCGAAACGATTTCGCGATCAAGAACGGCTTTGCCTTCAGGCTTCAGAACGGCTTTGTCGAAGTCGAACAGTGCTTTGGAAGCAAGCGTGATCTTCTGAACCGATGGAGCGGCCGGCTTAGCGGCAGGCGTTGCTGGTTTAGCGGCGGCGGCAGGAGCAGCAGGCGCTGGAGCAGCGGGCTTCGCGGTGCTAGCTGGTGCTGGAGCAGCAGGCGCAGCGGCAGCTTTCTTTACCAGATCAGGATCGCATTCAGCGATTGCCATGGCGGGCGTCCAGTACGCGGTGCGCCAGCACAGGTTGCAGGAAGCGTTGTTGGTGCCGTAACGACCGCTGCGAACAACGTTGTTGTTGGCTGCGCCGGTGGCGGAAAGAACGTAGCCGCTGTTGGCAGGCGTGGCTTGCGCGAATACAACGCTCGCGGAAAGCGCGACCACTGCACCCGAGACAGCGCTAGCAATAAAGCGAAGTTTCATTGGTTTTGTACCCCTTGAAGGCTTGAGACGATGTCACGGCGACTTTGCAAATTGCACACTAACCACACATTCGAACGTCAGCGTGCAGCGCAAAGTCCCCTCCTGTCGCAATATAACACTGCCCTTTTGAGGGGTGCAATGCACCAATGTCAACTTAATGCGTTGTTCGGCAAAGAGTTTCCGACTTGTCGCAGTTACGCAACGTGCAACATTCGGCGCCAGACCCTTAAAATGCTAAGTTGACCTTTTTCGCCGAAACAGTCTGGTAACAGACTGACCAAGACTGCCCACGTATGGATCAATTCGCTAAAGAAACTCTCCCGATCAGTCTGGAGCAAGAGATGCGCACCTCGTACCTCGATTACGCCATGAGCGTGATCGTCGGGCGCGCGCTCCCTGACGTTCGTGACGGCCTCAAACCGGTGCACCGGCGCGTGCTCTACGGTATGCACGAAGCCAATAACGTTCATAACCGCCCCTATGTGAAGTGCGCGCGCGTGGTCGGCGAAGTGATGGGTAAGTTCCACCCGCACGGCGACGCCTCGATTTACGACACGCTCGTTCGTATGGCGCAAGACTTTTCGATGCGCTACCAGCTCGTGGACGGCCAAGGAAACTTCGGCTCGGTCGACGGCGACAACGCCGCTGCCATGCGCTACACCGAGTGCCGCCTGCAAAAGCTCACCGCCGAGATGTTGGGCGACCTAGAAAAGGAAACGGTCGATTTCCAGCCTAACTATGACGGAAAAGAGCTAGAACCAACCGTTCTGCCGGCCAAATTTCCGAATCTTCTGGTTAACGGTGCCTCCGGTATTGCCGTGGGTATGGCGACGAACATTCCGCCGCATAACTTGGGCGAGGTGATCGACGGGGTGCAAGCGCTGCTCCTGAAACCCGAAATCACGATCGACGAGCTGATTGAGCTCGTTCCTGCCCCAGATTTCCCAACCGGCGGCTATATCTACGGTCTTGAAGGCGTAGTTAACGGCTACCGAACCGGCCGTGGCCGAGTGGTCATGCGCGCTCGCACGCACTTTGAGCCGATTGGCAAGAGTGATCGCCAAGCGATCATCGTTGATGAGATTCCTTATCAGGTCAACAAGTCGACGTTGTTGCAAAAAATCGGCGAACTGGTTCGCGACAAGCGCCTCGAAGGCATTTCTGACCTGCGCGATGAGTCCGACAAATCGGGCATGCGCATCGTTATCGAATTAAAGCGCGGCGAGGTTCCGGACATCGTCCTGAACAACCTCTATAAGAATACGCAGCTGCAGGACAGCTTCGGTATGAACATGATTGCGTTGGTGGACATGCGTCCGCGTCTGCTCAATCTAAAAGACTTCTTGGAGCAGTTCATCCTGCACCGCCGCGAAGTCGTTACGCGTCGCACGCAATTTGAACTGCGCCAAGCGCGTGCCCGCGCGCACATCTTGGAAGGTCTCGCCGTTGCGCTCGCGAACGTCGACCCGATCATTGAATTGATCAAAGCGTCGGCCACTCCGGACGAAGCGCAGACCGCGCTGACTTCCAAGCTGTGGAAATCCGATCTCGTTAAAGAGATGGTCGCCCGCGCAAACGTTGAGTTCCTGCGCCCCGATGGCGTTACGGCCGATTTCTGCTGGCAAGAAAAAGAGCAGGCGTACCGTCTCACCGACATTCAAGCCAAAGCAATTCTCGAAATGCGCTTGCAGCGCCTCACGGCGATGGAGTCGGACAAAGTCATTTCCGAGTACAAAGAGGTGATTGCCGCCGTGCAAGACTTGCTCGACATTCTGTCTAAGCCAGAGCGCGTCACGGTCATCATTCAAGACGAACTCGCCGAGATCAAGAAGAACTTCGGCGACAAGCGCAAATCTGAAATCGTGTTCAACGCGGAAGAGACTTCAATGGAAGATCTCATCAAGCCGCAGGACATGGTCGTCACGCTCACCCACGGCGGCTACTTCAAAGCGCAGCCGGTTGAGGAATATCGCGCGCAGAAGCGCGGTGGTCGCGGCAAACAAGCCACCGCGACCAAAGAAGAAGATTTCGTCGAAAAACTCTTCATCGCCAACACACACGACTACATCCTCTGCTTCTCGAACCGTGGCCGTGTTTATTGGCTCAAGGTTTACGAAGTACCAGAAGGCGGCCGCAACGCGCGCGGCAAGCCGATCATCAATCTCTTCCCGCTGCAAGATCGCGAAAAGATCACAGCAATCGTGTCGACCAAAGACTTCGACCCGAACAAGTTCATCTTCATGGGCACCAGCATGGGCACCGTGAAGAAGACTTCGCTCGAAGACTTTAGCCGTCCGAAGAAAACCGGCATCATCGCGGTTGATCTCGATGATGGCGACTACCTCGTTGGCGCGGCGCTGACCGATGGCAAGCACGACGTGATGCTCTTCGCCGATAGCGGTAAGGCGGTTCGTTTCGACGAAAACGACGTGCGCAGCATGGGCCGCAACGCCCGTGGCGTGCGCGGCATGATGCTCGAAAAAGACCAGCGCATCATCGCGATGTTGGTTGCTGAAAACGAAGAACAGCAAGTGTTGACCGCGACCGAAAACGGTTTCGGCAAACGCACGCCAATCATCGAATACACCCGCCACGGCCGTGGAACCAAAGGCATGATCGCCATCCAGCAAAGCACGCGTAACGGCAAAGTGGTCGCCGCAACGTTGGTTCGTAAGGACGACGAAATCATGCTGATCACTACCGGCGGCGTGTTGATTCGCACCACGGTGAAGTCAATCCGCGAATCGGGCCGTTCTACACAGGGCGTCACGCTGATCAACCTGGGCGAGGGCGAAAAACTCTCCGGCCTGGAGCGTATCGACGAGCCGGAAGTGCCGGATGGTCCTGGCGATCAGGTGGATTTGATTTAAGCGAAAGAGTTGCGTGTGCGTCGGCGGGGACTGCCTGCCTCGCGCACGATCTTGACGCTCTAGTTCTGCTGGCGTCATGCTCGGCGCAGCCGGGCATCCAGAATGGTTGCGTCGCTTTACTGGCAGCATGCTCAACGGAGGCGACCGCCTGGATCCCTGTCTCCGGCGAGGATGACGCCAAAAATTTTGGTTCACAGAATCATCCCGTATGTCACTCCCATTCAATTTCTCCCCTGGTCCCGCGATGCTTCCGCCCGAAGTCATCGCGCAAATTCGCGATGATTTGCCTGAGTGGCATTGGAAAGGCGTCGGGCAGGGCGCGAGCATCATGGAGTTGTCGCATCGCGGTAAGGCGTTTGAGGCGCTAATCGGCGAGGCCGAGGCGGATCTGCGCGAATTGCTGGCGATTCCGTCGAACTACAAAGTCATTTTCATGCAGGGCGGCGCATGGGGACAGTTTGCTGCCGTGCCGATGAACTTGCTGCGTGCTGGCGAGACGGCGGGCTACGTGGTGTCCGGCGGGTGGTCGAAAAGCGCTGCTGGCGAGGCAGGGAAGTTTGGATCGGTTGAATTAGTAGCTTCTAGCGAGAACGACAGCTACACAAGCATTCCAGCCAGAAACGCTTGGAAGTCGACTATCCATGAAAATACCGCTCAAACGACCGCCGGGCAGTCGATGGCGGCAAAAAGTTATACGTATATTTGCTCAAACGAGACGGTGTACGGCAACGAGTTTCACGCGCTGCCGACGGGGCTAGATTCGCCGCTGGTCGTCGACGCGTCGTCGCACTTTTTGTCGCGCCCAATGGACGTCGCGGCCTGCGGTTTGATTTACGCGGGGGCACAGAAAAACATTGGCCCGGCAGGCGCGACGATCGTCATCGTGCGTGACGATTTGCTCGACCGCGCACCGAAGAATATACCGTCGGTGTTTCACTACAAACACATGGCCGCAAACGGTTCGCTGTTCAATACGCCACCGGTGTTCTCGATCTACGCCACCGCGCTGACGCTTAAGTGGATCAAGGCACAGGGCGGTTTGCCCGAGATGGAGCGTCGTGCCGTGGCGCGATCATCGATGCTTTATGACGCGCTCGACGCCAGCTCGCTCTTCAAGGCGCCGGTCGCCAAGGCGGATCGTTCGCGTATGAATGTCGTGTTCGACACCGGTAACGCCGACACGGACGCTGCTTTCGTGAAATTTTGCGATGCGCGCGGACTGATGTCGCTCAAGGGCCATCGCGTGCGCGGCGGTATGCGCGCATCGATTTACAACGCGATGCCGTTGGCTGGCGTCGAGGCACTAGTCGCGGCCATGCGAGAATTTGAAGCGTCGCGCTAGCGCGCTTCGCACGTAAAACCCTTCGCCGTGAGCATAGCTAAGGGTTTGATGGAATCGCTCTTACCGTGGCCTCGGGCGAACGGATAAGCTCGCAACGAACCCCGATTGTCTTTCCCTAAACGCATGGCTGATCTAAACGAACTCCGCAAGAAAATCGACGCCATTGACGACGAAGTGCTCAGCCTGTTGAGCCGACGTGCGGGCATTGCTCAGGAAGTTGGGCACACTAAAGCGCCGGG
>JAGNQL010000110.1 GCA_017989135.1 Burkholderiales bacterium
CGGATCTGTTGGCTTTGGGTGTGCTGACCGAGGCTAAGGCACGAGGCCTCTCCGTGCCGGGTCGCGTATCGATCATGGGTTTTGGCGATGTTCCGTTTCTCGCCGACATGGTTCCGGCCCTGAGCACCGTGCGGATTAATGGCGCAGAAATTGGCAGACGAGCCGCACGCTTTCTCATTGATCGCGCGGAGGGGCGCGAGGTTGAGCAGCGCGTCGTAGACGTCGGCTTTTCAATCGTCGAGCGCGACACTACGTAGCGAGTCGTCGGTAGCAACTTGTACGACCCTTGACGGCAAACTTTGGCAGCGCTACCATTCTCGAAAAATAAATTGGTACCGCTACCATTTGGTTCGTACTTGCTGTAGCCAAGCGCCTTCTCGGCGGTGGCTGCGCCGATCAAATCGAATGGTGCAGCGACCCGCAAAATGTTCAAAGGAAGAAATACGTGAAAAGAGTCTCCTTGAAATCGTTGGCTAGCGTTCTCTCGATGGGACTCGCTGCGACGACGTTCGCGGCGTGGCCCGAGAAACCTGTGACGATGGTCGTGCCGTTCCCGCCTGGCGGCTCGACTGACATGATCGCGCGCTCTCTCATGCCGAAGCTCGTGGAGAAGTTCGGTGGGACGTTTCTCGTTGACAATCGGGGTGGCGCGGGCGGGACGCTCGGCGTCGCAGCCGTGAAACGTTCTGCGCCCGACGGCTACACGTTGCTGGTTTCTTCCCTCGGCCCGCTCGTCATCGGTCCGCATCTCATGAAGAACACAGGCTACGATGCGCTCAAAGACTTCGAGTACTTGACGGTTGCGGTGCAAGCTCCAAACGTGCTTGCTGTGCCCGCTAATTCGCCGCACAAGTCGTTTGCCGACGTGCTCGCCTTTCACAAGGCGAACCCAAGCAAAATGACTTTCGCATCGTCGGGCAACGGCACCAGCGATCACCTTACGGCGGAGTTGTTTTGGCAACAAACAGGCACGTCCGGGGTGCACGTACCCTACAAGGGCGGCGGTCCCGCAATGGCGGATTTGCTGGGTGGACAGGTCGACGCCACCTTCATGAACATCAACACGGGGCTGCCAAATATCAAGGCCGGAAAGTTGCGTGCGCTCGCTATCACCAGCGCAAAACGCTCGCCGCTTTTGCCCGATGTGCCGACCATGGAAGAGCTAGGAATAAAGGGCGTCACCGTCTATTCCTGGCAAGCATTCGCTGCGCCCAAAGGTTTGCCAGCAGACATCAAGGCGAAACTGCATCAGGCGTTGGTTGCAGGCTTGAATGACCCGGCCGTGAAGCCAAAGCTGCTTGATCTTGGGTTTGAAATCGTGGGAAATACGCCCGAGCAATTCACAGCGTTTCAGGCGAGCGAATTTGCGCGCTGGAAGAAGGTGATCGAAGTAGGCAAGATAACTGCCGACTAACGTCGACACCACCTTTTCAAGCACCATCGTAGTCCCTTCAATGACCACATCTTCAACGCCCACCGTTACCGCACTGCGCGTGATCCCCGTCGCTGGGCAGGACAGCATGCTGCTTAATCTCAGCGGCGCGCATGGCCCGTATTTCACACGCAATCTTCTCATCGTCACCGATAACAGCGGCCGCACCGGCATCGGCGAAGTGCCGGGCGGCGAGAAAATTCGCAAGACGTTGGAGGATGCAACCCCGCTGGTTGTCGGACAGAGTGTCGGCAATGTGCAGGCGGTGCTCGGCTCCATGCGCACGCGATTCGCCGATCGCGATTCCGGTGGCCGCGGAATGCAGACATTCGATCTTCGGACCACGATCCACGCGGTCACTGCTGTCGAATCCGCGCTTTTGGATTTGCTTGGTCAGCACCTCAATCTCCCAGTCGCGGCGCTCTTGGGTGAAGGTCAGCAACGCGATTCGGTGGAGATGCTTGGATATCTCTTCTTTGTCGGCGATCGTACGCAGACGAACCTGCCGTATCGCGATGAATCGCATTCCGACAATGCCTGGTTCAGGAATCGCAATGAGAAGGCGATGACACCCCAGTCGATTGTTCGGCAAGCGGAAATCGCTCGCGAGCGCTACGGGTTCGACGACTTCAAGCTTAAGGGCGGCGTGCTTGCGGGCGAAGCAGAAATCGAAGCCGTCACGGCGTTGCATGAGCGTTTCCCGCAGGCGCGCGTGACGCTTGACCCGAATGGCGGTTGGCTCCTTAAAGACGCTGTGCGCTTGATGCGAGACATGCGCGGTGTAGTGGCCTATGCTGAAGATCCGTGTGGAGCGGAAGAGGGATTCTCGGGGCGCGAAGTGATGGCCGAATTTCGTCGTGAGACCGGGCTACCCACGGCTACCAACATGGTGGCCACTGACTGGCGGCAGCTGGTGCATTCGCTCTCGTTGCAGAGTGTCGACATCCCGCTCGCGGATCCGCATTTCTGGACGATGGCGGGCTCGGTACGCGTGGCGCAGACTTGCCGCGATTGGGGCCTTACGTGGGGTTCGCATTCCAATAATCACTTTGATGTATCGCTCGCCATGTTTACGCACGTCGCCGCCGCAGCTCCAGGCAAAGTTACGGCCATTGACACGCATTGGATTTGGCAGGACGGCCACGGACTGACCAAGGAGCCTCTGCAGATCGTCGGAGGTCATGTTGAGGTGCCGAAGAAACCAGGGCTGGGCGTAGAGCTTGATATGGTCGCCGTGGAAGCGGCGCATCAGTTGTATCTCCAGCATGGCTTGGGCGCGCGCGATGACGCGGTTGCGATGCAGTGCCTCATTCCGGGGTGGAAATTCGACCCCAAGCGGCCGTGCATGGTGCGATAGCCGCACGCCATCAATCGCGCGGCGTAAACGCATTCACCGCGCGCAAAAAAAATCGTCACTTCAAAGGTCACCCATGAGAGAAAACCGACTCCGTTCCATCTGGAAATCAGGCGGCGCTGCCATCAACGGTTGGTTGGCAATCCCGAACAGTTTTTCCGCCGAAACCATGGCGCACCAAGGCTGGGATACTCTGACGATAGATCTTCAACACGGTGTCATCGACTATCAGGCGATGATCCCGATGCTGCAGGCGATTTCCACGACCAACACCGTGCCCATCGTTCGTGTACCTTGGCTTGAGCCCGGCATCCTCATGAAGTCGCTTGATGCAGGCGCGTACGGGCTCATTTGCCCAATGGTGAACACGCGCGAGGATGCGCAGAATCTTGTTGCGTGGACGAGCTACGCGCCAAAAGGTACGCGAAGTTTCGGCCCAGTTCGTGCGCTGCTTTACGGTGGCGCGGACTACCCGACGCGCGCCAACGATACGGTCGTTCGCTTCGCAATGATCGAAACTGCAAAGGCGCTGGATAACCTCGACCAAATCCTGTCTGTCGAGGGCCTCGACGCCATCTACATTGGTCCGTCCGATCTGTCGCTCGCACTGGGGTGCACGCCGACGTTTGATGACGTTGATCCGAAGGTCGCCGATGCGATTGATCACATCCTCGCACGCGCCAAGGCGCACGGCGTGATCGCGGGAATTCACAATGGCGCTCCGGAAGCCGCGTTGCGTCGCATCGCAAAGGGCTTTCAATTCACCACGATTAGCTCCGACGCACGACTGATCGCGGCGGGCGCGCAGCAGATCGTCGCCAAGATGCGCGCTGGGACCGCAGAACAAGCAACGGCTATGAGCGGCGGCACGTACTAGTCAACAACCCTGAGAGCTGGAGCTCTCGCTTCCGGACGCAGCACAGAAAGCAAGTCACATGAAACTCGGATTTATCGGCCTCGGCATTATGGGCGCACCGATGGCGCTTAATCTTCTCAACTCAGGCCATACGGTCTACGTCAGCGCGAATCGCAAGATCCCCGAGGGCGTGAAGGGCGCGGGCGCAATCGAGCGCGCAGACAACGCGGCCGTCACGCGCAGCGCTGATGTCGTCTTCATCATGGTGCCCGATACGCCGGACGTGGAAGCGGTGTTGTTTGGAGAGTCTGGCGTTGCTGTGGGACTGAGCTCGTCGAACGGACAGCGCAAAGTGATCGTAGACATGAGCTCGATCTCACCGATGGCGACGAAGGTCTTCGCGGAGAAGATCAATGTGCTCGGCGCCGATTACATCGATGCGCCGGTCTCCGGTGGCGAGGTCGGTGCGAAGGCGGCGACACTGACCATCATGTGCGGCGGCGCGCCGGAAGTGTTCGAGCGCGTGCGACCACTGTTCGAAGTGATGGGCAAGAACATCACGCTGGTCGGCGGTGTCGGCGACGGGCAAACGACAAAGGTCGCGAATCAAATCATCGTGGCGCTCAATATCGCCGCCGTTGGCGAAGCGCTCCTGTTCGCGAGCAAAGCTGGCGCGGATCCGGCCAAAGTTCGGCAAGCGCTGATGGGTGGATTCGCGTCGAGCCGCATTCTTGAAGTGCACGGCGAACGCATGATTAAGCGCACCTTTGCCCCCGGCTTTCGTATGAAGTTGCATCAAAAGGATTTGGGATTGGCATTGTCCGGCGCACGCGAGTTGGGGGTGTCATTGCCGCAGACGGCCGGCGCGGCGCAACTCATGCAAACCTGTGCCGCCAACGGCGTGGGCGAGCTCGACCATTCCGCGCTCGTGACTGCTCTTGAGTTGATGGCGAATCACCAAGTGGCTAACGCGTAACGCGGCCATCGCGTTCGTCGCGCCGCTAAGCGTGTTTGCGTCGTGTACAGCTTTTAAGCGCAAACGACAGATTGGCGGTCGTTACAGCCAAAAAATGTGCCAAGTCGAGATGCGGAATAAATTGCGGCTGATCCCCACCCGCCGGTCGCTCGCTCCAAAAAGCTGTATCTGCGTGGCGAACGGATGCACATCGAATTCAAAAATAGAAAAAGGCCCCGTGGGGCCTTTTTCATTGCGCGGTCAGATTGACCGTTGCGAGCAGATTACGAACCCGTCTTGCCCGTTTCCACCATTTGCATCGGCTCTGCGGGAGCTTCGGCGCGTGGTGGACGTGCGCGACCCCGTTTGACCGGCTCGTCGGTCACGTACGCGGTAGGCGCGCTGGTGGTCTTCGTTTCCATCAATTGCAATCCTGCGTCGCTTGGCAGCGCGTAGGTGAATGGCTTCGGCGCTTCACGCTTCGGCTCGGGAGGGGCGACGGGCGCAGGGGCGGGCGCAACGACCACGGGAGCCGGAGCCGGAGCTACATACTGCGGCGCCGCCGTGAGGGGGGCAGCAGCCTGTGGCGCAACGGATGCGACATCAGCCGGTGGGGTGGCGCTGTGGCTTTCCCTCGCGTCGCCTTCGGGGCGAGGAGCACGTTCGCTGCGCTCGCCACGGTCACCGCGATCACGACGGCGCGCACCGCGCTCGCCGCGTGGAGGACGATCCGCACGCTCCTGCTGTGAAACTTCAACCGCGTTTGCGTCGCCAGCATCTTGCGAAGCAACGGGCGTTGCAGCGGTCAACGTTTGCTCAGCATTTTGCGCTGCGGCGTTTGCGTCACGGGCAGGACGCTCGCCACGCTCACCACGTTCGCGGCGCGATCCACGTTCGCCGCGCTCACCACGGTCTCCCCGTGGCTCACGTTGCTCACGAGGCGGCTTATTGTCGACTACGACATTGGCGTCGCCCGTTGCAGCGATTGCAGCTTTCGCCTCGCGTGGTGCGCGTTCGCCTTGTGCGGGTTTGGCCCCGTCTTTGCGTTCATCACGACGACCGTCGTTGCGATCTTTGCGATCGCCACGGTCGTTTCGATCATTGCGGTCTTTACGATCACCACGACCATTGCGGTCGCCGCGATCATTGCCACCGCGACGGTTGTTGCGGTCATTGCGGTCGCCACGATCACGGCCGCCGTCACGACTGCCTTCACGTTTCTTGTCGTCGGCCTTCGCTGGGGCTTCAACCAATTCGGTCGCAGGCGTGCTGCCCGTGAAGATCGCTTTGAAGCGTGCCCACAGACCCGCTTGTTGTGCAGGCTTTTGCGACACCTGCATCGGTGCAGCCGCAGGAGAAGGCGCCGCTTTCGGTTCAACGTTTGGCGCAGGCTGCAACGGCGTGATGCCTTTTACTGCTGCTTCAACGCGCACTTCGTTGGCTTCTTGCTTGATCGTTTCTACGGGATCAATTTGCTCCGGACGCTCAACCATCTTGTAGCTGGTCGGCATCGGTTCAGCGGAATTGAGTTCGTCGTGCTTCAAGCGCTGAACGGTGTAGTTCGGCGTTTCGAGATACAGGTTCGGAATCAAAACGACGCTGACTTTGAGGCGCGTTTCGAGCGACTGAATGTCGAAGCGTTTTTCGTTCAACAGATACGTTGCAACGTCGACCGGCACTTGGGCCACGACTTGCGCGCTGTTGTCCTTCATCGCTTCTTCTTGGATGATGCGAAGAATGTGCAGCGCGATGGATTCCGTCGAGCGGATGTGGCCGGTGCCATGGCAGCGTGGGCAAGGCAGATGCGCGCTCTCGCCAAGCGATGGCTTCAAGCGCTGACGCGAAAGCTCCATCAAACCAAAGCGCGAAATCTTCCCGAGCTGAACGCGAGCACGATCAAGCTTCATCGAGTCGCGCAGCTTGTCTTCAACATCGCGTTGATGCTTGCTCGACTCCATGTCGATGAAGTCGATCACGATCAAACCGCCGAGATCACGCAAGCGAAGCTGGCGAGCCACTTCATCAGCGGCTTCTAGGTTCGTGTTGAATGCCGTCGTTTCGATGTCGCTGCCCTTGGTGGCACGCGCTGAGTTGACGTCCACCGAAACCAACGCTTCGGTGTGGTCGATCACGATCGCACCGCCAGACGGCAGGTTCACCGTGCGGCTAAACGCGCTCTCGATTTGGTGCTCAATTTGGAAGCGCGAGAAGAGGGGCACGTCGTCCTGGTAGAGCTTCACACGGCTGACCGTGTTTGGCATGACGTGGCCCATGAAGCCTTTGGCCTGCTCGTACACGTCTTCGGTGTCGATCAGAATTTCGCCAATGTCGGCCGTGTAGTAGTCGCGGATCGCGCGAATCACGAGGCTCGATTCTTGGTAAATCAAGAGCGGCGCTTTGTTAGCTTTCGCCGCGCCGTCAATCGCGGCCCAGAGTTGCAACAGGTAGTTCAAGTCCCACTGCAGCTCTTCAGCCGTGCGACCGATACCGGCTGTACGAGCGATGATGCTCATGCCGTTCGGAATTTCGAGCTGGGCGAGCGTGTCGCGCAGTTCGTTGCGGTCTTCGCCTTCGATGCGGCGCGAGACGCCACCGCCGCGCGGGTTGTTTGGCATCAGAACGAGGTAGCGACCGGCGAGCGAGATAAAGCTCGTAAGCGCCGCGCCCTTGTTACCGCGTTCGTCCTTTTCGACTTGAACGATGATCTCTTGGCCAACGCGCAGATTGTCCGCAATTTTGTTGCGGTTCATCTCACCGTCGACGCTTAAGACCGAGCGTGCGATTTCTTTGAACGGCAGAAAGCCGTTGCGCTCAGTGCCGTAATCGACGAAGCAGGCTTCGAGCGAGGGTTCGACACGAGTGACCGTGCCCTTGTAAATATTACTTTTGCGCTGCTCTTTTGAAGCAGATTCGATATCCAGATCGACGAGTTTTTGACCGTCGACGATGGCAACTCGCAGTTCTTCTGACTGAGTTGCGTTAAACAGCATGCGTTTCATGCGTACCTTCCCGTTCAGGGTGCGGGCACGGCAGGGGCGACTTCGGTGACCTGTGAGGCGAGACGTTCCGCCGCTACGTGAAGACGTTAGCGGAAACGAATGCGGATGCTTGAGGCGAAAAACGTCGGAGAGAGAATCGGCGAATGACCAGGCGACGACTTCACAAGCCCAGCATGTAACGCCGGGGTTGGAGTGTTTTGATAGGTTTGCTTAACGCTCAAAGCGGAGGGCCAAACCAATGCGCTGGCGCGCGGATTCATGACAGTTATTTCTCGGGTCGAACTTGAGGCGTTTGGCCGCACGTCCGTATCAAACTTTTCACAGGCCAGCGAGCAACTCATGCGATGCGCGGTGGCTGAACTCTTTACAATCGCCGCTTTTCTCGGTGGCAGCTTAACCGTGGAATCGATGAGGCTCGTGAGAACTGGAGAGCAGTTGGCGGCGATGTGGCCACCGATGCGCGCTCAGCGTTTCGCGTTGAGGGCGCCTAACTGCTCGTATGATCTACGAGTTGACTACTTGATTCAAAATGTGGGTTCTCCATAGAGAACCAACAACCGGCAAATTATAAGGCAAATGAAGGACTTAGCGCGAATTTCTGCACCGAATTCTGGTGCAACGCCCCGGCTCACGCCTGCTGCGGGAAACCCAGCAGACGCGGGCGCGGCCCCGAGCGCGCAAGTGAGGCATTTACGCGTTCCCGACGCTTATGCCGGCCAGCGTTTGGATAACTACCTGATTCGGGAGCTAAAAGGCGTGCCGAAAACACACATTTACCGCATCGTTCGCTCCGGCGAAGTTCGCGTCAATGGTGGCCGCGCGAAGGCTGAAACCAAGCTCGCGGCGGGAGACGAACTGCGCATTCCGCCGGTTCGCGTGGCAGCCGATCCCGAGTTCAAGCAGCTCACGGGCGATTTTCCGCATGAAATTGTGTGGGAAGACGAGCATTTGTTGGCGATCAACAAGCTCGCCGGTATCGCCGTGCACGGCGGTTCGGGCATTAGTTTTGGAGTGATTGAGCAACTTCGCATGGCGCGACCGAACGCGCCTTTGTTGGAGCTCGTGCATCGGCTGGATCGCGACACGTCCGGCGTTTTGCTGATTGCGAAGACGCGCGCTGCACTTGTCGGTATGCACGAAACTCTGCGCGACAAGTCGGGAGATAAG
>JAGNQL010000111.1 GCA_017989135.1 Burkholderiales bacterium
GGATGTGTATAAGAAACAGAATATGGAGCGCTCGGGGCATGTGTACTCGCGCCTCTCGAACCCGACCAACGCGGTGCTTGAGGAGCGCATCGCTGCGCTCGAAGGGGGCGTCGGCGCGATTGCGGTGGCGTCGGGGCAGGCCGCGTTGCATCTAGCGATCACCACGCTGATGGGCGCGGGCGGCCACATCGTGGCGAGCCGCGCGCTGTATGGCGGGTCGCACAATTTGCTCGACTACACGCTGCCGCGCTTTGGGATTGAAACGACGTTCGTCGATCCGGGAGACCTCGACGCGTGGCGCGCGTCTGTGCGACCGAACACACGACTCTTCTTTGGCGAGACCTTGGGTAACCCGGGTAACTTGTTGTTGGATATCGAAAAGGTGTCGGCGATTGCGCACGAAGCGGGCGTGCCGCTTATGCTGGATTCAACCTTAACGACACCTTACTTGGTTCGACCGTTTGAATTCGGCGCGGACATCGTCTTTCACTCGGCGACGAAGTTTTTGCAGGGGCACGGCGTCGTGATCGGCGGACTGCTGGTGGACAGCGGGCGATTCGATTGGATGTCCGACGCGGCTCGCGAGAAGTTCGCGACGCTTTCTGCGCCGTATCACGGCTTTCACGACATGGTGTTCGCGGAGGAATCGCCGACGGCGGCATTCTTGCTGCGCTGTCGCCGCGAAGGCCTCCGAGACTTCGGCGCGTGCATGGCGCCGATGAGCGCGTGGCAGATTTTGCAGGGTATCGAAACGCTGCCCGTTCGCATGGAGCGGCACATCGCGAACACACGCAAGGTGCTTGAGTTCCTGCGCTCGCACGCGTTCGTCGGCGCGATTCATCATCCCGAATTGCCCGAGCATCGTGATCATGAACTCGCGAAAAAGTACTTCCCGAAAGGCGCCAGCGCCGTGTTCTCGTTCGACCTTAAAGGCACGCGCGCGCAGGGCAAGGCGTTCATCGACAACCTTCGGCTGTTCTCGCATTTGGCCAACGTGGGTGACGCGAGATCGCTAGTGATTCATCCGGCGAGCACAACACATTCGCGCATGAGCGCCGATGCGCTGCGCGCAGCGGGTATCACCGAAGGCACGATACGTTTATCGATTGGGTTGGAAGACGCGCGAGATTTGATCGATGATCTAGCCCGCGCATTGAAATCAGCGGAGCGTGCGAAATGAAGCTCAGCGTTAACAACAAAGCAGCCTACGCCTACACCGGCACACGCGCGTTCAACCCCGAGCAACGCACAGCCGTTTTCATCCACGGCGCGGCGAATGATCACAGTGTGTGGGCATTGCAATCGCGATATTTCGCATTTCACGCATGGAACTTGCTCGCGCTCGACTTGCCTGGACATGGCCAAAGCGAAGGCCCGTTGTGCACGAGCATCGAAGCGCTTGCAGACTGGGTCGCCGCGTTTCTCGACGCCGCGCAGGTGAAGAACGCGACAGTGATCGGGCACAGCATGGGTTCGCTGACCGCGCTTGAACTTTCCGCTCGACGCTCAGATTTGGTAGCGCGTCTCGCGCTCGTAGGCACAGCAGTGCCGATGGCGGTGGGTGATGTGTTGCTCGATGCTGCGCTCAACGACGAAGAAAAAGCACGGCGCATGATCATCGAATGGTCGTTCGCGCCAGCCTCGCAAATCGGCAACGCCAACTCAGCGCCCGGCATGTGGCTGCCGGGCAGTGGGCTCGCGCTGATGCGGCGTATGAACAAGGGCGTTTTGCATAACGACTTGTCCGCGTGCAGGGCGTATGTGAATGGCCTCGACGCGGCAAAGACCGTCGCCGCGCCGACGCTTGTTTTGAGCGGCGGAAAAGACATGATGACACCGCCGAAAGCAACGCAAGCGGTGCTCGCGGCGTTGTCGAATGCGCGCAGTGAATTGCTGCCTGAAGCCGGGCACAGCTTGCTCTCAGAAGCGCCGAGCGACGTCTTGAAATCGTTGTGGCGATTTGCGAATCAAAAGTAATGCCACGCTTCTTTCTCGATACGCCGATACTTCCGAACGCAACGTTCGAACTCGATTCGCGCGCTGCGCAGCACGTGCGCGTACTGCGTCTGCGTGAAGGCGAAGCGATCACGCTGTTTAACGGCACCGGCGGCGAGGTGAATGCGACGCTTTCACGGATCGACAAACGTACTGTTGAAATCGCGACCGGCGAACACGTGCGCGTCGAGCGCGAGAGCGCGATGCGCATCACGCTGTATGCGGCGTTGATCGCGAACGATCGCATGGACTGGATGATTCAAAAGGCGACCGAACTCGGCGTCGCTGCCATCCAACCGCTATACAGCGAGCGCTCGCAGCGCATTCCGGGTGACGTGAACAAGCGCGCTGAGCACTGGCGTGGCGTGGTGATCGCGGCGTGCGAACAGTGCGGGCGCAATCAGTTGCCGATGGTGCAGGCGCCGATTGCGTTGAGTGACGCGATGGCTGCGACTAGTGGCGCGAACAACGTTTTGTTGGATGCGGACGGCTTCGCTGCGCCGGTCGGTGGCGCTGCGGAGGTGAACGTGTTTGTCGGGCCTGAAGGTGGATATTCGCCGAATGAGTTGACACAGCTGCGCGCCCATTGCGACAAGAAATTGCGCATCGGGCAGACAGTGCTTCGCGCAGAGACGGCAGCGATCGCGGCGGTGGCGGTGCTGTTGTAGGGTGCAATCTCATTGCACCTCGTTGACTGATTCGACCGGCGAGTGGGTGCAAAAGAAAAGCACCCTACGCGCGTTACAAAGCCAGCGCGCCGTGCGCGAGCGCTGCTAGTCCACCCAGCGTAAGCCACGCGTCGCCCGCCGCTTGTCCTTTGCCTTGCGCGTCGAGCGTTGCGCAGGTTTTGAGTAGCGTGCCTACTCGCCGTGGATCGATCTGATTGACTGCGATCTCCATCGCCTTTTGTCGCTTGCCCCACACGCGCGCGTTGCGTAGTGCCTGCATCATCGGTGTGCCTTCGCGCTTGGCCATGAAGATGCTGCCGAGCGCGTGCACGTCTTCGGCGATGAGCCACGATAAGCGCGGGGCTTGTTCGCCTTCCGCCTGCAATCCCGCGAGCACGCGGCCATAGCGCGCAAGATCGCCGCGTAGAAACGCTTCTGAGAGTTCGGACGCGTCGTAGCGTGCCACGTCCGTCACCGCGTCGAGCGCCGCCTCAATCGTCAGCGTTCCCGGTGGTGCGAGTAAAGCGAGTTTTTCAATCTCTTGTTTTGCCGCAAGCAAATTGCCTTCGCATCGCTCGCAAATTAGTTCGATCACTTCGCGATTGGCGTCGAAGCCAGCGCTCGCGAGACGCGACTTGATCCAGCGCGGCAGTTGATCGCGGTCTACCAACGGCGCGGACACGTTTGCACCAGCTCGGTCGCAGGCCATGAACCACGCAGAGTCGGTCGCGATGCGATCAAGCTTGGGCATGTTGATGATAAACAACGTATCGGCGGGCGGGTTCGCTGCGATGTCCGCGAAAAAGTTTCCGGCGTCGACCGATGGCTTCGCGGTGTTGATCGTGATTTCAACAATGCGCAGCGTGGCAAAGAGCGAGAGGTTGTCGCTCGATTGCGTGACCACGCTCCAATCAAAATGCGCCTCAACGACAAAGTGCTCGCGTTCGCTGTAACCTGCTTTGCGCGCCGCCGCGCGTATTGCGTCAGCGGATTCGAGTTTGATCAACGTCTCTTCGCCGTGAATGACGTAGATGGGCTTCAGGCCCTCATTGAGGCGCGTGGCGAGTTGATCGGGCGAGATTTGCATCGAGCAATTGTAGGTGCGAGGTAGGCGCGGCATCAGCCGCGCTAAGGCGGGAGGAAGCGCGGCTGATGCGGCGCCTACAGGGGCCGCTTCACTGCCTGTAGGCGACGCAATATTTGCGCCGCAGCGTCCAGCTGCATGTCGCGCACGAGCTGTCGTTCTTCCGCTTCTTTAGCGAGCGCTTGCGATTCGGCGTACGAAAAGTCGCGGCGAATGGTGATCTCACCGGGCTCGCCCCAACTGCGTCCTTTCGCATCGATAAATTCGTAACGCACGCGATACTCAAGTTCGAATTCGCGCGCACGACCACCGCCCGAGAGCGACAGCACGCGCTTATCGAAAAACACTTGCTGAAATCGAATCGCGAAGTCGGCATCTTCGATTTTTGCCTTGAGCGTCACGCCGTTTCGCGTCAGGCCGTCGATCACGTCCGGCACGACAGGCGCGCCGGTGCCCGCAACATTGGTCGTGCCAACGCCAAAGGTTGTTGGGCGTTGGACGTAGACGCTGGTGAACGGGTAGTTCGCCGATCCACGCAGTTGAAACCCACACGCTGAAAGCATCAGCGCTGCGAGCAGGGCGAGGAATGTGGCGCGTTTCATCTACACCACCACATTCACAAGCCGACCCGGCACCACGATGATCTTCTTCGGCGCGCGGCCTTCGCCGTACTTCGCGACCTCGGGGCTCGCGGCTGCGGCGGCTTCGATGGTTGCTTTGTCGGCGCTGGATGCGACGACGACCTCACCGCGCGTTTTGCCGTTGACTTGCAGCACGAGTTTAAGTTCGTCTTGAACGAGTGCGGCGGCGTCCGGTTGCGGCCACGATGCGTCCAAGATCGACCCCGAAGTTGCTGCAAAGCCAAGATCGATCCAAAGTTTGCTCGTGATGTGCGGCGCGACGGGATAGAGCGTGCGCAACAAAATCGACGCGCCTTCGCGCGAGAGCGACGGACTGACACCGGGCTTCACTGATTCGAGCGCATTGAGCATTTTCATCGCCGCCGATACGACGGTGTTGTACTGCTGGCGTTCGTAGTCGAAGTTTGATTGCTTCAACGTGTTGTGGAGTTCAAATCGTGTCGCTTTCAATTCTGTCGAAAGCGAACTTGCATCGACGGCCCCTGCTGCTGCGATTTCTGTCGCGCGATCAGCACAGTACGTCCAGACGCGGCGCAGGAAGCGCATCGCGCCTTCAACGGCGTTGTCCGACCACACGGCCGGGTCTTCCGGCCCACCGACGAACATGACGTAGAGGCGCGCGGTGTCGGCGCCGTACTTGTCGATGAGGTCTTGCGGGTCGACGCCGTTTCTTTCGCTCTTGCCCATCTTGCCGATGCCACCGTACTGCACGACGGAACCGTCAGCGAGTGTGCCGCCGTTGATGTGTCCTTTTTCGTCGAACGTGTTTTGTACCTCGGTCGGAGGGATGTAGTCCTTCGTGCCTTTGTCGGTCGGCTTGAAGAAGATGTGATTCAAGAGCATGCCGTGGTTGGTCATGCGTTTGAACGGTTCATCAAACTTCAGCAGGCCCATGTCACGCATCGCCTTCGTCCAGAAGCGGGCGTAGAGGAGATGCAACACCGCGTGCTCGATGCCGCCGATGTATTGATCCATCGGCATCCAGTAGTCGTTGCGCGCGTCGACCATCGCAGGTTGGCCGTTGATCTGTGCATCGGGTGATGCGTAGCGCATGTAGTACCACGCCGAATCGACGAACGTATCCATTGTGTCGGTTTCGCGACGCGCGGGCTTGCCGCACTTCGGGCACGAACACTTCAAGAACGCTTCGTCTTTGGCGAGCGGGTTGCCGCTGCCGTCCGGAATATGGTGCTCGGGCAACACGACTGGCAAGTCCTTCTCCGGCACCGGCACCGCGCCACAATCGTCGCAATGAATGACCGGGATGGGCGTCCCCCAATAACGCTGGCGCGAGATGCCCCAGTCACGCAGGCGGAAGGTGGTTTTCTTTTCGCCTAACCCTTTGGCAACGAGGTCATTCGCCACCGCATCGACACATGCGGCGAACTTGAGGCCGTCGTATTTTCCGCTGTTGATCGCGACGCCTTCGCCCTTGATGCCGTACCACTCTTGCCATGCGTCGCTGCTGTACGCAGATGAGCCGTGCGCAACTACTTGTTGAATGGGCAGGTTGTACTTTTTCGCAAACGCAAAGTCGCGCTCATCATGCGCAGGCACACCCATGACAGCGCCATCGCCGTAGGTGATGAGCACGTAGTTGCCGACCCAAATTTCGACGCGTTCGCCAGTGAGTGGATGCGTGACGAACAGCCCCGTCGCAACACCTTCTTTTTCCTTGACCGCGAGTTCAGCCTCGGTCGTGCCGCCAGTCTTCAACGCGTCAATTTTCGGCGCGAGCGCAGCGTTCAATTCGCCCGCGCGCACGGCGAGTGGATGCTCCGGTGCGACCGCGACGAAGGTGACGCCCATGATGGTGTCGGCGCGCGTGGTGAAGACGTACATCTTGCCGTCTTGAATCGGCTTGCCGCCCGCGTCGTTGATATCGTGTGGGAATGCGAAGCGCACGCCCTCGGACTTGCCGATCCAGTTTTCTTGAATCGTGCGTAAACGGTCTGACCAACCGGGCAATTTATGAAGCGTCGCGTCAAGCAATTCCTCGGCGTACTTCGTGATGTTCATGTAGTAGCCGGGAATCTCGCGCTTTTCGACGAGCGCGCCGGAGCGCCAGCCACGACCGTCGATCACCTGCTCATTGGCGAGAACGGTTTGGTCCACGGGGTCCCAGTTCACGATTTGGGTCTTGCGATACGCGACGCCGCTCTCCAACATCTTCAGGAAGAACCATTGGTTCCAGCGGTAATACGAAGGGTCGCACGTCGTGAGCTCGCGCGACCAGTCGATCGCGAGGCCCAGCGCGTTGCACTGCGACTTCATCACGCGAATGTTCTCGTACGTCCATGCAGCGGGAGCGACCTTTCCTTTCATCGCTGCGTTTTCGGCGGGCAGCCCAAACGCGTCCCACCCCATCGGCATCAGCACGTTGTGGCCCTGCATTCGGAGGTAGCGCACGAGCATGTCGTTGATCGTGTAGTTACGCACATGGCCCATGTGCAGCTTGCCTGATGGATAAGGCAGCATCGAGCAGGCGTAGTACTTGCCTTTCGGGAAGCGTGGATCGTTTTCGACGACCGTGTAGGCGTTGGTCGACGACCAAAGCGATTGCGCAGCGGCTTCTACCGCTTTGTGGTTATACGTGGATTCCATAACGAGCCTTGCGTGCAGAGGAGGTGGCGCGCAGGACTCAGCAACACATAAGGCAGCAGTTCTAAACTACCTCGTCTACCGCGTGCATAGCGCGCCCTAAAATGGGTCTAATCCCTTGAATTGTAAGGTTCGCTCGACATTCGGGACGAAACCAATTCATGTGGGTCGGGTCACACCTACCGTCACTCTTGCTCGCGCCGGCGCGCATCCGCCGCCATCTTCAAAAAATGCCCAAATCAGTACGTATCAGTCACTGGGCCCCTGCCTTCGCAGGGGCGACGACGAAGTTATGGATTAGTGCAACTACGTTGCTGTGCGTTACTGCGCTGTCCGCCGCGCCGCTAAAAACTGAGCATGTTGAAGTTGAGTTGATCGCGCCACAAACTGCCTTGGTAGCGGGCAAAACGGCACGTGTTGGTCTTTCAATCAAGCATCAACCGCATTGGCACACGTATTGGAAAAACCCCGGTGATTCGGGCTATCCGACGAAAGTGACGTGGGCGTTGCCCAAGGGTTACGCGGTGTCCGAATTTGCCTGGCCTGCGCCGCAGCGCATCGCGACCGGGCCGATTATCAATTTTGGCTACGACGGCGAGATTTTGCTCACAGCCGACGTGAAGGTGCCCGCTGACGCCATTCCCGGCAGCGTGACGCTCAAGGGTAAGGCGGAATGGCTGGTCTGCAAGGATGTTTGTATTCCGGAAGACGGAGAAGTTTCGTTGACGCTGCCGGTTTCTGGCGACGTGGGCGTGTCTGCGCACAAATCGCGCTTCGATGCGGCGGACGCTGCCGTGCCAAAAGCGCTCGTGGGTTGGACCGGCAAAGCCTCGGTCGTTGGCCGCGAGATGCTGGTCGAAATCACACCTGCCGCTGGCCCGCCCGCGCTCGCGAAATTCGATGTTTTCCCTGAACCCGAGCAAATCACGGACCCTTCCGTACAAAAGGTTTACCGCACCTCGACGGGCTATGCCGCGCTGCTGAAATTGGTCGATGGCGCAAAAGTGCCGCCCACCTTTGCACTTGTGCTGACAGCCGGTGAAGCGTTGAGCGGTCCCGCCAGTTCAAGCAAAGCTGGCGTGATTACGGTCACTACCTCCGCTGCCGGGGCAAGTGCCGCCGTGCCTGCGGGCGCGGTGTTGCTTGCCGATGCGAGCGCAAATGCAACCCAAAAATCCAGCGCCGCAGCGACGTCGCTGGCGGTGACGGGTGGTAACGATGTGACGCTCGTTTCTGCGCTGGTGCTCGCCTTTTTCGGCGGCATGATTTTGAATTTGATGCCCTGTGTGTTCCCAGTTTTGTCGCTCAAAATTTTGAGCTTTGCGAAGCACGGTGGCGGCGCACCGAGCCCAACCAATCAGTTAGATCGCCCGCGCGGGCGGGGTCGTTCGCGTTGGTTACGCAACGGCGCGCAAAGCCAGGACGACGCGACGGATCACGAGCAAGCCAAACGCAGCGCGATGCGCCAGCACGGCGTTTTCTATGCCGTTGGTGTCGTCCTCTCCTTCCTCGCGCTCGCGGGTGTTTTGCTTGCGCTCAAGAGCGCCGGAAGCGCCATTGGCTGGGGCTTCCAGTTGCAAAACCCCGGTGTGGTGTGGGTG
>JAGNQL010000015.1 GCA_017989135.1 Burkholderiales bacterium
GAGATACGCGGTGCGTAACGGGTCTTCGCTCACGGGCGGCGTCAATCGAGTCAGTCCTGCGAGGCCGGTTGCTTGCATCGCCAGGGCTGCACTGATTGCGGCTTGATCGCCTCCAACTCGCAACGCGCTTTGCACGTTCGCCAATCCCGCGACAATTAGCGCCTGATAAGCAGGCGCAGCAAACGGATCGACCTGGCGCATCGCCAACATTGCGCGAGCACCCTCGACCGCGTGCTGGCACGGAACACGCGCCAGCGCGACGTCTTTGTCGAGTCGCAGGTAGTCTGAGCACAGCGCTGACCACGCGACTAGATCATTGAGAACAGCCAGCGGGTTAGCGGGTTCGCGCGCGCGCACCACACTCGCCAACTCGGCGCGCTTGATCCCGTCGGCGAATCCGGCCTCTTCACGCCCCGTCGAAATGCGAAGGGTTTTGCGGTCACCCAACACTCGCGACCATTGCTGCACGTAAATCGCATTGTTCGGGAACTGGTTGACGAGGTCACCCGCGAGTCGTTCAGCATGGTCAAACTGCACGTTCGCCGACTCAAAATTTCCGGTTTGCCGTAGCAGCGTGGCGCGCGCCATGTGGACGGCGCTCAGGTGAAAGCGCGCAACTGCGTCTTTCGGAGTGTTGGACAAAATGACTTCCAGCGCGTCTTGCGCTTCCTCTAGAAGGGTCATCGCGGTGCCGCTGTTGGCCTGTGTTGTCCCCGGCTCCACGAGCGCGTCTGCCGCGTGTAACGACGCGCGCGCAGGCCCAACGCGATCCCAAGGATCAGCGAATTTCCAACCTTTTAGTTCAGCGAACGCGTGGCGAGCACGATCCAACAATGTCCTAGCGGCAGCGAAGCGATATTGCTGTCGCGCCAGATCACCACTGGCTTCGTCAATCAGTGCAATCTCCGCGATATCGCTTGGCGTTCGCCCGCGCGCTTTCATGACCTCCTCGCGTAGCTGCCGAGCTAGCGCCAGCTGCTGCTCCGCACGTGGATAGTCGCGCAGACTGGCGTCACCGCTGAGCGCGAATGCGAGCTTGCGATAGCCTCGAGAGAGTTCGCTTAAGAGACCAGGATCGCGGCTTGCATCGACCCGCAGGCGATCGAGAAATCGTACGCTGTCGTCAACGATTTTTAGCCGCGTTTCGCTGGTTCCAAACGTGCCCAACAGGTCGTCGGCATACTCGCTTACGACTCGATTGGCCAGCGCACGTACTTCGGAGAAACGCGACGCCGCCAGGAGGCGCTGCGCTTCGGCGTTGCGCTGGGCGCTCTTGGCAGCGACAGCCGAAGCTTGTGCTGCGACGCGCTGCAATTCTGCTTGCGCCGTTGCGGCAACGGCAGCGTTGCGCTCGAGCTGTTCGTTAACGAGTGCACGCGTGGCGCGCGCGCGTTCCTGTTCAGCAATTTTCAGGGCGGCCGTGGCGCGCTCCTGTTCGCTGCGAGCCAGGTCGCGTTGAATATTGGCGACGTTGGCTTGATGCAGTGCGGCGATCAGTCCAACGACCAGTGATAGCGCTGCAGCGGCTACAGCCGCGCTGGCGAGACGGTTACGCCTAATGAACTTCCAGGCCACATAGCGCCACGTTGGAGGCTGGGCGGCAATTGGATAGCCACTGAGATGCGCTTGAATATCGCGACCCAGGGCGTCCACCGTGCCGTAGCGATCCACTGGGTCTTTAGCCAACGCTTTGGCTAGGATCGTGTCGACGTCACCAATCAAGGCGTGCCAGTTTTCGCGCCGCTGATTCGCCGCCTTCGTGCGGTTCTGGCGCATCGTTAGACTGACGCGCGTTGGAGCTTCCTCAACTACTGCTTTGAGTAGCGCGTATGCGTCGCGCTCAACGCCACCAAATGGCGAGTTGCCTGTCAACATTCGATACAAGGTTGCGCCAAGACCGTAAACGTCGGTGGCGACTGTGATCGGTCCACCCTGTACCTGTTCGGGGCTCGCGTACTCAGGCGTCAGTGCTCGGTCGCCAAATTCCGTCGCCGCGAGCGCGTCGCCATCTGGCGCTAATAGTTTGGAGACACCGAAGTCGAGCAGTTTTACTTGTCCTTCAGCCGTCACCAACACATTTGACGGTTTGATATCACGATGCACCAAGAGGTGCTCGTGCGCGTGCGCCACTGCATCGACCAGTTGCATCATCAATTGGAGGCACGCTCGCGCATCGAGCTTGCGTGACCGACACCATTCATCAATCGGTTGCCCGTCGATGTACTCCATGACAATGTAGGGCGCACCGTCGGGCGTCTCGCCGCCGTCGATGAGGTGTGCGATGTTGCGATGATTCAACGCGGCCAGCGCCTGTCGTTCGCTTCGCAGTCGCGCGAGCAAAGTTGCGCTAGCGATGCCGCGAATTACTTTTATTGCAGCAAATTGGTGAAAGGTCGCGTTGCTGCGTCGCGCCAACCAGACGCTGCCCATTCCACCCTCGCCAAGCTCCCGCTCCAACGTCCATGCGCCAATCGATGCGCCGGCCGACAGCGCTGCACCGCGCTGCTGTACGAGGTTTGATATGAAGGGCGCGTGCTCTATGGAAACGGTTTCGCTACTATGCAGCGCGAGTAGACTCGAGACCTCATCTTGCAGCCCCAAGTCGTTGTGACACAAATTCGGAAGTGCCGCCGCGCGATCGGCAGACGGTAGTTCAAGCAACTTCCCGAGAATGCCTTTTACCTGTTGCCAGCGCGCCCGTTCTGCATCAAGGGACATTTTCATCCGCCTGAAGTGCACGTTTTAACCAAAGCCGAGCGGTTGCCCACTCCCTTTTCACCGTTGCGATCGATAGATTCATCGCGGACGCGGTTTCCTCAATCGTTAACCCGCCGAAGTAGCGCAGTTCGACCACACGCGATTGCTGTGGGTCAATCATCGCCAGCGCGGTCAGTGCCCGGTCAAGATCGAGGACCGCCGCGTCGCCCGCGTTGGAATCACTGGCTTCGACTTCGAGCAAACTCACCGTTACTTGCGACCAACTACCTCCGCGCTTCTCCGTTTGCCGAGCGACCGCATGATTGACCAATACGCGGCGCATCGCTTCCGAGGCGATCGAGAAGAACATTGCACGTTCATCCCATTGCGTGGAATGCTGATCGACAAGTTTGAGGTACGCCTCATGTATCAGTGCTGTTGCCTGCAACGTATGGTCAGCGGACTCGTGTCGCATCTTATTGCGGGCGACTCGCTTGAGTTCGTCGTAGACCAACGGTAGTAGGCGATCAAGCGCCTCACGGTCGCCCGTGCGTGCAGAGCGCAACAATTCAACGGGAGAGGCGGCAGTAGTCACGATAAGTACGATTAAAAAGCAGACACGAACAGCACAGAGCCAAGCCTAGCGTAACGCGTCCAACAACCTTGATGACGCATCGACACCACAAATGCAAAAAACGCCCGCTGACGCGGGCGAGGAGAGATTCGGGACACGGGCGTCGCAGCGCTTCCACTCGCGCTATTGCGCGAGACTCCATTGTTGATTTGCGCCGTTGTGGCACGACCACGCCAGTAGTCGCGCCCCATTATTTTTTGATCCAGCTTCAATGTCGATGCACGATGGCGGGACATTTCCATTTTGTGCAGCACCGTTCACGACGCGCCATTTTTGGTGGATCGCGCCAGCAGAACATGCCTCAAAACGCAAGGTGTTGCCACTGTTGCCTAAACACTGCCCGTTGTACTTGATCGACCCATCCGCCTCTTGCGCAAAGCGTTGATTTGCGCCGCCGTGGCAATCCCAGAGTAGGATCCCTTGGCTAGCGGACACATCAAGGCATTTGCCAGGCGCGTAAGTGGAGCGGATGGTAATCGTTCGCGCTGGGCTAGGTGGCGTTGGTGTGACGACGGTGTTGGACGTTGCGGCGAGCCGAACCATGTTGACCAACGCGTCGAATGAGCTCCATGATCCATTGTTGTACCGAAGCCGATTGCACTCACCGCTCGAAGAGCCGCTACCTTGAGGTGCCCGCCCCATAGCCTCCCATACTGCGGCGGTAATCAATCGGTCTGAGCACACACTGTAGGCCGCCTGCGTTTTGCGCAGTAGGTCTGCATAGTCGCTCCAAGCGCCACCGCCATAGCGATTAATGTTGCATTCGCCCACGTTTTTGCCGGAACCGCGCGCGGTGCGGTTCAGCGTCTTTGCCACTGTG
Source organism: Burkholderiales bacterium (assembly GCA_017989135.1). GTDB lineage: Bacteria > Pseudomonadota > Gammaproteobacteria > Burkholderiales > Casimicrobiaceae > Casimicrobium. Next base: position 4,152 of record JAGNQL010000015.1, read on the forward strand.
TCATTTACCCAAAGATCAGCACAGGGGCCTGACGCTAGTGACGCGGGTGGTGCATTTGGGTTGGGCGGTGCAGGAGGTGGAGGAGGTGGTGGTGGAAGCGCAGGAGGAGGAGGAGGTACGGGCTTTGGCGGCGCGGGTGGGGCTGGCGGCGCTGCCGGAGGCGATGGCGGTGTGGGCTGCGGCGCGACACTCGCCGGAGTCGATAGCGCATTGTCCACGCCCTGAATTTGTTGCACGACTGATGCTTCTTCCTGCGCGGAAATTGCCTGATTGCGAGTGACCAGCGTCAGTAACAGTGTTCGCAGCTGAGTTGCCCTAGTGCGAACATCCTGCGAAATCGTGGCGTTGGCAGCGATCAATTTTTCGTATTTCGCGAACACGGGATCCGCTTTGGTTTTAATGCGCAAGAGCGCTGTGAGCATTTCTGTATTGAGCGTGCTCGGCAGATCAGGTGTTGACATCAGGGATCGGGAACCTGTCATGCTTTGTGCGCTGCGCATCATGCTCATGACATCGTTCGCCGTAAAGTTGAGCGAGCCTGCCGCGACAAGATTGCCTCCTCCAGCCGCGACCAGTCTGGCTGCGTCGACCGCCAGCACCAAGTTGCTCACACTAGCGAAGTAGTTGGCGAGCCCTCGCGTCAAAGACGCGCCATCGTTACCTACAAGTGTCGATCCGTCGTTTCCGATAAGTGACGCTATTCGCGTGATGTACTGTTGCCCGCCGCCTAATTTAGCGAGCGTTGCGGCATTCAGATTAATGAGGTTGCCAGGCCTCGTCGCGATCACGTTGCCACCCCCAGCCGCGACTATGTTGCCGCCACCTGCGGCGACTATGTTGCCGCCGCCCGCAGCAACGAGGTTACCGGCGCCGGCTGCGACTAACGCGCCAGTCGTTACCTGCACGAAGTTACCACCACCTGCCGCTACGATGTTTCCGCCCGACGCGGAGATGACATTGCCACCGCCCGCCGCGACGAGAGTCGCACGATTATTGGAGACATAAGCGTCGAAGGCCTTCAGTTGCGCTCTGCCCACGAGATTCATGTTGCTCGCGCTGGCGTACGAATCGGTGGTGTACAGAAATCCTTCACCCCAATTTTGGTTGCTACGTCCAGAATATTTGTATGCGATCACGCGAGCACCGTTGCTTCGCGACTCGCCCTCGATGTCAGCCGACCAACCCTGCTCGTTGTTGAGCTGCCCGGACGGTTGCAACTTCCAGCACTGGTCGGGCTGATACTTACACGGGTCCCGCGCTGACGCGTTCGCTTGAGGGCGACAGGTTTCCCAGCGCAAGCCACGCCCCTCTGGATTGTTGTCGTCGGTACCTAGGCACAGTCCACGCAATTGGATGGGACCATAGTTGTTGAAGTCCACCTTGTTATCCGGGCCGCAGTAGTCGATGTCTGCGACGCCGTTGTTGTTCCCGAGACACATACCGGGGGCGTGGGCGGATACAAACACTGTGCCATGTGCTGCGCTTGCCAGCAGCCCAACGCCAGCCAAGAACAAAATGACATATTTACAGAGGGAGAATTTCATCAATGCACTCCTTTCGGGAGGTGAGGATTCATCGGGATCAGAAAACACTAAAAACGGACGCTGCGCCATTCGCTACGCGCGATTACTTCACCGTCTCGACTGAAGGCGGTAACGCGCCAGCGAACGGCACCAGCGCTGGACGATGCTTTTGTGCGCCAAGGTTGCGGCGCGCGATAGCCAGCGTTGAGATCGATGGCTGAGGCGGGCACTTGTGCGGCTGCCATCAGCTGACCCTTGGTATCAGCGGCTTCGAGCAAGTACACCGCAGCGTCGCGCGTGGCTTGCCAACGGAAGTTAATGGCCTCGTTGACGGCGAACTTGTGGTTTACCGAAGGCTGACTAAGTGTGATTGACGCCAGCGCGCTCGTTGCCCCGTGGCTTGCAAAGCTGCCGACAAAATAGCGCGCTGTCGGAAGCGCGAAGCCCGCCGTACCGGAACCGAACCCGCTGTCGTTGTCTGCGCCTATCGCGGCATCGGCAAACAATCGCAGTACTACGCGATACGCGCCATCGACACGCACCGGGAAGCGTGACAAATCCGGTGGCGTTAGCGTGATTTGGCCAACCGCTGGTTGGTAATGCTGGAACGTGCCAACCACGGCGTATCGGCGCTGCAAACCTCGCTGCGACAGCGGCAGACTTGCATCGGTGACTAAGTCGCTTTCGGCGGGTTCAATGTCCCCGGGCTGTACCACTTCCCATGCACCCCGCAACCAGCCGCTGCCCGTGAAAGCCAACTTCGCTTCGATCATCGGTAGCGCGTCGCCGCGCTTTAGAAATACGATGGGTTGTTCGCCACCTTGCTTAAAGTACATGCGCATATCGGTGATCGCAAGGGGCTGGTTCGCCACATTGCCAAGTAACTCGATGGCGACTACGGCATACTGGTTCGGCGAGAACTGACGTGCGAAGTAGTAACGGTTGCGTCCGCTCTCCCTTACAAATCGCGATACAGCCGACGGCACACGAATCGTCTCGCGCACTGATCGAATGTAGGTTCCAATTCGCGTGCTTTGAAACGAGCCGGCAATAGTGGGATGGCGTGCGAACTGACTGCTGCTAGCGCAAGGGTTGCCCGTCGTCGTGTTACCTGCGGGAAGCACGGCGATTAGGTCAAGGCAGAACACGCCCTCCCCGGGCGACACGGTGGATGTATTGCCGGTAAACGCATAGGTCAGCATTTGGGTGAGGTCGCTGCTCACATTGCCTACCAAACGTTTGGGCGACACGTCTGTGAGTGTTGAAGGCCCCGCGATCACGGGTGCAGTAGTGCCGAGACCTGACAATGCGCTGCTCAAATTGACCGTACCGGCCGTGACTCTTAGTTCGCCGCTGTAGGTCTGTGCAGCGAGCGGGCTGAACGAAACGTTGATTTGGCAGCTCGCGCTGGCCGCTAACGCTACTCCGCAGTTAGATGTCTGACTAAAGCCCACCGGTACGCTTAAGCTCAAACCGGAGAGCGCCGTAGCGTTGGAGTTCGTCAAGGTGAAGGACTGAGTCACCGCAGCGGCACCAATGGCTACCGCCCCGAAGTTAGCGCTGCCGGGTAGTAAGGTAGGGCTTGCACTGGCCGGTGCGGCGACGCCGTTGCAGGTGACGTTGGACGAAGCCGTGAAAGTACCGACCGTGACGCTTGCGGTACCGGATAACGCGCCTACAGCCGTCGGTACGCAGCGCATCGTGATTTGACAAGACAGGTTGGACGCTACCAGCGCTGGGCAATTGGAGGTCGCCACGGTCCACGATGGGTGTGAGATGGTGAGCGGCGGAGTTGTGCTGGTGAATCCGGTGGAGAAGGTCACGGATTGAGTCGGCGAGCTTTGACCCACTTGCACGTTGCCGAACGCAATGCTGGCAGGTAGCAGCGTGGGCGGGGCTGATGTTGGCTCAATGAGATTGACGCGAACTATGGCAAAGCCAGACGTGCCAAATCCCTGTCGCCAGTACATAAATCGATTGCCAGCGGGTTGCCCGGCGGCGATGGCGTCGGACAATAAGCTTGCGGCTTGTGTCGGCGTAATTGTGCCGGTGAAGCCGTAGAGTGTGCCGGCGGGAGCGACCGGATTGACTGGTGTGACGCTTGACGGTGAGCATCCGCCGGCGGCTGGGAAAATGATGCCGTTGGCAGGCACCGGCACGCCAACGCTGGAGCAAAACAGGCTTTGAGAGGACACTGTTTCACCGATTGACCCGATGACGGAGAAACTGTAAACACCGCCCGTTGTGACGTTGATTGATATTTGGGTAGGTGTGACGCTGGTAAGAGTGGACCACGCAGGCAGCGCAATCATGCTGATGACTAGCATCAACGCAAGCTGAGCGGCTCGTCCGCAGACACGCCGAATTCGCACTCGCGCTAGGGTGAGCAGAATCAGCGGCGAGGGCGGGTTGTTGTAATTCATTTGTCGTCCCTTCAAAACAGCGCGATCGAAATATTGAGCGTGACGCCAGCGCTTCGCGTCGAGGACTGTGTGTCGACTAGCCCTTGCAGCGTCCTGTTATTGGCGTAAGTGACGAATTGGCGCAGACTCAGCTGAATGGCTTGTGAGCCGGAGCCCCAAGTGACGGGCAATTTGAAAGTTTTGGTGAGCTGATTGGCAAAGCCCCAGTTGCGCGTTCCGCTGGTAGCGAGACTGTCGTAGCTACGATCAAAGTTGGCAGAAGAGGTCAGTGCAATGTCGAACGGCAATTGCCAAGACACGCTCGCGTTCGGGTTCCACGTCGTGCGTCGCAGCCCGGTGTCGGATTGACGACTAATGTTGGGTGTGATTCCGATGGTAAGCATCGCGGCATCGCTAGCGCGCCAACCCAGTTGCGCGCCAAAAGTGGTCGTTGCGATGTCTTTATTCGCCGAGCCAAGCTGCCTGTTATCTTGTTTATTTAGACCACCGGTCAGTGCGAATGTCCATGCGGCGCCGGACCAGTTCAGCCCGCCGGTCACCGCGTGGGTCGCGATGTTTGGAATTAGCGTTGCATCAAGCGTTGTCGGCGCATGGGTGCCCCATTGATGAGAGCGCGTCAGTGTCAGGTTGATCGCAGGTATTTCGGGCGACGGCGTCAAGTTAAATAGCTGAGCCACATGACCCGCGAGAGTGAACTGCGAGTTCTCTACCTTATTGACCAGAGCCGTTGCGACGCGCCGCACGTTATCGTTGCGTGCCGATGTCGCTAGCTGGATGTTGAGAGGCCCGACGCTCGTTACCACGCCAAGCGACGTTTGCTGATAATCCGCGGCCCAACCTGCGCCCAAGCTCTTGTACAACGGATCGGCGTATTCGTGTTTGAAGGTGACGGTTGACGTGATCGGCCACCGCTCGCTGAAGGAGAGGTCGCGCACTACTTGATAGCTGCTGTCAAACAGATACGCGTTGTTTCGCGTTGCGGACGTGGTGGGCGAAAAGCCGTCGCCGATTGAGCGGTATTGACTGCTGGCGTACGCAGCATCAAAACGCCCTCGGGAGTCTTCGGTGGTGCCCAACACACGCAGGCCTATCCCGGCACTTTCTTGCGTTGCCGTTGCCCCGGAGGTGCTGATGCCAGGCTGCGTTCGCGCGACTGCTGCGTCAAGCACCGCCGCCTCTACGCGAAGTCGTCCCTTTGACTCCGGGTACGCTTCGAACCCCAACGTCGCACCGGCGAAGTGATGGGTGTCGTCGTAAAGTCCCAACAGTCGATCCGCGCCCACTACCGCCGAACCGTTGTGCGCATTGAGGGTGACGTCTAGATGTGGGCTCACGGGGTAGCTGAATGTTGCCCCCCGAAATGACAGCCCACTCATCAATAGCGGATGCGATCCCGCGTTGATATGGCCCAGCCCAAACTTAGCCGCACCCAGAGTGCCTTCGATTAAATAGCTCGCGAGGTCTACTTTCTCGGCCGCACTCGCTCGTTGAGCGAACCGCAACGCCTGGCTGCGAACGCTGCTGCCCGCAGCGTTTGCTTGTGCTCGCAGCGTCCAGCCGCCATGGTCGTCGCCACTCCACTCGTCGGCGACACTGCCTTGCAGACCGCCTGTGTGAGTTTTGTTTGATGTATTTTCCTTGCCGACCGTAGCTGTGCGTGTGTAGCCGAGTGCGCTGGTCAGATCGATTTTTGGCTTGAAACTGCGCTGCGTCGCTGCCGACGCGGACGTTAACCCTGCCGTTTCTGGCGACCCGACCACCAGCGGAAGACGAGCAAGCGCGATCCAGGCGGTACCGTCGTAGAACATGACGACAACGTCATGAGAACCCAACGGTAGCCCTAACGGGCTGGGGCCGTACGTCGCAGCTGTGCCGCTAAGTTGCACGGCAGCGGTAACGTCAGTGGCGCCGATAAAAACGGCGATGCGCCCTGTGAGCGCCTCTGTATTCTCCGAGAAAACCAGAGTCAGCGTAGAGGTCGGCTCGAGGGTTGTTGTCGCGAAATTGTGCTGAGTCACTGAGAGCGCTGCTGCACGGCTCGTCGACGTAAGGCACGCCAAAAACAGCGCACAAGCGAGTGGAACTCTGTTCTTCGTTCGCCGCGCCAACCTCAATGGATCAAGCGTCACCGGCTTAAGTGCAATGTTGTGGCTTGACATGACTACCTTCGATTGCGTTACGTTGGGTGTTGAATGGACGGCCTCGTACGGTGTCGTCGGGCAGCAGGCCGGAAAAGCGGACCTCTGCCAATCGCTTCGTATTCACAATCGCAAGAAATCGTCTGAAACTGGCTCAGGCTGACGCAATATCTTTCCTGTGCACGGGCGTACCGACGAAGACCGCCAGTGAACTCACTGGCATGTCGGGAGCGGCAAGGGGAGATTGACGAGTACGTGCCTTGATTTCGGTAAGCAAAACCTGCTCGATTCACATTTGTTGGCTCGCCCAGAGCCAAGTTGTGCGGTCACCGCTTGTAGATTTGCCCTAGCAGCGATCGGCTACGCTGGACTTTCGTGCGTGACATTCGGTCACGGCGAGACGCGACTACGCGGCTTAGAGCTGCCCGCGCAACTGCTCAGCCGCTGCCTTGAGCGCAGGAACGCAGCGTTTCATCGCGGCGCTTGCCGTCATCGACGAAATCGCCATGGATACGCCGATTGCTCCGACCAACTGATCGTTGTTGTCTAAGAGCGGCACCGCAATGCCGCGCAGGCCCGATTCAAATTGTCCTTCCGTCACGCTGTAGCCTTGTTCGCGTACTTTCGCCAAGACGCGGCGTAGGGCGGCCTTGTCGGTGATGGTTTGGGCTGTGTAGCCGACGAGCGGATGCTCGGCGAGCCAACGTTCAAGTTCCGGCTCAGGCAAGCGGCTAAGTAGCACGCGCCCCGCAGCGCTCGTGTGCGCTGGTAAGCGCGTTCCCGGTTCAATTAGCGTCGACAACAATTTCGCGGCGCTCACGCGGCTGATGTAAACCGCGTTTGCGTCTTGTAAGACCGCGAGGTTCGTGCCTTCGCCGAGGGCATCGGTGAGTTTTTGCAGCACCGGCATTACCGTGCGCGGCAAACGCGACGACGCAACATAGGAGTGACCCAGTTGCATCACCTTCGGTGTGAGCCAAAACGCTTTTCCGTCGGTGGCCATGTAACCAAGCGCCGTCAGCGTCATCAAGTAGCGACGCGCGGCGGCGCGGCTGAGATCTAAACGCGCGGCGAGCTCGCTTTGGGTAAGACGCGGCGTGGCGTCGTCAAACGCACAGATCACCTCTAGCCCTTTGCGTAAGCCGTCGATCATATCGGCCTTGTGCGCGTCGGCGGGGAACGCCGTATGCGCGCCCGCTGGGGCGTTATACGTTTCTGCAGGGAGCCGAGGTTTTGCGTTCATGCGGGCTGGCGCGTTTGCTTGACATACCGTTTTGGATGTGTTCTATTATCGCACAGAAGTTCGATAATCGCACAAAAGATTGTAAATAGATTTCAACGAAACGGCAAAAGTACAACGCGCACAGGTAATGAGCGCGCTACATTTGATGACCGTTCCAACATGAAGAATTAAGGCGCGCGCATGACCAATCCTCTCGGAGTCGACGGCATTGAATATGTGGAGTACGCAACCACCGAGCCGCAGGCGTTCGGTGCTGCGTTAGAGCGCCTTGGCTTCGTCGTTGTTGCCCGCCATCGCAGTCGCGAGATCGTGCTCTACCGTGCCGGCGGCATGAACGTGATTGTGAATGCCGACCCTGCCGTTGCCGGCAGTTCCGACGACGGCGCGGGCGCACCACGGCTCAAAGCGTTTGCGCTTCGCGTGCACGACGCCGCCGCCGCCTATTCGCATTGCATTGAAAAAGGCGCGTGGCCGTTAGGCGGCAATCCGGCGCCTCGCGTGGGTGCGATGGAGCTCAACATTCCTGGCGTGCTGGGTGTGGGCGACAGCGTGATTTACTTCGTGGATCGCTATAAAGAATTCTCGATTTACGACGTTGATTTCAAGAAACTGCCCGCCGCTTCCGCAGCCAACCCGGCGATCGAAGGAATGCACTTCTTTGGCATCGTGCAGGCCATTGAAGAATCGCGCACGAAAGAGTGGACCGATTTCTACAAAGAGCTTTTCGGCTTTACCGTGCTACCGCAAGGGCAGTATTTCGGTGTGTTGCCGAAGGGTACGTTGCTGGAGAGTCCATGCTGCAAGTTTTACCTGCAACTGGTGGAGCCGCCAGAGCAGGCCGCCGTTTTGTCGTGGCAAGAAAAGCTCACGCGCGTTGGTTTTGGCGCGCCGGACATTCCCGCGCTTGTGTCTGCGCTTACTGCGCGCGGTGTGAAATTCATTGAGAGCAATAGTGTGCACACGAGCGATCGTGGCGCGGTGAGCTATCTCGGCGGCACGTCGTTTGAGTTCGTCAAGAGCCACCTCGCGGCTAGCAACGAGCAAGTGCTGTGAATCTCGCAGATTTTTCGCTCGACACCATAACCCTCGCGGGCTCGCTAGAAAGCAAGCTTGATGCGGCCTCTGGTGCGGGTTTCAGCCAAATCACACTGTGGGCGAAAGACTTGGTTGGCCATCCCGATGGTTACGAAGCGGCGCTCAACGAAGTGCGTCTGTCCGGTTTGCGCGTGAATGCGATTCAGGTGATGCGCGATTACGAGGGCCTGTCTGGCCCGCTGCACCGCTACAAGATCGAAACTGTGAAGACGATGCTGCGACTTTGCGAGTCGGTCGGCGCAGAGCGTTTGCTGATTTGCTCGTCGACCTCGGCGCATGCGTCCGGCGACATTGATCACATCGCCGCAGACCTGCGCAAAGTAGCGATGCTCGCCACGCCGTTGGGCATTCGCGTCGGCTACGAGGCGCTCTCTTGGGGGCGTCATGTCAGCGACTTTGAGCTGTCGTGGGAAATTGTGCAGCGCGCGGATCGCGCTAATCTGGGCGTGTGTATCGATTCGTTTCATCTGTTGGCGAACTGCGGACTCAACGGCACCAACTTCGACGCGCTGGCTTCGATTCCTGGCGAGCGGATTGCGTTCGTGCAGCTCTCGGATTTTTTGTGGAAGGCTGTGCGCACGCCTGAAGAGCGCATCGAAACCGCGCGCCATCTGCGTGTGTTCCCAGGCGAGGGGGTACACAGCGCAGAGCTTTCGCGCATGATTCGCATGATCGATCAGTCGGGCTATCGCGGTGACTGGAGCTTTGAAGTGTTCAACGACGACTACGTGCAGATGCCGGGTGAGGCGGTGGCTGCGCGCGCGCGGGACGCCGCGATGTGGGTGGCTTCGCAGAGCACGCGGCGCAGCCTGCCGCGCACCATGATTCGTCAGTAACCAAAATACTTGTGACTATAAAAAGGGGAGGCAACCGCCATGACTGATTTTTTGCAGCTCTTGCTGAGCGGCGTAGCCACAGGGGCCATCTACGCGATGGCGGCTCTGGGCTTTACGCTGCTGTGGCAAGCGGCGGCCACCATCAACTTTGCTCAGGGCGAGTTCGTCATGTTGCCAGCCTTTGCCATGCTGATCGGCATGTCGTTTGGTTTGCCGCTATGGGCATCGTTCATCGTGGCAGTGGTGCTCTCCATTCTCGTGCTCGGTGCCGCATTCAAAAAGTGGATTGTGGACCCGATGCGTGGCACCGGTGTCGTTGCGGTAGTCGTCGCCACGCTCGGGTTGTCGATTGGTCTTAAGTCGTTTGTCAAAGCGGCGTACAGCGCCGAGCCGCATCCGTTTCCGAGCATTTTTAGTGACGAAGTATTCAAGCTCGCGGGCGTGACGATTTCGTATAGCGATGTGGGGGCGCTCGTTTTCGCTGGCCTCATGGTGCTAGGCCTGCAAACGTTTTTGAACAAAACGATCACCGGCCGTGCGATGCAGGCCGTAGCGCAGAACACGTTCTCGGCCGAAGCGCTGGGGATCAACGTCAAGCGCATGATTTTTTACACGTTCGCGATCAACGCAATATTGGTGGCGGTCACCGCGCTTTTGATCACACCCACGTATCTCGCGAAGTTCGACATGGGCGACAACATTGGCTTGAAAGCCTTCTTCGCGGCCATCATTGGCGGCTTCAATAACTCGCGTGGCGCGCTGCTTGGCGGCGTGCTCGTGGGCGTGCTGGAAAATTTGGCGGGTGCGTATCTCTCGCCTGCGTACAAAGACGGAGTGGCGCTCGTGCTTTTCCTCGCCGTCATTCTTGTGAAGCCTGATGGTCTGCTCGGCACGCCACAAGAGAGGAAAGTATGAAAACGACCAAACTTCTCTCTACGCAGCACATGGTCACGTTGGCCGTCGCGCTGGCTGCGCTCGCGTTTGCCCCCGCAATGCTCAAAACCTACGGGTTGTATTTGTTGTCGCTGTGGCTGGTGTATGTCATTGCTGCGATGGGGCTGAACCTCACCGTGGGTTACGCGGGCTTGAAATCGCTGTGTCACGCCGGGTTCATGGGCGTCGGCGCGTACACCGTGGCGATCATGATGAAAGCGGGTTTTTCGTTTTGGTTGGCTTCGCCGACTGCCATCGTGATCTGCTTTATTTTGGGCTTGTTGATTGGCTTTCCGGCGCTGCGTGTGCAATTGCATTACCTCGGCTTCGCCACGTTAGGGTTCAATCTTTTGTTGGTGCTTTTCTTCCGTAATGAAGAATGGCTCACGGGCGGCACGTTCGGTATCCAGAACATTAAGCGTCCGGAGTTCATGGGCATCGCGCTAGAAAGTAACACCAACTTTTACTACCTCGTGCTCGCGATAACGATCATCTTCGCCGTTCTGCTCGCGCTGCTACTGCGCTCGCCGTGGGGGCGTGCGTTCGCTGCGTTACGCGACAACGCCATTCGTGCAGAGAGTACCGGCGTGAATATCACGGCTTACACGCTGATGTCCTTCGCGATTGGCGCGGCGTACGCGGGCGTTGCCGGTGCACTCTTCGCGCCGTTGGTGAATTTCATCGAGCCTGCGCCGTTTGGTATTTCCAACTCTTTGTTGTTCTTGATGATGGTCGTGATCGGTGGTTCTGGGCGTTTCTACGGCCCGGTCTTGGGCGCAGCCATCGCGTTGCTCTTGCCTGAGTACCTCCGCTTCTTGAAAGATTGGTACCTCGCGGTGTTCGGCTTCGCAGCGGTCGCCATGATGATCTGGCTACCCGGTGGTTTGCTGTCGATGAAAGAAGCGTGGCAGCTTTCACGCGCAAAACGCGAGGCGAAGCAAAAAGAACTCGAACAAGCTGGGGGTGCCGCATGAGCATTCTTTCCGTCCATGACATCAAGAAAAGCTACGGCGCAATTCAGGCCGTCGACGGGGTAAGTTTTGACGTGAAGCCCGGCGAAATTCTGGGCGTGATTGGTCCGAACGGTAGCGGCAAGACGACGCTGTTCAATTCGATCCTCGGCCAGATCCGGCCCGATAGCGGCAAGGTCGAATTCGAAGGCGTAGACATTTCTGGCAATTCGCCGCTCGAAATGTCCCGCCTTGGCATTGGCCGCACGTTTCAGAATCTTCAGGTGTTCGGCAAACTCTCACTGCGTGACAACTTAATCGTTGCGGCTCAGGAGCACCACGGCACGTTTTGGGGGCGGATGTTTGCAAAACCCGACAACGGGTTGGCTGAGCGCGCGCAGGAAATGCTCGATTTGTTCCGCTTGAATCACGTCGCCGATTTGCCTGCCGGTTCGTTGTCGTACGGTCAACAAAAACTGGTCGACATCGCGATGGCGTTCATGCCTGCGCCGCGTTTGGTGTTGCTCGATGAGCCATGCGCGGGTGTGAACCCTTCGCTCGTCGACGGTCTCCGCGAACTGTTGATTGAGTTGAACAAGAAGCAGGGTGGCAGTTTCGTCGTCATCGAACACAACATGGACTTCGTTATGAAGCTCTGCCACCGTGTGGTGTGCATGGTCGAAGGAAAAGTGCTGGCCGTCGGTAAGCCAGAGGAAATTCAGGGCAATCGTGCAGTGCTGGAGGCCTACCTTGGAAACTAACACCCCAAAATCTAGCGGTGCACTGATCGAATTCGACAAAGTCGTCGCGGGCTACACGCACCTGACCGTCTTGAACGAAATGACGCTCGACGCTCGCAAAGGCGAAATTACTTTACTGATTGGTCCTAACGGTGCGGGCAAATCTACCGTGCTCAAAACCCTTTTCGGCATGCTCACGCCACGCTCGGGTCAAGTGCGATTTAACGGCCAAGTGATCAACGGCCGCACCCCGCGCCAGTTGCTCGCGGAAGGTATCGCGTTTGTTCCGCAGGGGCGTAACCTATTTGGTTCGCTGTCGGTGTTGCACAACCTTGAGCTGGGCGGCTTGCACCTTGAAAAGCGATTGCTCCGCGAGCGCATCGCCGAGGTGATGGAGATGTTTCCGCGCTTGAAGCAACGCGTGGACTCGCGCGCCGCTTCTCTATCGGGCGGCGAACAAAAACAGCTAGAAGTCGGCCGCGCACTGCTGGTTAAGCCGGAGGTGCTTTTGATTGATGAGCCGTCCATTGGTCTTGCGCCGATCATCGTACAAGACGTGATGAAACTGCTGCGCACGCTCGCCGATTCGGGCAAGAGCGTGTTGATGGTGGAGCAGAACGTGCGCACGGCGTTGAAGTACTCGGATCGTGCCTTGGCATTGGAAATGGGACGCTTGGCCGTTGATCGCCCGGCGGCTGAATTGTTAGATGACCCGAACCTGAATCGCCTGTTCTTGGGCGGTCATGCGAAGTAGTTCTGAAGTGAAAGTGGCAAAATCGCCGCAAATTTGCAAAACATTGTTTTCTACTGGAGGAAAAACCATGAAAACCAAAATCGCCAAATCCATTGGCGTCACCACCACAATCGCCGCTGCGTTGTTTGCAGCTTCTTCATTCGCCCAAGCCATCAAAGTGGCGCAGGTCGTTGAGCTCTCCGGCGGCGGCACCGCTGCTGGTACGCAATACCGCAACGGCGCGAAACTCGCCATCGCCGAAATCAATGCCGCCGGCGGCATCATGGGCAAGAAGATTGAAGTCCTCGAAATGGACACTCAGTCGCAACCCGCTATCGCCAAAGCGATGACGGTTAAAGCCATCGACGAAAAAGTCACGGCGATTTTCGGACCGGTATTTTCTGGCTCGATTCTCGTGAGCCAAACCGAAAGCCAGAAGGCCGCGATTCCAAACTTCACCGGCGGTGAAGCATCGAACGTGACCGCGCAGGGCAACCCGTACATCTTCCGTTCGTCGTTTAACCAGTCAATGGGCATGCCGAAAGTGGCAGCCTACATGGCGGGCGATCTCAAAGCGAAGACGGTAACGGTCGCTTACGTGAACAACGATTTCGGCAAGGGCGGACGCGACGCCATCATCAAGGAACTCGGCGCGCGCGGCATCAAAGTCGCAGCCGACATCTCGACCGATCCGGGCCAAGTGGACATGTCTTCTGCCGTGTTGCGCATCAAGCAGGCCGGCGCAGACGCGTTGTTCGCGTACCTGAACGAAGAAGAGTCCGCACGTTTGCTCAAAGAGCTGCGTAAGCAAGGCTACGACAAGCCAATGGTCGGCGAAACCACGCTCATGGGCGCGAAGGTGATCGAACTCGCAGGCTCCGCAGCCAACGGCGTTCGCGGTCACGTTGGCCTTACCGCTGACGCGCCTGCGTTCAAAGAGTTCGGCGGGAAGTACGAGAAAGAATACAAAGCGAAATCCGACCACAACGGCATCAAAGGCTACTTCTCGGCTTACATGCTGAAAGCGGCGATTGAAAAAGCCAAGAGCACCGACGGCAAAGCGATTGCCGCAGCGATGAAAAACGCCTGCTTCAAAGTCAAAGACCACCCAGGCATCCTGCTCGATGTGTGCTTCGACGACAAAGGCGACATCGACCGCGAAAGCTTCCTCGTAGAAGTCAAGAACGGCAAGCAAGAAGTAACGGCCATGTTGCCGATGCTCAACAAGCGCTAATCGCGCATGTGTTGAGTTTGCCTCAATGAAAAAAGCCCGCTTCGGCGGGCTTTTTCATTGGGGCTCTAAGCGATTTCTAGGAAATTGCGAAACGCGCCATTGAATCGTCACCGGCGTAGAGGGTCGTTTCCTATTGGTCTCTGAGTCACTGTCATTCCCGCGAAGGCGGGAATCCAGACCGTACGCGTCGTCGTCGTTGGATGAACGATCACGCTAGCGCTATTTCGGTCTGGGTCCCCGCCTTCGCGGGGACGACAAATTTCAACGCGACCTTGCTAACGGGGAATCGCTAGACTTCCATGTGTTCGTTAAAACACGTTAACCGCTAAAACCGTGCCATGAAGAAACGCAACTCCCTCAACTACGAAATCGTCAAGTCGATGTTCGACCCAAATGCTGATGGAGAGCAAGGTGGTTCTTCGTTTCGAGTCAATGGTAGTGCAGAGCCAATTCAGTTTGAAGTACCCACCTCAATCATGCATAGGCTCTTTCGGCTGGGGCAAGCGTACGGAATTCGTCAGTTGCGCTACTTCGAGAACGAAACAAACCTCGTAATCGGTTCAGCAGAAATGGAGGAGTTTCTTTCTGACTTAAAGCGCCTGAGAGCATTGGTTAATGATGAAGTGCTACACGAATACATTGACCAACTTACAGGTGCGATTGAAGCACCGCCAGGTGTAAGGTCAAAACACATTGCTGTTCGGACGGGGCGCTTTTTTGAACGCCGCGGCTGACCCGGCAGTCCACCGGGGGGCCACAAGCTGCGCTTGTGGTTCCCTGCGCTTTGCCTTCGGCCGGCCCGCTCTTCTACGTTAAGCTCCGAAGAACCTTCTCGCCCACCCAGCTTAGCCGCATCGAAAGTCCCGCCGCATGATCACTCGATTTGCTCTTTTCGACGGCCACGTCAAACCCAGCGACATCGACGCATTTCGTGCCGCTGTTTTGGCGGAAGTGCTCCCGCATTGGAAATCCTTCCCCGGAGTCCTCGCTGTACGAGTTTGCTTCTCCAATGAGCGTGATGACGGCGCGCCTGAGTTTCCGCTCATCCTGGCGATCAGTTACCCCGACAGAGCCGCAGTTGATGTTGCGCTCGTGAGTCCTGAGCGCGCTTTGGCCGTGGCGGCTACCAATTCAATACTTGCGCGTTACTTTCGCGGACGGGTTCACCACCACATCACGGAAGCGCACGAGCACGTTGCTGAAGACTAACAAGTGAAGCCCCTACTTGCGGCTGCCTTGTAACCATGTGTGTGCGCGAAGTTGTAGGCGCGGCATCAGCCGCGCTAAATAACCGCGTATTGAGGCGAGAGAGAAGCGCGACTGATGTCGCGCCTACATGCACATCTGACTGCGACTTAATTTCCGAGGTTTGCGAAACTCGTCTGCTACCCACGCGTTAGCGGAACCTACATTGAGCTTGAAGTCAGCATGCACGCGCACCGCCTCCACGCGTTCGCCAAATGCGTTTTTTCGACGGCTCGTCGCCAACGGCGTTCGCGGCCACGTGGGCCTCACGGCTGACGCGCTTGCGTTCAAATACTTTTGCGCGAAGTGTGAAAAAGAGTACAAGGCCAAGTCCGACCACAACGGAATCAAAGGCTACTTCTCGGCGTAAATGCTTAGAGCAGCTATAGAAAAAACCAAGAGCTGTGACGGCAGAGCGATTGCCGCTGCGATGAAAAACGCCTGCGGCAAAGTCAAAGGCCACCTAGGCGTCTTGCTCGACGTGTGCTTCGACGACAAAGGCGAAAGCTTCCTTGTAGAAGTCAAAAACGGCAAGCAAGAAATAACGGCGACGCTGCCGATGCTCAACAAGCGCTAGTTGGGTTCGCGTTGAGTTCGCTTCAAAGAAAAAGCCCGCTTTGGCGGGCTTTTTCTTTGGGGAAAACTTTGGTCCGCGATTCACAAAGCTTCGGCCCGTCAGTACGCGTAAGTTCGAGACAGAGATTCTCGTCGAAACCCTCGCTGTTCTTGCGGTGGTGACTGTTTTGTTGCGGCCAGGAGCAGCAGTTCACCTGGGCGCGGCGAAGGTCGCGTCAAGGCCGCTAGCAGGCAGTTTCCGGTGACTGCTTTGGAGTAACCCGCTGGCGGTCCACCCGACAACTCACGGGTGTCTCGGGATTCAGGGTCGAATCTTCCCTGCCGCAACTTTGAAGTGGTTTCGGCCCTTCGCCGTAGGTAAACTCCGTGTACATGGCCACTCGAGCGCCATGGCTGGAAAGGGGGACGAGGAGCGCCTGCGCCAAAGAGCATGGCCTCCCAAGCAATGGCAACGTCAGCATCTAGGCCGCGGAAGAATCGCTTTGAAGTAAAGCGCGGGTCACTGCCCCCGTCGTCGCTTGTTCTTCATTTTTCCCCAGACCAGTGGGAAAAGTTTATTGAGGAAGCTTGCAGGCAGCGCAAGCTGCCCAATGGCGCCTCATACGTGACCGTGAAACAACTAGGCGGCGCGGGTGACGGCGGGCGCGATGTCGAGGCTCGTCTTGTCCCGGGGTTGGTAGCCGGCGAGTGGGACCTCTACCAAGCGAAGCACTACAGCGCCGGCATCACGCCCTCGGAGTTCTTTCCCGAGTTGGCTAAATTTTTCCTTCAACTTTTAGCGGGCACGTATCCAGCACCGCGCCGATACCATCTTTGTGCCCCGCGAGGCGTTGGGAATGTTTTGCACAATCTCTTCAGCAAACCGGCGGAGTTCAAGCAGCGCTTTCTCGATGACTGGACGGCCGGAAAGACGGGGTTGTCGGGCCGTAGTGCCGAACTCACCCCTGCGGTAAAAAGCCTCATTGCCGCCTACGACTTCTCGACGATCGTTGAATGCCAGTCGCGCGACCTGTTGTCGTGGCACGCGCTCAATCGAACACAGCACTTCGAGCTTTTCGGCATTGAGGCTGAACGCGGCGTCGATCCTTCTGCTCCCGCCCGTCCTACGACGGCGGAGCAGGTCTACGTCGAAGAGTTGCGCCGCCTCTATGAGGAGCATGCTGGACAGCCGATGACTCTTGACGATGTGCTTCAGGAGCAGCGCTACGAGGAGCATCTGCAGGGGCACCGCGCGCTCTTCTATTGCGCAGAAGGGCTGAAGATGTTCAGCCGAGACCTCTACGGAGAAGAGGAGTTCAACGCTTTGCTTGAAATGGTGCTGGTTGGTGTTCGCCCTAGCGTCAACAGCCTCAAGCACAAGTCCGGCGGTGAACGGCTCGATGCTGGGCTGTCTGCGGTTACGGGGCTCAAGGTCAACGACAGCGTCCTGTGGCCTAGGCTGCGCGCGGGGGACCTGCCAGGCACGTGCCACCACTTGGCCAATCAGGGGAAGTTGAAATGGGTCAAATGAAGCCCGCTAGGCGTCGTACATTGCCGGTGTTCAATTCGCCGTTTGAGTTAGGTATTCGCATGGTTTACCTGCTGCAGTCGCTGGGGCCACAAGGCGCCGACCTGCAGAAGCTCGTGCTGTTGGACTACGCCATCGTCTACTCAGCCGACTTGAATGGACCGAGCAGCCTGCACACCCCGGTTCCATTTCGCGGAGCAGAACTGCTGAGTCGCCGAGAGCTGATCGAGCAGGGCCTATACCTGATGAGCACTCGAGGCCTAGTGACAGCGCTGTGGGATGAGAATGGCATCACATACCACGCCGGCGAGGCTTCGAGGTCGATGACGGCTTCTTTGACCTCGACATACCTGCGAAAGCTGGAGGCGCGATGTGATTGGGTCGCTGAGAATTTTGGGAGCGCTGACTCCGTGGAGCTGACTGCGCGGTTCGCTGAAAGCGGCCACCTCTGGGGCGCTGAGCTCGAGACAGTGGCAACCGGTGTGGAGGTCTCATGGCAATTGTCCTGACGCGTCTCAAGTCCGTTGGTCCGAACAGGGAAGATGCAGTACTCGACTTCGGCGAGAAGCGGACCCTCATCCGCGGTCCCAGTGATACGGGCAAGTCTTACATCCGCGATTGCTTGTGGTTCTTGCTCGGTGGAGACAAGCTCCCAAAGACCTTTCCCATCGCGGAGGGCTACCAAGAGCTGCAGCTGCGTTTCGAAAGCGATGGCGTTGAGTACGAGGTGCGTCGGGCGCTGATTGGTGGTCAGTCGACGGTGTACCGTAGAGCGAAGTCTAACAAAGAGGAGTTGGCCTTCGAGCCGCTTGAGGACGACATAGGTGAGTTGCTCGTCGAGCGCAGCGGCGCGACCGGCAAGCAGATCATCCGGTCGTTGAGCGAGCGTGGCGCGGTGACTGGCGACGATATTCGGCATTGGGCTCTGTGGTCACAGACAGCCATCTTGAGCGAAAACCCAACCAGTGGCGAGGGTTTCGCAGTCACAAAGAGGACAGCGTCGTTCAGCTTGTTCCTCACAGGCGTTGACGACGCTAAGGTAGAGCTGCGGAAGAAGACATCTGATGTTGAACGCATTAAGGGGCAGCTGACGTCTGCGGAAGACGCGTTGAAGCGCGTTCAGTTCGGCCTGCCGAAGGACGCCAAGCGGGACGACGTTGTGGATGCGCTCGAACGTGTTGACGAGGTCCTAGTGGCGATGTCGTCCCAATATGACCATCGCGCGTCCAAACTGCGTGAGCTGCGCCGCGCAATCGCCGATGCGTCGGACCAGTTGGCACGAGCCACGAACGGCCAGAATCACGCCAAATCCATGATTGGTCGATTCGAGCTGTTGGAGCAGAAGTATTCCAACGACTTGGATCGGCTTGGCGCGGCCAACGAGGGCGTGGCATTCTTCGAAGAGCTTTCCTCCGTGCCATGTCCGCTTTGCAGAACGCCAGCCGTTGCTCAGACGGATGCACAGGAAGTGAGGCCTGAGGCGGCCGGTCGGTACAGGGCGGCCATCAATGCAGAGGCGGAGAAGATACGAGGACTTCGAAGTGGGCTTGTGATCGCCTTGAAAGGGGAGCGTCGGCGCTTGCAGACTTGCCAAGCCCATGTCGACAGGCTCAGCAACGACTTGAATGCGCTGCAGAACCACGAGGCCCACGTGATGCACGGCACACGCATCGAATTTACCGGCGACCCCAAACAGCTGGCGATCCGCCGCACTGAACTGTCCGCTCAGCTCGCCATCTTTAACGAGATGGAGCGCCTTCAGATTGAGATTGAGCGGCTCAAGACGCAGAAGGTTCGCCCGAGGATTCAAGTGAAACGCGATGGCGGCACCTCAGGGCGTGCTGTCGCGAACGCGGCGCTGGGGTACTTGAAGCTATGGGGATTCACGGACATCGAAAATGTTGCGGTCGACGCAGAAGCATGCGACTTGGTCCTCAACGACCGTACGCGGTTGAGCTTCGGCGCAGGGCTGCGCGCACTGTACTTGTCCGCGCTTGTCATTGCGCTCATGGAACGCGCGCTCGAAGAGGGCCATCCGCATCTTGGCGTCGTCGTCATCGACTCGCCGCTAAAGGCCTACGCGGACCCAGATTCAGACGAGACGCACGATGTCCCGGTTGAAACTGTCACAGAGAAGTTCTACGACTGGCTAGCAGACTTTACGGGCCGCGGCCAAGTCATCGTGCTGGAGAACGAGCGGATCGCCGCAGAGACCGCCGAGAAGCTGAAGCCGATTCAGTTTACGAAGAAACCTGGCGTGGGTCGGTCTGGCTTCTATCCTCATCGGGACGTTGGGTCCTCTCAACTGCTGACACCGGTTGACGATGAGGGCCCTGACGTGGCCGAGGCCTGAGCCGGCGCAGTATGCGCCCGGGTCGAATGAGAGGAACGCTCCAGACTGCGCACGCGCGCGGGCTACCGATCGCGACTGTGTTTAAGCGTTGCCCAACCGATTTTCGCAATGAGCTCAGCGTGTCGATCGACCGCAACCGCAGAAACGCCCCCGGTGCCGTTTGCAAACCCAACGACTGCAACGGGTCGAAACGGGACGATCGGGAGCATTAGTTCGTGGTAGTTGTCGACGTGCCTGCGACTCATATTTGCAAGTAGCCGCGGGCTCTTTTGTGCGACCGCTACAAAAGCCATCGATGCGCGCAAAGTCGTAGGCGCGGTATCAGCCGCGCAACGTAACCGCGTATTGAGGCGAGAGAGAAGCGCGACTGATGTCGCGCCTACATGCGATTCGTACCGCTATTCAACTACCGCGGCTTGCGAAACTCATCAGCCACCCACGCGTTAGCGGATGCCACGTTAAGTTTGAAATCCGCGCGCACACGCACCGCCTCCACGCGTTCGCCGAACGCGTTTTCGGCGGAGAGCAGGCCGTGCGGATCGTCCTCGTCGGGTACGATTTTTAGGGCGACGGTCCAGCGCGCTTCGTCAGTGTCGACCGTCACCGTCTTGTTGAGCGACGCGTGTAGCGCTTGCTCGTGACGCGTGATGACTTCCGAGGCCGTTTTGATTAGCGTGTGAAACGCCGACACATCGAGTGGCTTTGGATTTTTCTTGTCGCGGCCCATCGTCCACGGTCCGACCAACGCGGGTTCGGCTTGGCCGTCGATGTACATCTCAACGGCCCAGCCTTCGTCGTCTTGGTTCTTCACGACCTTCGCGGTCCAACCGTCGTCTCGCCAGAGGCGGGGCTCTTTGATCGTCGTGTTTTCGTTAGATTCGGGGGCGTCGTTCGACGGGGTTTTTGCTGCTTCGGAAGAGGAGGTCATGCATCAATGCTAACCGTCGCGCGGTGACGCGCGGGCGCGGCGGATTGCCTCGTGGGTTGCTTTACGGCTTTATGCGTCAAGCGACAGCCAGGCGGGCATCTCCGTGAGATTTTGTATTAAGTCGACTATCAGTATAAAGTGCATGGAACGACCGCCTGGCTGTCGCTAGAGCCGAAAAGCTATCTGTGGATTGTGACAGTTTGGTGCGGCGGCGTGGGGGCGCGGGCAGTGCAAAATAGCTGATTCAATACTCTTCGTTTGAGTGACTTGTAGGCGCGGACTTGGCCGCGCTTGGCCGTGGCACCCAGCGACGCCAAGTCGTCGCCTACAGTTTGGGTTACGCCAAGTCGTCGCCTACAGTTTGGGTGACGCCAAGTCGTCGCCTACAGTTTGGGTGACACCGCGTCGTCGCCTCCCCTGTGAGCGACACCGCGTCGTCGCCTGCGGCTTGTACGAAGAGTGTTTCGCACCGATTTTTTTATTCGCGCCTCGCGCGCACCTTCGCACTTTGATAAACAAAATTTTTCCAACGATTGCCGACGCGCTCGCCGATGTGCGTGACGGCGCGACGATCATGATCGGCGGCTTTGGCGGCGCGGGCATGCCTGTGGCGCTCGTCGACGGGCTCATCGCACAGGGCGCACGCGACCTCACGATCGTCGCCAACAACGCGGGCAACGGCGAGACGGGCATCGCGGCGCTGCTCGCTGCGGGCAAGGTGCGCAAGGTGATTTGCTCGTTCCCGCGCCAAGCCGATTCGCATCACTTCGACGCGCTCTACCGTGCGGGCAAGGTGGAGCTTGAGCTGGTGCCGCAGGGCAATCTCGCCGAGCGCATTCGGGCGGCGGGCGCGGGCATCGGCGGATTCTTCACGCGCGTGGGCTTTGGCACCGAGCTTGCGAAAGGCAAAGAAGTGCGCGAGATTGACGGCCACATGTACGTCTACGAGACGCCGATTCGCGCGGACTTCGCGTTGGTGAAAGCGGAGCAGGGCGACCGCTGGGGCAATCTAACCTTCAGCAAATCCGCGCGCAATTTCGGGCCGGTGATGGCGATGGCGGCGAGCGTCGCCGTGGCGTCGGTTCACAAAATCGTCACGCTTGGAGAGATCGAGCCCGAACACGTCGTCACACCGGGAATCTTCGTGCAACGCGTTGTGCTCGTCGAGCAGGAAGCACTAGCCACATGAGCACGACCGCCCCTACAACTTATCAGCGCCTCACGCGCGACCAGCTCGCGGCGCGCATCGCGCAGGACGTTCCCGAAGGCGCGTATGTGAATCTTGGCATCGGCATGCCGACGCTCGTGGCGAATCATCTGCCACTGCATCGCGAAATTGTGTTGCAGAGCGAAAACGGCATCCTCGGCATGGGCCCCGCGCCAACGCCGGGGCAAGAAGATCTGGACTTGATCAACGCCGGAAAATCACCGGTCACGCTCGTTGCGGGCGGTTCGTATTTCGACAGCGCGGAGTCGTTTGCGATGATGCGCGGCGGTCACCTCGACATCTCCGTGCTAGGCGCGTTTCAGGTCGCAGCCAACGGCGATTTAGCGAACTGGCACACCGGTCGCGCGGCCGATATTCCGGCCGTCGGCGGCGCGATGGACTTGGCCGTCGGCGCGAAACAAACGTGGGTGATGATGGAACATTTCACGCATCAAGGCGTGAGCAAAGTCGTGCAATCTTGCAGCTATCCGCTGACAGGCGTGCGTTGTGTGACGAGGGTCTACACCGACCTTGCCGTCATGGACATCACGCCCGACGGCTTCTTGCTCGTCGAGGCGGTTGCGGGTCTCACGATCGACGAATTACAGCGTGTCTCCGGCGTGCCGATCGCGGCGGCATAAGCGCGGCGCTTCCGGGAGCCTACGCCGGCGCTAGCTCGTCGGCGAGCGACATCGCACGCGCCATAGTGTCACGATCCGGCGCACCGAGGCGGCCGCCGAATACGGTGCACTTCAAGCTCGCTGCAATGCACGCGAACTGCGCACCCGCGTCGATGTCCATGCCCTCGGTCAACGCAAACGCAAACGCGCCGCGAAACACGTCGCCCGCGGCCAGTGTGTCAATCGCCGCGACGTCTACGGCGTCCGCGTGTCGAGTTTCACCGTTGGCCTGCCAGTAGAACCCTTCGGCCCCGCGCGTGACGCCCACGAACGCGCTCGGCGATGCACGCTGCGCGCGCTCAAGTTGAGCCGATGCAGTCCCGGCGCCCACGTGGGCCGCGAGGCCTGACTGGCTGTACAGAACGTGCGACGCACGCGCGGCAACGTCCTGCAACGCATTCGGTTCGCATCCATCGACAGCCAAAATCCCCGGAATGCGTGCTGCACGCGCTGCATCAAGCACCGCGGCGGCGGTCTCGGGCCACGTCAACTCGGTCACTACCGCAGAAAACTCGCCGCGCGCGATTCGCTCCAACGGCAACGCACCGATGTCCGCTTGCAACGCGTCGTCGGTCTGCGAAATCACGAAACGCTCGCCCGATGGCTCCACGATCACCGAGCGAAACGCGCCGCGCGCCCCCTCGACAAACGTCACGGCGCTGCAATCAAGCCCGGCTTCGACCAGTGAGGCGATGGCGTAACACGCGTTCGCGTCATCCCCAACGCGCGTCCAGAATTCTGCGCGGCCTCCGAGTTGCACGACTGCGCAGCCCGCAGACGCGCTCAGCCCGTCGCCCAATTGCACCGCCTCGTCGGGCAGCAGTTTTGCCGAACCCTGCGGCAGGTGCGAGACGCGAAAAATCGTGGTCCACGCGCATGCGCCGACGCACAAGATCGGCTTGATCTTGGAAGATGTGAATTGCATTGTTTCCCCGGTCCTGGTGCGATTAGACGCCGCATGCCCCGCTTGTTGTTGTGGAGATGTCAGGCTGTCGTGTCGCGCAACTATTGTTATAAGGCTTATTTACCTTTGTAAATAGTAGCCGGATGCACCATTACGGGTCGGTTCTGGGTTCATTTTTTGGGAGAAATGCCGAACGCAACGCATTCGCGGACCTGAACTTGGCTGCTGCGGGGCGATTAGCGCGCGGAATTGGCCAACGACTGCACACCGCGGTGCGCTGGGAAAAGACCTGTCGCGAACACCGCGCCGCCACCCACGAGCAGCGCCGAGATCCCCAGCGGCACCACCGCCGCGCCAAACGCCAACGGCACCGCCACCGAGCAGCTATTACTAAGCACCGAGCGCAAGCCCACGGCTTCACCGCCGCGCCCCGGTGGGGAGGCCGCATGTAGCAGCGACAGCATGTTTGGCTGGCTCATTCCGACCGAGCAACCGAACAGCAAACCCATCGCCATCAGCACCGGCGCAACGCTCGCCCACGGCAGCGCCATGAACACCAGCGACACCACGAAGATCGCCACGCGCAAAATTTGCCATTCGTTCGCGCGTTGTGAAAGCCACGGCATCGTCGCGCGCGCGATGAACGTGCCCAGCGCGAATAACGAAAACACCGTGCCGATGACGGACGCCGAATAGCCGAGCCGATGCCCGAGCACCGGCAGCATCACGATGAACAAGTCCCACGCGGAAGCCATGATCATGTTCACCCAATAAATGCGGCGCATTGCGGGCGTGGCGAACAAGTCGAGCGCACGCGGCTTCTGTGGCACTTCGCGTATTTCGTTCTCGTCATCGGTCGCAGCTTCGGCCTCGGGGTCGGCATGCGGCCCGGGCAATCCTTTTGTGCGCGTCGCCACCAACCACGCCGCGATACACGCCACCAACGCCAACGCCGCAAACGCCACGCGAAAGCTCACCAGATCAATCAACACGCCCGCGATAAACGGGCCAATCGTGCTCGACGCTGAATGCCCCAACGCAAACCAACCGAAGTTCGCCAGCCGCTCTTTCGGGCTCGCGTTGCTCACCAAATGCCCCACGGTGTGTTGCGCCGCGACTGACAACACATTGAAACCAAACCCAATCGTCACCGCCATCACCAAGAGCGTCGGCAACGACAAATACACAACCGGCATCCACGCGCCAACGAGCACCAGCGCCATCCCGAGTCGCATCACCCGCGCGGCGCCTGTGCGATCCACCCATCGGCCAATGGACAGCGCCGTCAGCGCGCCGATGATCGAAAACAGCGCCATGAACACGCCGACAAGATACTCAGCGCCGCCAGTTTTAAGAATAAACAGCGAACCCGTAACGCGCCCGCCCGACAGCGCCATATGGCCGGTCAGGTTAATCAGGATGAGCGGAAGGAGAAAAGGCGGGAAACGGGACAGCACGTTGCGAGCGTAACAAAAACGTCACATACGCATGGCGGGCGGGGCCGAAATCGCAGCAAATGCGCGGCACACGACCGACGAGTTTTCGGTCGGATGCAGCTACCAATCAGCCAACTAAATAGACCCGGTTCCCCGTTCGTGGTGAGGCTTCGTCAAGGTCAGCCCTAAAGGCCGCGCTCACCACCGTTCGTGGTGAGCTAGTCGAACCATGAACCGCATACGGCAAATTTTGTTGACGCACAAATAACGCAGCAAAAAAACTAGCCCTTACCGCCCGGCAGTTTGATTGGTGGCAATCCACTCTTGGTGGTCGTCGCACCCGTGCTTGGCACTTTGTCGCCCTTCGGTTTCTTCTTCTCTTTGTTGCTGCGAATTTGACCTTTGGCCATGATGTTTTCCTTTGCGCGTTTCGCGTTGCAAGCGGCGCGTATGTTGAGTGCCAAATTTCTTTTAGCACCTTGTGTGCGCAAGGTTCGCAGAATGCTGTTTTTCGGTTAGCTGCGAGCAGACACATGTACTGCTTCACCATTCGCCGGTGGCGGGTTGGTAGTCGTATGTTGAACTTGGCGTCATAGGCGACTGTGGGAGCGGGCTTGCCCGCGATGAGCCGATGGCATAGCGATCCATCAATGCTAGTGGGGCCCTCAATCGCGGCCAAGCCCGCTCCCACAAACCCCACCATGTCCCGTCAAGAAGCGCGACGAGCGACGGCCACTTCCCCTATTACCCCGATAATTAAGCCAATCTTTAGTTTGGTTAGTTTCCGTGCAGCAACCGCTTACCGCGCTTCAAGTCCTCAACACCACTTTCGGTTACCCGTCGTTTCGCGGCCCACAGGCCGACATCATCGCCCATGTCGAAGCGGGCAATGACGCGCTGGTGCTCATGCCCACCGGCGGTGGTAAATCGCTGTGCTACCAAATCCCGGCATTAACGCGCAACGGCGTCGGCATCGTCATTTCGCCGCTGATTGCCTTGATGCAAGATCAAGTCGATGCGCTTCACGAGCTTGGCGTTGCTGCGTCGTTTCTGAATTCGTCGCTCACGGGCCAACAAGCCAACGAGACTGAGCGCCGTTTACGCGAAGGCGAAATCAAGCTTTTGTACGTTGCGCCGGAGCGTTTGCTGACCGAGCGCTTTCTGGAATTGCTTGATGAGCTGCGCGACAACAATCAGCTCGCGCTATTCGCCATCGACGAAGCGCACTGTGTGTCGCAATGGGGCCACGATTTTCGCTCGGATTACTTGGCGCTTGCTGTGCTCGCCGAGCGTTTTCCCGGCGTGCCTCGCGTGGCGCTTACGGCCACGGCCGACGCGCTCACGCGTACCGAGATTCGCCTGCGTCTACACATGCAAGACGCGCGCGAATTTGTGTCTAGTTTTGACCGACCGAACATTCGCTATCTCATCACCGAGCGCGTGGACGAGCGCGAGCAACTGCGCGCGTTCCTGCGTGAGCACGCGGGCGAGTCGGGCATTGTTTACTGCCTCTCGCGCAAAAAAGTGGACGCCACCGCCGAATGGCTCAACGCCGAGATGACCAAAGCGCTGCCTTATCACGCGGGCATGGATCAAGACGTTCGACGCCGAAATCAGTCGCGCTTCTTGCGCGAAGAGGGCATCGTGATGGTCGCCACGATTGCGTTCGGCATGGGCATCGACAAGCCCGACGTGCGCTTCGTCGTGCACCTCGATTTGCCGAAGAGCGTCGAAGGTTATTACCAAGAAACCGGCCGCGCCGGACGCGACGGCGACGACTCCGAAGCGATGATGATTTACGGCCTCGCCGACGTAGTGCAGCAGCGACGTTTCATCGAACAATCTGAGGCCAACGACGACTTCAAACGTGCAGGCCGAACAAAGCTCGATGCGCTCTTGGGCCTGTGCGAAACCACCGCGTGTCGTCGCGGGCGACTGCTGTCGTACTTCGGCGAATTGCAACCCGAAGGCTACGCCTGTGGCAACTGCGACACATGCTTAAGCCCGCCGCAGACGTGGGACGCCACCGAGCTTGTGCGCATGGCGCTCTCTGCGATTTATCGCACCGGCCAGCGCTACGGCGCGACGTACGTGATCGAAGTGTTGCAAGGCAAAACTACCACGCAGATTCAGCAACGCGGCCACGACCAATCGCCCGTGCATGGCATCGGCAAAGACCATGACGACGCTGCGTGGCGCAACGTCTTCCGCCAAATCGTCACCCACGGTTGGGCCGAGATCGACGTCACCGCCTACGGCGCGTTGCACCTCACCCCCGCCGCCCGCCCCGTGCTACGCGGCGAAGTGCCCGCGATGCTGC
Organism: Burkholderiales bacterium; assembly: GCA_017989135.1. GTDB lineage: Bacteria > Pseudomonadota > Gammaproteobacteria > Burkholderiales > Casimicrobiaceae > Casimicrobium. The sequence goes on from JAGNQL010000015.1 coordinate 31,156, forward strand.
GCAAACAACTCGCCGTCACCGTAAGCGCAAAAGCCGCCAAAGCCAAGCGCGGCGCAAAAGGCAAAGTAGGCAAAGACGGCAAACCCGAGGCCGAACTCACCGCCGCAGACGAAGCGCTCTACGACGCGCTAAAAGCCTGGCGGATCGACACAGCCAGAGAAGAAAACGTCCCCGCGTTCGTGATCCTGCACGACAGCGTGTTACGAGAAATAGCGCGGTCGCGACCGAAAGACAAAGATGCGCTTTCGCGGATTAGCGGGATTGGCGAGAGTAAGTTGGCGCGGTTTGGGGAGGGAATTGTGAAGATCGTTTCCGCGGCTTAGAGCGGCATGCTGGCGGTGCCGCCGAATGCGTTGGTGAGTTGCTTGAAAGTTGAAGCCCGTGCGCTGGTGGCACGCGTTAGAACGGAGAGTGTTCCGGCCCGCA
>JAGNQL010000112.1 GCA_017989135.1 Burkholderiales bacterium
CACCAAAACCCGAAAAACGCTTATGAAACAAAGCCCTACATTCTAGCATCGCGAAATGCGCTCGGTTGGGCGCGTAGGTGAGTGCTGGCGGGTGACTGGACGATGCGAGACATTACGTGCTCATACAGCTTTATGGCAAAAACAGTCTCGAGCGACAGTCTGTCGGTGCTTCGATGGAATCCATGAGTAAAGTCGATATTTAGGATAAATCGCTTGAATAGACCGCCTGGCAGTCGTTGGAGCTATAAAGCTGTATCTGAAAAACCGCAGTTCACTGAGCGACGTCAAGTCGTCGCCTACAACGCAGCGAAGCCAAGCCATCGCGCACAACTCGCGCCAACCACCAACGTCGCACGAGCTAGAACAGCAAATGCAAATGATCGGCGATGTGGCGGTAGCCAATCTTCTGATACGCCTTGTTGCTCGCGGGATTAGTCGCGTCGGTGAACAGAAACACCGTGCGCGTCGCGTCGCGTTGGATGTGCGCTGTCGCGGCGGCGGTCACCGCCTGCGCAATGCCGCGTCGGCGATGCGTCGGCAGTACATACACCGGCCCAACTCGCGCCGAGTGCGCAGGCAGCGGATTCGCGCCTGCGAAGCCAACGACGTCTTGGCCCGATTGCCACACCACGATTTCTTGTGCATTGATGCGTCGCGTGACACGTTCCGCAGTGGGAGTTGCGAGGCGGATTATTTCCAGCTCCTCATCGAACGCGTCCATCATGCGCACGATGTTCGCGTGATCGGCGCCGGTTGCAATTCGTGCGTGACCGCCGTCGCGTTGGGCATCACCCGCAACGATGGCGCCTTCGTGCACATAGAGCATCATATTGGCGTAGACGGTGGTCGGTTTCGCGTACGCGCGAGCGAACGCCTCAACACTGTCGCGCACGCCCACGACGCCAGCGAGCGTCAGCTCGGCGAGGTCACGCGCCGCCAGCGCCGCGCCGAGCGCAAATGCGTTGTCGGCGGACAGGTGTGACAAAAAAGCGTGCCCGATGTCGGTACGCACCAGCGTCGCTTGCAACGCGCCAGCTGCATCGTGCAGCGCGAAAAAGCGTTCGCCATGCTGAGCGCCGTCTCGCGCGAGTCGCTGCAACGCACTGAGCGTATGCGTGTTGTTTGCCACGTCTTCGCACAGTAGCGGCTCGGCGACCCGCCACAGTTGCGCGGCGTCCGAATACTCAACGACGGTCATTTGCCAAACACGGGCGACAGAAACGTCGCAGGCAGCATTGGCAAATCGGTCACACCCACGTCGACACCGCATTGCATCAATAGCGTTCCAGCTTGTCCGCGATGGTGCGTCTGGTGATTAAAGATGTGCATGAGTACGAGCGAGAGCGGCAGCGTCATAGCCTCGCCGCCGCCAGACATTCGACGGTAAGTCAGTGGTTCCGCGAGCGACGCGTCGTCGAACGTCGCAACGCACCGATCCAACCGATCATCAGCCCCAACCCGATGCCTAGTTAGCTGATCAAAGTCGTTGTAGAGCTCCTCGTTCAGCGCGGTGATCGTTGACGGATGGCCTTCGAGTCGATCCAGCCACAGCCTATCCGCCACCATGATGTGATTCAAGGTGCCGTGAATGCTCTTAAAAAAAGCACCCATATTGCGCTTCCGGGTCCCATCGGGCAATGTCGCCGCAGCTGCGTAGAGCGATTGGTTTTGCCATCGGTTGTAGCGGGCTAAAGTTTTGCAATAGTCGATAGAAATCATGGACAAAGTATAGGTCGCAAATTGCATGTCCCACCTGGTTAGGTAGGCGATCGGTACGAGGGCACCTCGTAGCATCACATCACTGATACATTCGCAGAAGTCGGGCACGCCAAGCCACACCGGACGTCGCGCCGACAGTTAAAAATAAACGACTGGGGAATCCATGAAAAAAGTCTTCTCGCGCCAGACCGCGCTCAAATGGCTCGGTGGCGCGCTGATCGCGTTCGCGGCCAGCGCCCACGCCGCCACGATCACAGTAAATTCGGTGGCTGACGACGTTTTCCCCGACGCCACTGGTGCGATCTTCGACTACGCAGGCGCCCCTGTGGTTTTGACTTCCGCAAAATGCACATTGCGTATGGCGCTAGCCTCCGCCAATCTCGACATGGCCGTTGGCGGCGCGACCTTGGGTTGCGCGGCCGGCGCTGGCGCCGATACGGTGAGCTTGAACTCACTGACGGGGGTCATTCAATTGGCCGACCGCACAATGAGCGTTGGGCCGAACTCGCCGGAGCCGGTGCCGAACACCTCGATTCTGTATGCCGTTCGCGCGACGACCATCACCGGGCCGGGCGCAGCCGTTTTGGCCATTAGCGGCCAAACGATTCCAAGTTTTGGTCGCCGTCTGCTGACTGTGAGCGACGGTTCGGACACGACGGACACGCCCTTTGCGCTCAGTGGCCTGACTTTGCAATATGGTCGCGCAATTGGTACGAGCGCAGGTTGTTTCTTCTCGCGCGAGTCGACGACCCTGACTGACGTTGTGTTCGACGGCTGCGAAAGCATTGGCAACGGCGTTGCTGGCGTATACCCGGTTTCAGGAGGATTCGGGGGCGCGATGGGCATGGGTAGCCCGATCTCGCCGACCAACACTTTCCCCAACGCCACGCTGACAAACGTCGTGTTCAAGAACAACCGCGCAAGCCGAGGTACAACGAGCACCGCAACTGCCACCGGCCGGCCAGACAACGGTGGCGCTTTCTTTGGCTCGGGCACGATCCAAGTCGGTGCCGTTACGATCAGCGATAGCCGGTTCCTTGGCAATAGCGCGGAGCGAGGCGGTGCCTTCCAAGTCTTTAACGCCAGCTCCGTCAGCGTTACCAATACGGACGTGGTTTCCAATGCCGCAACCGGTTTCGCCGCTATCGGCGGCGGCCGTTACGGTGGCTTTAATATCGGCGCGGTTTCCGGCAACGTGTCTCTCAATCAAGTGCGTGTGGTCGGCAACACCGCCATTGAAGAACGCGCCGGATTTTCGATTCAAAGTGTCGGCGGCGTCACCACGATTAACGATTCCGCCGTCGTCGGCAATCGAGCGATCAACGGGCGCGTTGGCGGATTTGAGGTGCTTACCGACGTATTTGACGTGAGCGGAAATTGCCTCGGCACATCGAAGCATGACGTCAACGTGACCAACACGCTCATTCGCGGCAATATCGCCACCCACAGCGTTGGCGGCTTTCGAGTCGTCTGTAGCGGTAATGTCGCGATGAGCAGCTCGGACATCGAAGGCAACGAGGTAATAGGTAGCGCGTTAGCCGGAAGCGGTGGCAATAGTGCAGGTGCCATCTCCGTCAATAACAACGTAACCATGACCGGCGTCACTGTGTCGGGCAATCGAACGAACGGTGGCACCGTAATCACGCCCGGCGTCGCGAACGGCGGCTACGCTGTGCTGACGGTATCAGACGCCTTATCGTTTGCTGGCGTGGGCCTCTCGGTTCACGACAATTACGCCGCAGAAAATGAGGCTGGTTTGACGCTTCGCGCCAGCGGCAGCGGGCGCAATTTCACGGTCTCGGACTCGGCCTTTTACAACAACCGTGCGAAAGGCATCCACGCGCTGTTCTTCGACAGCACCGGCAATTACACCCTCCGCAATTCGACGATCTCTGGAAACACGTCACACACTACGGGTGGCGCTGCGTTTTTGGTGAATACCACCGCCACAGCAGGCACCAATGCCGTCGTGATCGAAAACGTCACCTCGGCGCGAAATGGGTCGACCTCTGACGCATTTAGCGTGACCGCATTCCCCGGCGGTCCAGCCGCTAACGCATCAGTAACGGTTCGGAACACCATCTTCGGTCAGTACCAATTTGGCAACGGCTACTTCCCCGTCTACAACCCCGTACTCGCGGGCGTGACGTACGCGTACGCCAACTCTATCGTTGAAAACGGAGGCAACATGCCTGCCGGCGCGTGCGGAACCAACGCTGTAGTTTGTAACGTGGACGCAAAACTCGAGGGATTGAATGGCAACGGTGGTTTCACCCCGACCCACGCCCTACGCGCAGGCAGTCCGGCACTCGACGCTGGCGACAATGCGGCCGCGACAGCATTCGACCAACGTGGCACTGGCTTCGCGCGCATCGTCAACGGAACCATCGATATTGGCGCCTTCGAATCGCCAGTGCTCCCAACTGCCGTGGCTTGTAAACTCGACATGGATGGCGATAGCCAGCCGCGAGCGCACAAGGAAGGTTTAGTGCTGCTCCGCGCTATGCTCGGCTTCACAGGAAGCGCCGTCATTAACGGCACCGGCATCAGCCAACCGCAGTGGGACTCGGCTAGGAACAACCTGAATGCCAATTGCGGCACGAATTTCGCGCCATGAGTAGCGAAAATACAACAAACACGTCCGCACTGATCGCACCCGAATGCGATGGCCATAACTGGAAAAGCGACATTCCATTGCGAATTGGTCATGACATCGGCATAATGCGACGTAGCTTTACGTTAGCGTGCGAACTGAATCCTCGGTTTCGCCGATGAAAAGGCCCTCAATCATGGTTTCTTTTCGCGAAACGGGTCTATTTCTGGAAAAAATGTCGCGTTTGGCGTTGAAAATACGTTTTAACGGGTGACCCAGTTCACCCTCGGCCACGGTTCCGTGACGGAGCCGTGACAAAAGCATCAAACAAGAGTTCACATTGTGGAAAAGGTTGTGTAGCATGGCGATCAAACGGAGAGTAAATATGCCAAGACCATTTGTTAAAGCAGTGGCGTTGAGCGGAGCAGTAGCTGCTTCCGCTCTTTTTGCGTTTTCTGCAAATGCCGCACAAGTCCTGACGCCCAAGCGCGGCGCGGCTGTAATTGACAATGTGACACTCCCAGCGGGTACGTCCCTAGCTGCGGGTTCCACGTTGTTTATCGATGTGGACTACAGCGTGACGGGTAGCCAGACCGCGAACGAAGCGGGTCTCGGGCTCAAAATCGGCTACGACTCGAATTTCTTCGACCTCGTCGTCCCCGCTACATCCATCACTAATCTGCGCACTAAGTGCATGATTGCGAGCCCAAGCGACCAGTTGGTTAGCGGGACGACGCGTGAAGTGGTGTTTGGTTGGATCGATACCTCGATTCGCACGACGCCAAGCGCAGGCGCTGTCGGCTGGCCCGGTACCGCTGACCCAGCTGCACCAGGTGCGACCAACGGTTGTTTGAATCCTGGAAGCATCGTGACTGAGAGCGGCGCGATTGCTGTTCCAGCAACGCTGTTCCGAATTGGTTTGAAATCAAAGACCGGCTTCACGTCCGGTTCGACCAACGTGACACTCAATACCGCTGGCAATATTTCTTACGCCAATGCCGGTAACGTGGATACGTCCAAGACAATCGTGGTTAATGGCGCGGCTGCACCGACGTGTAATTTGGACGTGGATGGCAGCGGTGGCGTGCCAACGGCCAGCATCGACGGCCTGCTCATCAAGCGTGCACTTAACTCATTCATCCCAGCCGCAAATATCCTAATTGGTATTACTTTGCCAGTTACGGCTACGCGGAATACAGGCGCCGATATTCGCTCGTACGTCCTCGGGCTCGGCAACGTGCTTGATGTGGATACGAACGGCACGAATGTGCCTGCAGCCAGTGTGGACGGCCTATTGATTCAACGCGCGCTAAACACGTTTATTTCCTCTACGTCAATTACCACGGGCATCACGACGCCAGCGACGGGCGCAGCGATACGTACGTACCTGAACAACACATGTGGCACTACTCTCGTTCCATGATTAGTTCCAAGCTGGCGCGTACGCGCACCTCACGAAATCCTGCAACTTCTATAGCAACCATGATCATGACTAAATTTTCAACACTGCTCCGGCAACTACAGCTTGTGGTGACAGGCATGTTCTTGGCGGGCTTCGCTATGAACGCCTCTGCGCAAGTTGAAACTGCGACTACCACGCCAACGAAGGTCTACGCGGCTGTCGGACAGCCGTTCAGCTTCGTAGTTTCCTACACGGGTGGAGAAGTCGCGGTAACCGACTTGGTCGTTACTTATACGGCAAACACGACGGGGGCCTCAATCGCTCCGTTCTCAACGGCATGTATCCCGGGCGCATTTAGTCCGCCGTATGCCTCCGCAAATCCTAACGAGTTCTATATCAATTGGGAGCCATCGTCGGGTTCGTACCCGGCGAGTTGTGGTGGTGCAGCCAACGCTGCCGCTATGGCGACGTTCAACGGAACTGCGTCTAGCTTTGTCGGCGGCACGTACGTCATCACAGTGACCAACAACGCCTCGCTAGGAGCCACCAACTCAGCGACGAACGACGTAACGGTATGCGAAAAGACCACCGTGTCATCCGTTACTCCCGGCAGCAACCCGACTGAGGGCGGTGCCTCGAACTTTACGGTAAATTTCAGTGCTGTTCCTACCGGTTGCGGTGGCTTCTCGATTCCAGTCGGACTGAGCGGCCCGGCTGTAGCTGGCAAATCGGCAGCTATTGGGTCCAATACCTGTACGAACATCGCTGACGGTGCCACTAGCTGTACGGTGGGCATCACCACGGCGCAGAACACCAATATCGACGGCAACATGCTGGCGACTTTGACCGTGACGGATAGCACGGCGGCAAGCAACTATGTGTCGGCTGGCAGATCAGCGTCTGTCGACGTTCTTGACGATGAAGTCGGTGCGTCTGTTGCGGCAACGACTGCAGCTGCGTCTGAAACCGGTCCAGTCAACGGCGTGCTCACGTTCACACGTACTGGCGCGACGACAGCTACACAGGCTCTGACATCGACCATCACCGGCACCGCACTGCCTGCATCGGGTAACTTCAGCTTCGTCGGTGGCAGCTGCACAGGCGTAAGCTACACGGCTCCAACGCTGTCACTGACAGTGCCGTCGGGCAGTGCAAGCTGCACCGTCAACGTCGTACCAGTTGATGACACCGCAGTAGAAGGTTCACAGACTGTTATCGCAGGCGTACCAACTGGCCCATCGGCAGTAGGCACGGGTTCTGCTGCAACCGTGACCATCGCTGATAACGACACACCACCAGTGTTTAGCGTCGCTAAGGCAGGCGCATGTGCCGAAGCCCTTGCACCTACGAACTGCACGTTCACGATCACTCGCGACGGTGGTGTGGCTACTGCAACGACGGTTAACTTCACTGTCACCGGCACCGCAACCCGCGCTACCGACTATGTGTTGAAAACTGGCGGCTGTGCTGCTGGCACCGCACTCACCGCGAACTCGATCTCGCATCCTGATGCGAATCCACTCGTGATTGACGTTTGCCCGACGGATGATGCGCTCATCGAATCCGGTGGTGAAACCGTGATCTTCACAGTAACGGCTAACCCACCAACCTACACGGTTGGCACAGCATCGCAAACACAGAACATCGCTGACGACGACAGCCCACAAGTGGTTACCGTTTCTGGCGGTGGTGCAGTGGCGGAAGCCGCCGGCACTGGTGTCTTCACGTTCACCCGCTCTGGCGGTAGCCTCGCGGTTCAGGCTCTGCCCCTGACCGTAAACATCGCTCGTTCGGGTAGCGCGACGTACGGTGCTGCTTGTACGGCTGGCGTCGACTACACATCGACGACGACCGGTACCACGCTGACGCTCACGGGTGCGACGGGAACGATTACCGTTACGGCGTGTGACGACAACCTGATCGACCCAGCTGAAACGGTCATCTACACGGTAGCTGCACCAACGGCACCTGCTGATTACACGGTTGGCTCGCCAGCATCGGCCACGGCAACGATCACGGATGATGATGTTGCTGTGAATGCAGTGGCCGGCGCAACGGGATCGGCAACAGCGACTTCAACGGCCGAAGGCACGGTAGTAAGCTTCCGCGTCAGCTGCCCAACGTTGGCTGCACCGCAATCGATCGACTTCTCCATCACGCCAGCAACGGCGTACGCTGGTGACGTCTACTCCGGTAGCCCAACGGGCTCGGTATCTTGCCCGGCCGCAGCCGCAAGCTTGGTTGCCGTGCCAACGACGGTGCAAACCATCAACGACACCACGATCGGTAACGCTCGTACGTACACGATGACGATCAGCATCCCTCAGGTGATGATTGGTGCGGCCAACAACGGCCTCAAAGCTGGCGGACCAGCCGTAGCAGCTACGATCATTGGCAACGCAGTTGCGACGGTGAACGTAACTGACGACGACCAGCCGGTTGGCGTTCCGACCATGAGCATGCTTGGCTTGGGCTTCATGAGCCTGATGCTGGCTGGCTTCGTGGCCTTTCAACGCCGCCGCGTGCAGAAGTAAGCATGTAGTG
>JAGNQL010000113.1 GCA_017989135.1 Burkholderiales bacterium
TTTGGTGAGAATGGTGGGAAGTGGCTTGGGAGCCGAACGTGATGTAATGCCGCCCACCATGAACGTGAACGCCGACGCCAAATCAATGGCCGACTCGAACGAGTCAAAAGAAAATTTTATCCCTCCAACGCCCAACGTGCCGTCGGAGCCGTTGGCCGCACCCACGATCCTGACAAATTCATCCTCCGGGCCGGCGTGGTGGCAAGCGCTTACGCCGACGCTGCGCGCCCTGATTGTGGCGGGCGTGCTGGTCGCCTTCGCATGGTTGTTCGCGGCGCTAGCGCCCGTTTTGACGCCGTTCATGTTTGGGGCCATCTTGTCGTATGTGGGCACGCCAGCGGTCGCGTGGCTGGCCTCGCATCGTGTGCCGCGCACAATCGGTGCGGTGCTCGTGATTGTCGCGTGCGTTGCGCTGTTGATGGGGTTCGTGCTGATCATCGCGCCAATGATTTCGACCGAGATTTCGCAAATCGCCGCCAAGTCACCCGAACTCGTCACCAAAGCACAAACCGTCTGGCTACCTTGGATCAATCAGCAGCTCGGAACCGAAATTAGCTTCGATCTGACCCAATTGAGAGCGTTGGCACAAGACAACGCGGGCGCGCTCGGCAACATCTCGGCGCAGCTTGCCGGTTCGATGAAACTTGGCGGGCAAGTGGTCTTGGGGTTGTTGGTGAACGTTATTCTGGTGCCAGTGGTCATGTTTTATCTGCTTCGCGATTGGCCCACGCTGATCGACGGTATCGACCGTCTGGTGCCGCGTGCAGCTCGATTGACTGTGCGCCAGTTGGCGAGCGAAATTGACGCGGTGCTGTCAGAGTTTCTGCGCGGTCAAGGCCTCGTCATGCTCGCGCTTGCAGCGTATTACGCCGTTGCGCTCAAACTGGTCGGACTGCAGTTCTGGCTGCCGGTCGGCATGGTCACGGGCTTGCTCGTGTTTGTGCCGTACATTGGGTTCGGTATGGGGCTAGTTCTCGGCATGTTGGCGGCGCTGACCCAGTTTTCTACTCCGGGGCCGATCATCGCTGTGGCTGCTGTGTTTGGAGCCGGTCAGATTATTGAAGGCTTTGTGTTGACGCCTAAGTTTGTGGGTGAGCGGATTGGACTGCATCCGCTGGCCGTGATTTTTGCGTTGATGGCATTTGGGCAACTGTTCGGATTTGTGGGCGTATTGCTCGCACTGCCCGCCAGTGCTGCCCTACTAGTCGCGTTTCGGTTTGCCCGGCGAAACGTGGTGGCCGAGGAAACGGCGACACCTGTGACAGCGCCTGAAACTCCGCGCCCCGTCATCTAACGCGACCGGATTCCGACTCGCTATGCCCGCCATCGCGCCTCAACTGCCGCTAGATTTCCATGTTGCCGAAACCCCCAATTTCGACAACTTTATCGTTGGCACCAATCAGGAGCTGGTTACAGCGCTTCGAGCAATCAAGCTCCCGCGCTCCGCGACCGATCCGTCGGCGATTTGCCTTTGGGGCGGGCCGGGTAGCGGGAAAACGCACTTGCTCTGCGCGCTGGTCGGGACAATCGCGAACGACACGCTGATGCTCCACGCACGCGATGCTTTTCCGCAAGACCCATTTGTGGATGCGCGCCTCCTCTGCGTTGACGACGCCGACGCCATCTCGCCGGATCAGCAAGGTTGGCTATTCACCGCGTTCAACCACGTCGCACAAAAAGGTGGTGTGACGGTCGTGAGCGGGCGCACCCCGCCGGGTAAATGGTCTATCCGAGACGATATCCGCACACGACTGGGGAGTGGGTTGATCTTTGAAAATGTGCCCATTCCGCAAGACGATTTGCCGCCGGCGTTATCGGATTACGCACGGCGACGCGGATGGCACCTCAGTGAGGATGTGCTTACATACCTTTTAAGCCGCAGCCGACGGGACATCGCGTCGTTATGTCAGACGCTGGCCGGACTGGATAGGCTTTCGCTGGCACTCAAACGTCCCGTAACCGTGCCGCTCGTGCGCGCATTTCTAGCCGAATCTGAACGCTGAACGGATATTTTCCTAAGCGCAATACGCGTTTTCCCTTGTTCTGCGCTATAATCGATGGTTGAGCTAGAAGAAGAACTTCCTTTCAGAAAGAAGGAGAGCGCAAGCAGGGGAGCTCCGGTTTGTGTTTTTTTGATACTTTTGTGTCAACCGACCAAAAGTGCGTTCGTTATCTGCTCAGGCTTGTGAAATACCGAGCTTCGCAAAAAAACCAACTCTTTAGAGGATATGAAAATGAGCAAACTGTTCGCCGCCCTTATCGCTTCGGCTTTCGCCGCTGTTTCTTTCGCACAAGCTCCAGCTGCTCCAGCTGCTGCTGCCCCAGCTAAAGCTGCAGCTCCTGCTGCCGCCGCTCCTGCTGCTGCTGCTCCTGCCGCCGCTGCTCCTGCTAAAGCAGCTGACGGTGCTAAAGCCGCTGCTCCTGCAAAGAAAGCAAAAGCAAAAAAAGCAGTCAAAAAAGCAAAAGCAAAAAAAGCCGCTAAGAAAGCTGCTTAATTCGACGGCGCCGTAAGGCGCTTCGGATGAAAAAGGCACCTTCGGGTGCCTTTTTTGTTGCCCCGTCGTCCCATTTGCACCTTGTCGGATAATTTGTCCAAATGAAAGTCATTGTCGGTCTCTCTGGTGGCGTCGATTCCGCCGTCTCTGCATGGTTGCTCAAACAGCAAGGCCACGACGTTCTTGGCATTTTCATGAAGAATTGGGAAGACGACGACAATAGCGAATACTGTTCGTCGCGCGAGGACTTGGTGGACGCGGTCAGCGTGGCCGACCACATCGGCATCGATATCGAAGTCGTCAATTTCGCCAGTGAGTACAAAGACCGCGTTTTCTCGTACTTTTTGGCAGAGTATCAAGCCGGTCGCACGCCGAATCCAGATGTGCTCTGCAACACCGAGATCAAATTCGCCGCGTTTCTTGATCATGCCATGCGCCTCGGTGCAGACAAAATCGCAACGGGGCACTACGCGGGCGTACGCGAAACCGATGGCAGATTTGAACTCCTGAAGGGCGACGACGACAGCAAAGATCAGTCGTATTTTCTGCATCGCCTGACGCAAGCACAGCTTTCAAAAGCGGTGTTTCCGCTCTCGGAAATTCCGAAGCGCGACGTGCGCGTGATCGCCGAGCGTGAAGGCATTCCAAACTTCGCAAAGAAAGATTCAACCGGCATTTGTTTCATCGGTGAGCGTCCATTCCGCGAGTTTCTGGAACGCTATCTGCCCAAAACGCCGGGCGAGATGCTCACGCCGGAACGCGAGCACGTTGGAAAGCACCAAGGGTTGGCGTATTACACGTTGGGTCAGCGCGGCGGCCTGCATATCGGTGGGTCACGCGCGGGCTCGGGCGAGCCCTGGTACGTGGCCGGCAAAGACATGGCGAAAAACGAGCTGATCGTCGTGCAGGGGCGCGAGCATCCCGCCCTGCGTCGCAAGGATGTGCCTCTCGTCAATACGCACTGGATTGCTGGCGTTGCGCCCGAGACGGGCAACGGTTACGGCGGCAAGACACGTTATCGTCAACCAGACGCCGATTGCCGCTACGCGCCTGCGGACACGGCGCACGCGTTGCCGACGCTTCATTTCAATGAAGGCCAGTGGGCACCGACGCCGGGGCAATACGCTGTGCTCTATCGCGGCAACGTGTGCTTGGGCGGCGGCGTGATCGCGTGAGACTGGACGTCAGTGGGTGGTCTCATACGTATCGATTTCACGACCAGCACGCGAACTAGTCTCATCGAACGCAATAAGCCATACAACTTTATGTGTCTAGCGACCGCCATACGGTCGTTATGGCGTATTTTTATATATTGTCGACTTTCATTAATTTTTCGCTCAAACGACCGCCTGGCTGTCGTTAGCGCGATAAAGCTGTTAATCCGAATTTTTACTCACACGTCCCAAGCGTCCCGTCCCGTGATAGCGTTCACTCTATGAGCACCCGCCACCGCAGCACCCAAATTATCGCCACCATTTTGATCGCCTCGCTGGCTGTGCCGTCCTTGCCTGTGGCTGCACAACAAGCAACCATCCGAGTGACACGCGTGGCGCTGGACAAGTATGCCGTCAGCAAAAGCGATGTGGTTATCACGACCAAGTATTGCCATGAATACTCGCGCGACGAAGAAGCGCTGCTGACAACGCGCGCGGAAGGTGCGGAGAACGCGCTGCTATTTGCGTCCGGCGCGCAGTGCGAAGTGCTTAGCGCGACAAAGCCTGAAGACAGTAGTTTTTCGCTGTTAGATTTTTTGATTCAGCTGGGCTTGATGATCGCCACCAAGGGTGTGCTGGGTTCGCCCAAGCCGATGCCGAAGCGAAACTAAGTCCGCTCAAATCCCAAGAGCACTCCAGCCACGTTGTCCCCAATTTCGGCCACAGCGTAGCCGCCTTCCATCACAAAAAGCGTGGGCAACTTGAGCGCGGAAATCGCACGCCCCACCCTCGGATAGTCCGACGTTTTCAGCTTGAAATGCGAAATCGGATCACCCTCGAACGTATCGACCCCGAGTGACACAACCAGCGCGTCAGGCTTGAACGCGGCAATCGACTTCAACGCAACCACGAGCGACTCAAGCCAAGTATCGGCATCGGTTCCAGCGGGCAATGGCAGATTCAAATTGCAGCCGGCACCCTTGCCTACGCCGCGCTCATCGGCGTGACCGAGAAAAAACGGATATTCGGTTATTGGATCGCCGTGCACGCTGGCGAAAAACACGTCGCCGCGCGCGTAGAAAATATCTTGCGTGCCGTTGCCGTGATGGTAGTCAACGTCGAGAATCGCCACACGCGCACAGCCCGCGTCGCGCATGGCTTGCGCTGCGATTGCCGCGTTATTAAGAAAGCAATAGCCACCGAAAAAATCATGCCCGGCGTGATGTCCCGGTGGCCGCGTCAGCACCAGAGCACTGGTCTCGCCCGCGCTCAACAGCGCAGCACCGGTCATTGCGCAGTCTGCGCCTTCGCGTGCAGCCGCCCATGTCCCCGAGGTTAGCGGCGATCCAGAATCGAAAGAGTACAGCCCCATTCGCGCAGCGAAGTTCTCCGGTTCGACGTCTGAACGCATTCCGCGAATCGGCCAAATCGATGGGAACACATCACCTTTGCCGCCGAGTGAAACATATTCCGAATGTGCGCCGCGCAGAAAACTCACGTAACGCGCGCTGTGCACTTTCAGGATCGCAACGTCACTATGCGGCGTAGGCGCGAGCACATCGCCGACACCGTCGCGCTGCAAAGCCGCGAGCACCCAATCAGCGCGCTCTGGCTTCTCGAACGCCGCCACCTTTTCGCCACGAAAAAATTCGTATTCAGCGCGGTGCAGAGCGTGCTTAGCGTTGTAGATCGTTTTCATTGGTTAGCAGACTACGCCTCGCCAAACCCGCCACCGCCGGGCGTTTGGATGACGAAAACATCATCAACCTTCATCGCCACTTCGCAAATGTGGCCGTAATCCTCGCGACTACCGTCGTTGCGTTCCACCCAATTTTTCGCCGCCACGCCTGGCTCTCCGCCCTCTAGGCCGTGCGGCCGATTGACGCGATTGTTCGCGAGAATCGCGGCGGTCATCGGTTCGAGGAAGCGAATACGGCGGTCCGCACCGTCTCCGCCATGATGCTTGCCTTTGCCGCCGGTGCCTGCGTTGATCGTGTGCGAATCGACGCGCACGGGATAGCGGAACTCCAGAATTTCGGGATCGGTCAGGCGCGAGTTCGTCATGTGACATTGCACCACGCTCGTACCGTCGAACGTTGGGCCTGCACCAGAGCCGCCGGAGATCGTCTCGTAGTATTGATAAACATCGTTGCCGAACGTGAAGTTCGTCATCGTGCCGTAGGCGCCCGCTAGCACGCCGAGCGCCCCGTATAGGCAGTTGGTCGCCGCTTGCGATACCTCTACGTTGCCCGCAACCACCGCTGCCGGATACACCGGCGACAGCATGCTGCCGTCGGGGATCACGATGTCGATGGGTTTGAGGCAACCGGCATTCATTGGGATGTCGTCATCCACCAATGTGCGGAACACATAAAGCACCACCGCGCGACTGACGCTGCGCGGCGCGTTGAAATTGCTCGGCCGTTGGGCCGAGGTCCCCGTGAAATCGACCTTCGCAGTGCGCGCCGCACGGTCGATTGAGACCTTCACGTGAATGTGACTGCCATCGTCAAGGTCGACGCCGAATTCGCCGTCGGTGAGTTTGTGAATCACACGACGCACGCTCTCTTCGGCGTTGTCTTGCACGTGCTTCATGTACGCGACTACGACCTCGCGACCGAAGTGTTCGACCATCTTCGCAAGCTCGGTCGCGCCCTTGTTGCAGCTCGCCACCTGCGCGCGCAAGTCGGCAATGTTTTGCGTAACGTTGCGCACTGGATGCGCATCGTGCGTGAGTATGTGCGCGAGTTCGTCTTCGAGGAAAACGCCTTCACGAACGAGTTGCACGTTGTCGAGCAACACGCCCTCTTCGCTGATGTGCTTCGAGAACGGCGGCATGGAGCCGGGCGTAATACCGCCAATGTCGGCGTGGTGCCCGCGCGCAGCGGTGTAGAAAAGTGGTGTGCTCTCGCCCGAGAGAAACACCGGCGTGACAACCGTAACGTCTGGAATGTGCGTGCCACCAGCGTAAGGCGCGTTAAGTACGAATGCATCGCCCGGCTTCATCGCACCGGCGCGCTTTTCGAGGATCACGCGAACGCTCTCGCCCATCGAGCCCAAGTGCACGGGCATGTGCGGCGCATTGGCAACGAGATTGCCTTCGGGATCAAAAATAGCGCACGAGAAATCGAGGCGTTCTTTGATGTTCACCGAGTAGCTCGTATTCGCAAGCGTCACGCCCATCTGCTCGGCAATCGCCATGAAGAGATTGTTGAACACCTCGAGCAAGACGGGATCGGCTGTGGTCCCGATTGCGTGCGCGCGCTCGGCTTTTTTCGTGCGCTCCAAAACGAGATGGTTGTGCTTCGTCACCACTGCGCGCCATTCTGGCTCGACTACTGTGGTGGCGATGGGTTCTTTGATCACGGCTGGTCCAGCGATCACGTCGCCCGGCCGCAAGTCTTCGCGATAATAAATTTGCGTGGCGCGCGTTGCTTCGTCCATAAACACGCGGACTTCGGCGCGCGGCTTGAGCCCCTCGGGACGCGCTGGCAACAACGGTTCGGGTTCTTGAGCCGACTGCGTCTCGCCAATGGCTTCGGCAGCAATCGCCTCAACCACAAGGCCCCGCCCCGGCATGAGGAATCCATACCGCTGGCGATACGTCGTCTCGAACGAGGTCACGAGCGATAGCGCTGTGGTCGTTTCAGCAACGGGCAATTCAATCGTGGTATCGGTGCCGTTGTATTTCAACGCCAGCGTCTTCACAACGCGTACCTGTGAGGCGTTCAATCCCTGGGCTTCGACGTCGCCGCGTGACTCACGCGCGAGGCGTTCAAAGTCAGGCTCTAGATCGCGTAGCAGCTCCCCGCTGAGTGCCTTCTCGACGGCGGCTTGTTTAAGCGTGCGTACGTCGGCCAAACCCATGCCATACGCCGAAAGCACGCCCGCGAACGGATGAATGTAGACGCGCTGCATACCCAGCGCGTCGGCCACCATGCACGCATGTTGACCACCTGCACCGCCAAAGCAAGTGAGCGTGTACTCGGTCACATCGTAGCCACGCTGCACGCTGATGTGCTTGATTGCGTTGGCCATGTTCTCAACGGCAATGCGTAGAAATCCCGCAGCAATCTCTTCGGGCGATTTCTTTTGCCCTGTGGCGCGTTCAACTTGGAGAGCGAGGGCTTCAAACTTGTCGATCACCGCGCAGGTATCGAGCGGCTGGTCGCCGTTCGGACCGAACACAGCAGGAAACAATTCGGGCCGCAACTTGCCGACCATAACGTTGCAATCGGTGACCGTCAGCGGCCCGCCGCGGCGATACGCTGCGGGACCGGGGTTCGCGCCGGCGCTTTCGGGGCCGACGCGAAATTTGCTGCCGTCGAAGGTGCAAATCGAACCTCCGCCAGCGGCCACCGTGTGAATTTGCATGATTGGTGCACGAAGGCGAACGCCCGCAACCTCGGTCTCGAATGCGCGTTCGTACTCTCCGGCGTAGTGCGTGACGTCGGTAGACGTGCCGCCCATGTCGAAGCCGATCATCTTGTCGAAGCCGGCGAGTTTTGTCACGGCCGCAGCACCAACGATGCCACCTGCCGGGCCGGAAAGGATC
>JAGNQL010000114.1 GCA_017989135.1 Burkholderiales bacterium
GCGGCGGTGGACAGCCCGAGAAATTCCTCGTGGCTATTCATGATCGTGTTGCGTGGCGTGTCATTGGTTTGCGGCGACGTTGGATCAGTCGTCGTGCTGTTTTCTTTGTACTCGTCGTACAGGCCCAACGCGTAGTGACCCCACTCATGCGCGATGGTCTTACCGATCTGCACGGTGCTCTCGACACGCTTGTCCATCGTCGTGTACTGCGTCGCGGTGTAGCCGCGGTGCGACCAACCGTTGATATTGGCCCCGGCGCGACCATCTTTGTTCAGAATTTGTGCGTCGATGTTGTCGAGAAATTTTCCCTTCGTGTAGACGCGCACCACGCCCACGCGCTTTTTGCCGTTGGTCATCACAAACAAACTTTTCGCGAATTCTTTGGCGATGTCGGTGATGTATTGGCGATTGCGCTCAGGCGGCGTCGCGTTATCCGGATCAAAGTCCAGACCAAACGTCACATCCACGGTCGTCACACCAGTTGCGGCGTCATGCCGTTCTGCGCTCAACGGATGATTGGCGGCGTAGGCCATCGGTGGCAAGGCGGCAAGCGAAAGCAAGCCAGCGGCGGTCAGGCTCGCGGCAATTCGGGTCAATTTCTGGTTCATGAGCGCTCCGGTTTTGGTGTGACGAGGTGAATTGGCTGTTAGGACAGTTCTTAGATTCGCGGCGATTGTGCACGATAAAACAGACGCAGTCACGTACATCTGAGCGGACATTTTTTCTTTCACTGCGGTCGGCAATGTGGGAGCGGCGTTGGCCAAGATGCGATGGGGTTCGGGTCTTTTGCGCGCCCAATGTGAGCGGCCCGTGATCGACCAATGCATAAAACGGCCTCAATCGGCCGCCCGCTGGTCGTTCGCACCTAAAAGCTGTTCAGGTTACGCGAGTGAACGCCCAATAAAAACGCCCGGCCGGGCGTTTGGAGCGGGTGAAGGGAATCGAACCCTCGTATGAAGCTTGGGAAGCTGCCGTTCTACCATTGAACTACACCCGCGAGAGGCGTAACTGTACCCGAATTTTCTCCCGCCTTTCCCGCGAAGGCGGGAATCCAGACCGATTGCGCGTCGCGCACGCGTGGGCGCTGGACGCTGAATGCGGTAACCTCGCGGCCTCTTCAACGCTGCGCTTTAACCGCAATGAAAAGCTTTCTCGCTCTGCTCGTTGCCCTGACTTCTCTCATCGCGTTTGCCGCCGACGGCCCTTACGACGAGGCGGCTGACGCTAGGGCGCAGGTGGCAACCGCGCTCGCTGCGGCCAATGCGCAAAACAAAAACGTGATGATCGTGTTCGGCGCGAATTGGTGCGGTGATTGCAAAATGCTAGACGGCGAATTCAAAAAGCCCGCGCTTGCCGCGCTGCTCGACAAACACTACGTTGTCGTGAAGATCGACGTCGGTCGTTTCAACAAAAACCTCGACGTCGTGAAACCGTACGGAGTAGTGATCAAGAAGGGCATTCCCTCGATCGTGATCGCAACGCCCGCGAACGAACTCGTGTACGCGACCAACGGCGGCGAGCTGGCCGATGCGCGCAAAATGGGCGAAGCAGGCGTCGCTGCGTTTTTCCAGAATTTGGCGGTGCGCAAGTAGCGCCTATTTCGTCCCTTCGTGGGAGCGGCCTTGGCCGCGATCTCCACGGTGAATCGCGGCCAAGTCCGCTCCGACAACTCACACCAGTGCCGCGCCTATCTCGCCGACCGCACGAAAGCACAATTTGCCCACCGACCCGAACAACAACGAACCGATCCGCATTTCCAAAATCATGGCGCAGCGCGGCATCGCCTCGCGCAGCGAAGCCGACCGCATGATTGAAAAAGGTTGGGTGATGGTCGACGGTCGCATCGTGGTGCCCGGTGATCGCGCCGCACCGAACGCCGAGATTCGCCTCTCAAACGAAGCCGAAGCGCAGCTCGACAACGCCGTGACGGTGATCATGAACAAGCCGCGCGGATTCACTTCCGCGGCTGATGAATTTGGTGGCGCACCCGCGATGAGTCTGCTCACGCCAGAGAACTATCGCCCCAACGATGCATCCGCTGCGCCTAATTTGATGGGTGGGGGCTTGCGTGTCGCTGGGCGGCTGTCCACGCGCGAGATGGGGCTCGTGATTTACACGACCGATACCGCGCTCGCGCGTCGTCTCGCAGCGGCTGATATTGAGGAATCGTGGCTCATCGACTTTCGTGCGCCACCGCCAGACGATGCGATTGCGGCGCTCAAACACGCGCTGCAAGGCGCAGTAAACATCACGCCCGCTGCTGAGAATGTCAACGCACTGCTGCTTACAACAGCAACGCTCGGCAAGGGCATTCTTTCGTCGATTTGCGACAGCCAAGAATGGCGCGCGGACATCACGCGTACGCGGCGCGGCGATATCTCGTTGGGCGATATGCCGGTGCGTGGATGGCGACTACTATCGCCGTCTGCTCAAGGGGGCACAAGCGGAGCTACGGCTTGAGCGCTGAGGGTCACACGTCCACTCGCATCCTCCTCGCGCCAATGGAGGGTTTACTCGACTGTCGGTTGCGCGATGTGCTGACGCGCGTCGGCGGCGTGGATCGCTGCGTGTCCGAATTCATTCGCATCACCGGCACGCTCTTGCCCAACCGCGCGTTTGTGCGTGTCATGCCTGAGTTAGAAAACGGTGGCCGCACATTTGCGGGCGTGCCCGTGCGCGGGCAATTGCTCGGTTCGGATGCAAACTGCCTCGCAGAGAATGCCGCACGATTGGCCGAACTTGGCTCGCCCGGCGTCGACCTAAATTTCGGTTGTCCGGCGAAAGTCGTGAATCGCCACGGCGGGGGGGCGATGCTCCTGCAAGACCCGATGGTCCTCACACAAATTGTGTCGGCGGTGCGTCGCGCGGTGCCAGAGGGCGTGCCCGTGTCGGCGAAGATGCGCCTAGGGTTCAACGACGACACGCGCGCAGAAGAATGCGCGCAGGCGATTGCTGATGCCGGCGCGTCGGAGCTGGTGATTCACGCACGCACCAAGGCGCACGGCTATCGCCCGCCCGCCTATTGGGATCGCATCAACGACATTCGTGCCGTGGTGCGAATTCCCGTGGTCGCTAACGGCGAAATCTGGAACGTGGAAGACGCGCTACGCTGTCGTGAAGTGTCTGGTTGCGCGGACATCATGCTCGGGCGCGGTGCGGTCGCTAATCCGGGGCTCGCGCTCGCCGTACGCGCCGCACTCGCGGGCGATGCGCGCTCGTCGCAGCCGCATGTTGCATGGGCCGTGTTGCGCCCGCTGATTGACGTGTTCTGGGCGCAGGTATCGGCGCGCGTGGAGCGCAAGCATCGCGCGGGTCGCCTCAAGCAGTGGCTCAATTTCATGCGCCGCGTGTATCCGGAGGCTGAGGTGGCCTACGCTGCGCTGCGCACCATCAACGATCCCACGGTCATTGATGCTTACTTGTTGCAACGCGCGGAGCCGTGCGAAACCGAGCGCACGCAAGCCCTCGCGATGGCCGATGAGGCGCTGTAATATCCGCGTCACACGACTGTCATAAAACGATAGCTATGCCAGCCACCATTCTGATTGTTGAAGACGAGCCCGCAATTGCCGAGCTCGTCTCGCTCCACTGCAAACACGCCGGGTTCTCCGTACAAGTGGTGCACGCCGTACTCGACGCGCGCGACATCGTGGACGAAACCCTTCCAGACTTAGTGGTGCTCGATTGGATGTTGCCCGACAAATCAGGCATCGATTTCGCGCGCGAGTTGCGCAAAGACGATCGCACTAAAGACTTACCCATCTTGATGCTCACGGCGCGCGCCGATGAAGACGACAAAGTGCGCGGCCTTGAGGTCGGTGCCGACGATTACGTCACCAAACCCTTTTCGCCGAAAGAATTGATCGCGCGGATCAAAGCACTTCTGCGCCGCGCCGCGCCCGAGGCGACCGACGAGCCGCTGGAGGTCGCGGGTTTGCGCCTGGAGCCAGCAGCGCATCGCGTGTCAGGCAATGGCGTTGAGCTCAAAGTCGGGCCGACTGAATTTCGGTTGCTGCGTTTTTTGATGACACGCGCGGATCGCGTGATGACGCGCCAAGCGTTGCTTGACGGCGTGTGGGGCGATCAGGTCTACATCGAAGAGCGCACGGTGGATGTGCATGTGCGCCGACTGCGTGTCGCGTTGGAGCCGTCGGGGCATGACGCGCTGGTGGAGACGGTGCGCGGCGGTGGCTACCGCTTGCGCAAGCAGCCGTTGAAATAGCGCCAACAACCGCTTTATGTTCGCTCTTGTAAGCGGAGACTAACCCTCGCCCGCTACACTCCGCGCATGAAAAATTTGACCCAAACAGTCGTTACCATCGCGGTGTTGTCGCTTGTGCTGTCGTTCGTCTGGACGCCTTGGATTGCAGTGACCGCGTTTGGTTTGATGTGCGCTCGGCTGGTGGTGCTCGTGCTGCGGCAGCGCGCGGCGGCGGTCGAATTACTACATGAATCCGAGGCTGTGGATCGCTCCTTTGAAGACGCGCTGGGCATTGTGCGCATTCGCCTGAAAGAAGGCGAGCAAAGTTTGAGAGATCGCGATGCGGAAATTGCGCAGCGCAAGCAAATTACTAATGCTGTGCCTGATGGATTGTTTCTACTAGACGACAATGGTCGCATCGTTTGGTGCAATCAAGCCGCGCTCGTGATGCATTCGCTCGATGCGTTTCGTGACATGGGTAAACCAATTTCCCAGTTGATTCGCTCTCCCGAATTTGCAGCCTACCTTGAAGACGAATCGCTTCCGGAACCGATCGTTACAGCGGGCGGTCGCACAACGCTGTTTCATCTTGAACGCGGTAGCGAAGGCGCGAGGCTGTTGCTCACGCGCGACGTGACAGATCGAGAGCGGCTTGATCGCATGCGGCGTGATTTCGTGGCCAACGTGTCGCACGAATTACGAACGCCGCTGACTGTTGTGGGTGGGTTCGTTGAAACCCTCACCGATCTGCCGCTCGACGATGATGAGCGCACACGGTACCTGCAAATGATCGCAACGCAAACGACCAATATGCGGCGCCTAGTCGAAGATTTATTGATCCTTGCGCGACTGGAAAACGATCAGTTGCCCGCCGAAACGACCATAACCGACCTGTCGCATATTGCGCGCGATGTGCTTGCTGACGCGGAAGCACTCTCTGCGGGCGCACATACTTTCGAGGCCAATATTGCTCCGCTAAAGATTGCTGGTAGTGCCAGCGAATTGCGCTCCGCACTTGGTAATTTGCTCTCTAACGCCGTGCGCTACACGCCCGCGGGTGGGCGAATCACGCTGCGCGTCTTTGCAGATGCAGCTCACGGTGACGTGGCCATTGAAGTTAAAGACTCAGGCGTGGGTATAGCACCGGAACACTTGCCGCGGCTCACTGAGCGCTTCTATCGGGTGGATCGCTCGCGCTCACGCGAGACCGGCGGCACAGGTCTCGGACTGGCTATCGTGAAACACGTTGCTCAACGCCATCACGCGAAATTTGAAATTGAAAGTGTTGTGCAGGGCACCACGAATGCAGAGCATGGCAGCACATTTCGATTGCGCTTTCCAGGTTCCGGGCACGCATAGCGCCGCGTTGTGTGCGGCAACGCACGAACGCTGCGGCATTGCTGAACGCAAGCGTTACATTCATTGACAAATCATTGACCTGAAGACTAGCCATTGCTGCGCAATGGGCATACAGTAGGCTTTTCCTCCAAACAGAGCTCCACACCTATGAACGTCTCGCGTCTTTATTCCGCGCTCGCTGTCGCGAGTTCGGTGTTGATCTTTAGTGCCTCGGCTGCTGCGCAAGAGGCCGTCACCAACAAGGCCGTGAACGTGCGCGCTGGCCCTGACCGCGGCTATCCGCTTGTGGCGTGGGTGCCTGCGGGTTCGCTCGTTTACGTCAACGGCTGCCTTGAAGATTACCGCTGGTGCGACGTCACAGCGGGCGATGATCGCGGCTGGGTGTACGCCAAGAATATTGACTACACGTACCAAGGTCAGCCAAGGGCGATTTATGGCAACGGACAAAACTTCTCGTTGCCAATTCTGAGCTTCATCATCGGCAGCTATTGGAACGATAACTACCGTGATCGCTCGTGGTATCGAACCCAGCCGCAGTGGAATAACTGGCGTCCGGGCAACCGACCACCACCGGGCTATCGCCCAGACCCGCGCCCGCCACAACCCAACGTTCGTCCCAATCCGCGTCCACCGCACGACTACACGCCGGGCACGCGACCACCAAACGTACGTCCGCCGGATGTTCGTCCGCCCATGGTGCGCCCGCAACCGCAGCCCCAGCGCCCGCCAAACGTGAACCCACCGCCGCGCCCGCAACCCACACCACAGCCGCGGCCAACACCTCCGCCACGTAATAACGGTGGCAGTAACCTACCCGGCACCCAACCGGGCAACGGGCCGGGCAACCAGTAGCGTTGGCCTTTGGTGCCGAGTGTTAGACCACTCGGGCACTGTCACGCGGAAGATTGTGGTTACGCCATCATAGTGCGCTAAGAAGCGCATTGGGCGCGGTAACTTTTCCTGCGAAACGACTGTTGGGCGGCACTCACCGCCCGTTTTCCTAACAAGTCGACATCGCCGCAAACGATTGCGAAGTAGCGCAAATTAGCGGTATGTAAGAAAAAGCTGATGCTCGCTTAGTTCATTGTGGAACGCGCGGTGATCTGGTGAAATGTCTGGCTAAACACTGAATGGTGCGACCGCGCCCCAGACACGCGAATGAAATTCCAAAAGTTCTTGATCGCCTTGGCGACCGTCGTCGCTGGACTGTGTGCGGCGCCCAGCGCTGCGCAAGTGCAATGGACGAGCGTCATCGGAGCCACAGCTGTGCCGACAGCGCTAACCGCCACGACCGCCGTAAAGGCTTTCGACGGGTCGATAGTGTCTGCGGCGTTGGCCTTCGACGGCGAGGCCAACGCTCTTCGCATCTCCAGAATTTCTTCCACCGGTGCCACCAATTGGATCCGCTGGCGTGCCAGTTATTCGCAAAGCGCGCGCGCACTGTTCGCACACGCGGACAATTCTGTGTCACTTGTTTACTACGACAGCACCGGTAAAGTCTGCATTGAGAACCTCTCCGCAGTGGGTGATTCGAGGAACAAAAATTGCATCTCTGACTATAGTTCGCCGGCGGTGACGGTGCAATTGGCTCCCGATGACGACATCTACATAGCCCAAGGTTCACCACGTACGGTCCGCAAAGTCTCACCACTGGGAATCGTTCGATGGGCCAGTCTATCGCTCAGTCTCGGCTCATATTCAGGGCAAGTGTTCGCTAGCGTCGATTCGGCGGGAAACTATGTGGAATTCACCGGTAACCGGTTAGTCCGTTGGAGTGCTGTTGACGGTACGCTGCTCCACAACGCTGTTTTGGCTGCTGCAGCACAGAACTATGTAGCATCATCGCCTCGTGCAAACCAGCAGTTGGTCGTAAGCTCCTTGGACATAGGAGCGAACGGCATAAGTGGTGTGCAGGTTTCTCGCTTACAGCCTGACGGTTCGGCGCTCTGGACCACACCAGTGACTTTTTTGCAAAGTTACGGTCGGGCGACGCTCTTGGCCGGTGATGGCGACAGCGTGTATGTTCGTTTTATCCCAGAAACCTACCTGAACGCGCCCCCGAGCGTTGTCAAATTGTCTGCGTCAGGCGCGATACTTTGGCAACGACAATTCTCTGCACTCAGTCAGGTGCTGCTGGTAGACAGCAGTATTTTGGGTGTCGGTTACACCACCGACGCAGCCACTTCGAAGCGAACTGCGTCGCTCTATCCGATCTCGGCTCTCGACGGCAGCCCGGGATCCGCGCAAAAGTCGTACACCGCGAATGATGCACAAGTGCCGTCTAGTTGGTTGCCAGTCACAGGCGGCGTTGTCGCCGCGTTCGACAGCAGCGTGTCCGGGTACTTTACGACTACCGTCGCTAGCAATCTGATGTATTTCGCGTTACCGATGGGATCGGACTGGATCAATTCGGCCATGGCACCGCCGGCCCGGGCGATGGCGCGCAGTGACTGTTTGATGCCGCGAATCGCCGCCTCCGGTCCAAAGCTTTACCCCGGAGCAACGGCGTCCAGCCCCGATGCTTGGTGGGCGCGCTCAACCGTCTCTGAATCGTATTCAGCGCAAACATGGACTAAGTTTGACGCGAACAACGGCGCTGTGCTGAGTGAAATTGGCACAACTCAGACTGACTGTGGCGCAC
>JAGNQL010000115.1 GCA_017989135.1 Burkholderiales bacterium
ACCTCCGGCGGCATCTCGAACATGTCGTTTAGTTTTCGTGGCAACGATCATGTGCGCGAAGCGTTGCACACGGTGTTTCTGTACCACGCGATCAAAGCCGGGCTCACGATGGGCATCGTCAACGCGGGACAGGTTGGCATTTACGACGAACTCGACCCGGCGTTGCGCGAACACTGCGAAGACGTCGTGCTCAATCGCCGCGCCGATGCGACCGAGCGCATGCTCGCGTTCGCAGAGACGGTGAAGGGCGGCGGAAAGGCGCGCGTAGAAGATTTGGGCTGGCGCGAATTGCCGGTGAACGAACGGCTCAAGCACGCGCTGGTGAAAGGGATCAACACCTTCATCACCGAAGACACCGAAGAGTCACGCCAAGGATTCGAGCGCCCGCTGCAAGTCATCGAAGGCCCGCTCATGGACGGCATGAACGTGGTCGGTGATTTGTTCGGTCAAGGCAAGATGTTCCTGCCGCAAGTCGTGAAATCGGCGCGCGTGATGAAGCAGGCCGTGGCGCATTTGATTCCGTTCATCGAAGAAGAAAAGCGCCTCCTTGGCACTGAAGCCAAGACCAAAGGAAAGATCGTGCTTGCCACCGTCAAGGGCGACGTGCACGATATCGGCAAGAACATCGTCGGCGTCGTCCTTCAGTGCAATAACTACGAAGTGATCGACCTCGGCGTCATGGTGCCGTGCGACAAGATTCTTGCCGCCGCGAAGGAATCGAACGCGAACATCATTGGGCTGTCGGGCCTCATCACGCCCTCGCTCGAAGAGATGGCGTACGTTGCCAAAGAGATGGATCGCTTGGACTTCCACGTGCCGCTGTTGATTGGCGGCGCAACGACGTCGCGCATGCACACGGCGGTGAAGATAGCGCCGAATTACAAACATCCCGTCGTGCATGTCGTGGACGCGTCGCGCGCTGTGGGCGTCGCGACGTCGCTCTTGAGCGACGAAATGAAGCCAGCGTTTGTGGCGGAAACTGCTGCCGATTACGCACTGATTCGTGAGCGCCATGCGAATAAGAAAGCCACGCCGCTGTTGGAGCTTGAAGTGGCGCGAGCAAATCGCTTTCATCCGTTCGCGGGCGACTATCGACAGTACACGCCACCGACGCCCAAGCTCACGGGCATTCACCAGTTGCGTGACTACCCCCTTGCGGCACTGGTGCCCTACATCGACTGGACGCCGTTTTTTATCGTTTGGGATTTGGCCGGAAACTACCCCCGCATCTTGAACGATGAAATCGTTGGTGGCGAGGCAGAAAAAGTGTTCCGCGACGGACAGGCGATGCTGAAGCGCATCGTGCAAGAAAAGTGGCTCACCGCGAATGCGAGCTACGGCCTCCTACCCGCCGCGAGCGAAGGTGACGACATTGCCATCTTCGCCGACGGCGCACGCACCGATGTGGCGATGCGTTTCCACACGCTGCGGCAACAAACCGCGAAAGATTCGGGGCGTCCGAACTTCGCGTTGGCCGATTTCGTCGCACCAGTCGACAGCGGTCATGCGGATTACCTTGGACTCTTCGCGGTCACCACGGGGCTGGGTGGAGACGATCGCATTGCTGCTTTCGAGAAGGCGGGCGACGACTACAACTCGATCATGTTCAAGGCGCTCGCAGACCGTTTGGCCGAAGCGTTCGCCGAGCATTTGCATGAGCGTGTGCGCAAGGAATTCTGGGGCTATGCGCCGGAAGAAAACCTCGATAGCGAAGCGCTCATCAAAGAAAAATATCGCGGCATTCGCCCTGCACCGGGTTACCCTGCGTGCCCAGATCATCGCGAAAAACTCGATCTGTTCCGTGTGTTGAAAGCGGACACGATTGGCATGGCATTAACTGAATCGTTCGCGATGAAGCCCGCGGCGAGCGTTAGTGGCTTCATGTTCTCGCATCCCGCCTCGCAGTACTTCACCGTTGGAAAAATCGGCGACGATCAGTTTGCTGATATGGCCAAGCGACGAGGGGAGGACATAGAGGCGCAACGGCGGGCACTTAATACGCTGACGTAGCCGATGCAATGTCGTAGCCCGGAGAAGCGCAGCGCGTCCGGGGATCGTGTATCCGCGAACGGCGCTTCATTGACTCGGTTTGACCAACAAAGGCCTTGACGCGCTGTGCGTCTCAAGGCTACGTACCCTATGCGCCGTCGGCATGACCCGTTGCCGTTTTGTATGCCCCTTGACGACGGCGTTGAGATATTCTCCGACGAGTTGCGTGCATCGGCCGTGGATTACCTTCCATCGCGTTGATCGCAACACTACCCAGCCAACAAGACAAGGGGACACCATGAACACAGCCATCACAAGCAAATTCGAAACAATCGGCGCAGCGCCGGTCGTGACCATTGCGGCTGCCGGTGTCGCCTCTGGCTATCTGTCGGTGCTCCCGAATCGACCGCTTTCGCATTCGGGACACATGGCTCAGGGCTCGGGTTACGGCTATTGGTGCGGCGCGAATCGCCCGACCTGATTGATGTCGTCGCCGTCTAGGCCACTGCCTCTGTAGCCGTTCCAGGCGACCGTTTCAACTCTGTAGCCCGCCACGCCTGACTTTCGGTCAGACGCTCGCCGTTTAGTTTCCTGCACCAGCCCCGCCGGTCGTCCGGCGACCGTGTGCGTTTCTGATTTCGCAATGCGCGTACGTTCGGTGCCGCGCACTGCACCAAAATATTCTGACGTTTGCAATGCAAGCTATTCTTGACCTGATGTCTTCACTCCTCGAACGAATACGCGCAGTGTTGCGCTTGCCGTCGCTACCTGCGGGCGATCTGCTGCACGACGCAAACTATCGTCGCATCTTCGCTTCGGTCGTGATCACGCACTTCGGTGCGCAGATCACCATGCTCGCGCTGCCGCTCACGGCGGTGACGGTGTTGAATGCAAGTCCATCACAAATGGGCATCTTGATGGCGGCTGAAATTGTGCCGTTCGTGCTGCTCTCATTGCCTGCGGGCGTGTGGCTTGACCGAATGCGCAAGCTTCCGGTCTATGTCGTCGGCGAATCGGTGTTCGCGCTCACGTTGATCACGGTGCCGATCGCGGCGTGGACCGGCGTGCTCACGATGACGTGGCTTTACGCCGTCGGCATCGTGCTTGGTTGTGTGCATGTGTTCGGTGGAACCGCCGCACAAATCGTGCTCACGCAGATCGTGTCGCGTGACCGACTAGTGGAAGCACACAGCAAAAACGCGTTAGCGGTTTCCGGTTCGGAAATTGCGGGGCCAGGTCTTGCGGGAGCGCTCATCAAAGTGCTCGGCGCACCTATCGCGATAGCCTTCGACGCGCTGCTAATTGCGGGGTCGGTGTTATTGCTACGTGGCATTCGCGTCGAAGAAACAGTGAGTGCGCGCGAGGGTGACAACTTCTGGACGCAGCTTCGCGAGGGTGTGCATTTCGTTGCACGCACACGCTTGCTGTGGACGATGGCGCTGTGCGTTGGCATGTGGCAAATGTTGCATCACATGGCAAGTGTGGTGCAAATTCTTGTTGCTTCGCGCGAGCTAGGTATGAGCGCGCAGTCGATCGGCTTTTGCTACGTCGGCATGGGTGTCGGCACGATTCTCGCGAGTGTGTACGGTCGCCGCGTGAGTGAGTCATTCGGGCCCGGCCCCACGATGGTGGCGGGTCTGGCGGTGAGTGCGGTCGGTTGGCTCACGCTTGCGATTGCGCCGTCGAACATGTTTGGCATTGTGCTCTTTGGGTTCATGCTGACTTGCTTTTCCGGTGGCGCAACGCTGATCTTTGTAAACTTTTTGTCGTTGCGTCAAGCCGTCACGCCAGAGCCGCTGCTCGGTCGCATGACGAGCACAATGCGCTGGTTGATTTTGCTCGGCGCAGGCCCCGGAGCGCTCCTCGGCGGCTACGTCGGTGAGCACATTGGACTACGCGCATCGCTTGCAATGGCGGGGATCGGCGGCGTGGCGCTGACGATTTTCGCTTGGCGCAGCAAAGTGGTGATGGGTACGCGCGAACTGCCGGCTACGGCCAAGCACATCTAGGAAATTATGTTTCAACTTTTCGAAAAACTGGTAGATCCGTACCCCGACGCAACTCCCCTGGTGCCACCAAAGTCGCTGCGCGAGTTCTTGTGGGCGTGCACCGACGGCTTGCGCCCGTACATGTTGGCGGTAACGATTTCCGCTGGCCTGATCGGCTTGATTGAGGCGCTGCTTTTCTCGATGGTCGGGCGGGTGGTGGATTGGCTCGCCAAGAGCACGCCGTCGCGTCTTTGGGCCGATCACAGCGGTGGCTTGTTAGCGTTGGTCGCTATTTTGTTGGCTAGCGTGCTTCTGGTGTCAACGCTCGCGTTCTTCAAACATCAGGTGATCATGGGCAATTTTCCGATGCGACTGCGCTGGAATTTTCACCGCCTTATGCTCGCGCAAAGCATGAGCTTCTACCAGAACGAATTTGCCGGTCGTGTGGCGGCGAAGGTCATGCAAACGGCGCTCGCCGTGCGCGATGTGTGGATGATTCTCACCGATGTGATGGTTTTCGTCGTCATCTACTTCGTGACGATGATTGTGGGTGCGGGTGGCTTTGATTGGCGGGTGATGCTGCCGTTCTTAGCGTGGGTCGTGCTCTACATAGGTGCTTGCATTTACTTTGTGCCGCGGGTTGGGCGCATCGGCCAGAAGCAGGCCGACGCGCGTTCGCTCATGACCGGCCGCATCACCGATGCGTATACCAATATCGCGACGGTAAAACTGTTCTCGCACACACATCGTGAAGCGGCCTACGCGAAAACTGCGATGCAAGAGTTCATGGAGACCGTGATCACGCAATGGAGGTTGGTCACACTTTTCGACATCGTGCATCACACTTTGTCCGTCGGACTGGTCGGGGCAACCGCGGGCATGACGCTTTGGTTGTGGACCCAAGGCGAAGTGGGCGTTGGCGCGGTGGCAGCGGCTACGGCCATGGCGCTGCGCCTCAACGGCATGTCCAACTGGATCATGTGGGAGTTGTCCGGTTTGTTTGAACATATCGGGACCGTGCGCGACGGCATGGATACCTTGTCGGGCGTGCAGACGGTGGTGGACGCGCCAAACGCAACCAAGCTGACCGTCCCTAACGGCGAAATTCGGTTCGAGAATGTGACCTTCACGTACGGCTACGAGCTGGCGCGCGCAACAGATGAGGCGCGCGCCAATAAGCCCGTGATTGACGGCCTCACGCTCAACATTCGCGCTGGAGAAAAGATTGGGCTTGTTGGCCGCTCTGGTGCGGGCAAGTCGACGATCGTCAATCTGCTGCTGCGGTTTTACGACATTGAAAGTGGTCGGATTTTGATCGATGGCACCGACATCGCGACCGTCACCCAAGACAGTTTGCGTTCGCAAATTGGCATGGTTACTCAAGACACGTCGCTACTGCACCGCTCGGTTCGCGACAACATCGCGTACGGGCGCCCCGACGCCACCGATGAAGAGCTGCAAAGCGCTGCGACGCGTGCAGAAGCGCAAGATTTCATTGCAAAGCTCACCGATCCGAAAGGACGCACAGGCTTTGACGCGCATGTAGGTGAGCGTGGTGTGAAGCTTTCCGGTGGCCAACGTCAGCGCATCGCGATTGCGCGCGTGATGCTTAAAAACGCGCCGATCTTGTTGCTCGATGAAGCCACTAGCGCGCTCGACTCCGAAGTGGAATCGGCGATTCAATCAAGCTTGTACCGCTTGATGGAAGGAAAAACAGTCGTTGCCATCGCGCATCGCTTGTCCACCATCGCCGCGATGGATCGACTCATCGTGCTCGACGAAGGTCGCGTTGTCGAGGAAGGTACGCATCAGGAACTACTCGCGAAAGACGGTCTCTACGCGCGTCTATGGTCGCACCAGAGCGGCGGGTTCTTGGGAGAGGCGTAACGCAAGCCTCTGCGCAATGGGCCCACTCCCACTAAGTCACCATGCGTCACGCAAAATTAGATGCCTTCGAGCACAACCACCGTGCGCTTCGCAGATTGCTTGCTGATCTTCAGAATGTCTTGATATTCCGGTGAGGCATAGAAGCGATTGGCCGTCTCTGAGTCCGGAAACTTCACGAGCACCATGCGTGTGGGCGACCACAGATCGCCTTCCTTTACCGTGAAGGCACCGCCGCGCGCGAGATATTCACCGCCGTACTGCTCCAAGAGCGGCTTCGCGCGAAGCTTGTATTGCTCGTAAATTTCAGGCGATTCGAGTAGCGTGTCGACGACGAGATAGGCAGCCATGGTGTTCCTCCGAAAAGTGAATTCAGTTTAGCGTTTACGCAGCCCAAGCCAGATGACGCAGCTCACAACGATCAGCGCGCCGACAATCTGTATCGGCGCGATGACTTGCCCAAGAATCAACCACGCGAGAATAAGCGCAAACACCGGTTCGACGTTCATGATTGCGGAATTGCCGACCACGCCGAGCTTGGGCAATATCGTGAACATGATGGTGAATGCGGTGCCATATAAAAACGTCAGCATCGCGAGGCCCCACCAACCGGCCGTTGCTTGCGGCCAGGCAAATCCGCCTTGCACTGCAACGCCCACTAACGCGACCATACCCGCCATCGACAGCGTTGTCGCGGTGCGCACGCGCCCGTCCACGGCGCCCGCTTCATATTGCGTGAGAACCATTGCCAATGCGAATACTGCTGCGGCCGTGAGCGCGAACGCAACGCCGATGCCGATGCGGCCCCATTGACCCGCTGCGCCCAAGCCCGACGCCGCGCCCAATACGTCAAGCGCCAGTGCGAGGCCAAACAAGATAACAGGCATCGCGACCAGCACCGCGCGTTCCGGTCGTTGTCGGTAAATCACCCACGCCCAGAGCGCGGCCCAGATCGGATAACTATTGAACGCAAGCAACGCAAGCGCAACCGGTAGTCGCGACACCGAGGAATAGATGCACAAACTCTGCGCACCGATCAACAGGCCAATCACGGGCAGGATGCGCTTGTGTTTCGCGGTAAAGCTCTGGCGCACGCCCTGCAAGGCGATCAGCGACACCACGACGAGTGCGGTGACGATACTGCGCGCGGCGACCGCTGTCGTGACGTCAACGCCGTTGTTGAATGCAAGACGTGCGGCCACGTGATTGCCACCCATCATGAGCGCGATGAGTAGCAGCGTCGCGAACGCCGTGCCGCTGAGGTGTTTGCTAGTCGTCATCTTGGGTTACCAATACGCTTCGGTGGTGATGTGGCCGGGCGATTTGCGACGGTGCTTCTTCATGCCGCGTAGCTCAAGCGCCGCGATGGTGTCGGTCACCATTTCTGGGTTGCCACAGAGCATGCAATGCGCCGTCGCTGGATCAAGCGTGATGCCCGCGCGCGCTTCGAGCGAGCCGCTCATAATCGCCGCCGGTATGCGTCCAGGCAGCGCTTGCGCGTGCGCCTCGCGTGAGACGAAGGGAATGTATTGGAAACGCTCGGCGTAGCGCGCAGCAATCAACGCAATCTCTTCGCGATACACAAGCTCTGCGCCGACGCGCACGGCATGCACGAGCACCACGCGTTTGAACTTTGTCCACGGCGCGGGCGTGTTCAAAATCGACAAATAAGGCCCGAGTCCCGTGCCGGTCGACAAGCACCACAACACCTCTGCGTCCGGCACTTCCGGCATCGAGAAAAAACCGTTGGTGCGTGGCCCCACGAGTAGAGGATCGCCCACCTTGAGCGCGTGCAACGCAGGCGACAAAATGCCGCCTTGCTGTGGTGAGACCAACGTCAACAAGATCTCGTTGGGCGCGACGCCGGGTGCGTTGACCAAAGAATACGGGCGCATCACGGCCTCGTCGCCCTTGTCGGTGTGCATGTGTAAGCCTACGCGGCAATACTGACCCGCGACAAATCCGTCAAGCGCCGCCTCGAATTGCAACGAAAAGAGCGTTGGCGTGTGATCCGTGCGGCCAGTTAGGGTGGCTTCGATAAACTTCTGCAACATAAACGCCTTGTGAGTTGAGAAGGATTCTACGTGCCGGTCACCACGCTTTTTTTTGATCTTGACGGAACCGTCTCGAATAACTTCGATGGCATCGCCCGCTGCCTGAACTACGCGCTCGAGCGTATGGACTATCCGCTGCTCTCGGACGCCGAGGTTTTGCCCTT
>JAGNQL010000116.1 GCA_017989135.1 Burkholderiales bacterium
GCGTAGCGGATCTCTTGAAGGCAGATTCGATCGCCGCGGTTGATGAGGAAAGCGCGGAGAATATTCGCAGATCCTTAGTGGCGCTGCGCGCTGGGCGAACCGAAATCCGCGCGGGTTTCGCCCGTGAGTTGCTGGCGCGGTTAGAGTTTAAAGTCGCCTGCGGTTTGCGGACCAAATTGACTGCCGGAGGCAAGGGGCTGTCCTTGCAGGCTGGCGAAGTGATCGACGAGTATGTCGCTGCCAGCTCGCTCGCACACTTGATCGATTCTGAATGTCTCGATCAGATGATGCCAATGCATCAACGGGTTACGCGATTGCTTCGCGAACCGTCGCTGCGAATGGCGCAGAATCCATTTTCCGCGCCTTCAATTGTCAGCGCTCTCGATGCTTCGTTGAGCGCGTTGCCTGGCGTGTCGCAGGACTTTCGGACACAGTGGCTCCGGCGCATGACATCTTTAGGGGGGCTCGGTTTTCACTCGCTATACATTGAACTCAATCGAATTCTCGAGGAGGGCGGTGTCGATGATTTTCCGAGTAACGTAGCTTCCGGACGACCGCGTTCACAGGATGAGGTTCGCGGTGTTGATTCGTTGCCGCCAAGTGTTGCGAGCGAAGTATTGACGGCCGCCACCGCGGAAACACCAGTTCAAGCCGACCCATTGCATGTGTTGGCCGGCAACCTGTCTGTACTGGTGTCGAGATTGCAACGCGCTAACCCTTCGCGCCTGCTCGGTTCGTCTGCGACCGGGTGGCCGCCGCTGGGTGGTGACGACGGCGCCAATATCAGCGCCGCATTGGGCATTACGTCGAAGGGGAGCCATCAGGGGCCCGTAGCATCGGGCTATGACCGCGGCCTTCTAGATTCACTAACCTCGCTGCAGGCTGCGAACGCCGCCCTAGACAATGCCGAGCTAGCGTTTGAGCCCCGCGTTGGATTGCGCGAGACGGTTCCTGGATATGCCACTGGCGAAATTTCCGTTCTCGATGCAACAACGATCGAGTTGGTGTCCATGTTGTTTGAGTTCGTCTTTGAGCGCCGTGAGCTGCGCGACGAAGTCAAAGGTGTTCTGGGCCGACTACAAATCCCGATGCTCAAAGCTGCGATGGTCGATCGCGGCTTTTTCTCGCGAAAGAATCATCCGGCAAGGATGCTGCTGAACCGACTTGCCGACGTCGGGCTTGGCTGGTCGCCAGACAATCCGCAAGAAGCGCCGCTATTTGCCAAGATCCAAACCGTTGTCAGTCAAATCTGTAGGGATTTTGTTGACGATTTGAGCGTTTTCACCGACGCGCAAAGTGATCTTGAGCAGTTTGTCGCGATGCAGGAACTCGACGCGCAGCCGCTATTGGATGCGCGTACGGCCGAGGCAGAGGCGGCTGACAGGGCTTTGATGGTTGCGCGGGAGGTGCAGTCCATCGTTGACGCGCGCCTTTCAATGCATGCGATGCCCGAGCCAGTTGTCCAGTTCATTCAGGAAACGTGGCGACCTCATATTCGGGCGACCCTGCTCGAGCATGGCAAAGAAAGCGTTGAATTTGCCGAGGCCGTCGCGGCAATGGACGACCTGATTTGGAGCGTGCAGCCCAAGCTGGCGCCGCAAAGTCGGCATGACCTAGGGCAGCGCATTCCGAGCTTGATTCGGCGACTGCGAGCAAATGAAGCGAGCGCCACTTCGCGCGGCGCGACGCCATGTTTCTTCGATCAGTTGTTCGAAGTGCATCTCGGCCTGCTGCGCGGCGCTGAACCCGATTACGTGGAACTGACGGACCTTGTCGACGAGACTGAGGCGCCGCCAGAGGATTCGTTCCACGAGCTTGTCGCGCAACTATCGCGTGGCCAGTGGATCGAAATTGAAGGCGACAAGAATGGCGAGCTGCGCTACGCAAGGCTCACGTGGATTAGCCCGCAACGCACGTCCTATCTGTTCACCACTAGGCTTGGCGGTAAGGCTTCCATATTTTCGGCCGTCGAATTGGCGGAAAAATTCCGACTCGGGCGAATTCAAATGCTCGATTCTGAGCCGATCATTGATCGCGCGCTCATGGGCATGTTTGCTGACGTGTAAAGAGGCTTTTGCTCGTCCGACGGGCTGAGTCGCGACCGATACGTGGTGTTTTCGCCTCAAGCTTGCAAAAATAGTGGCATTCGCACCACCCTATGACAAGAGTTCGTCGCCATAGTGCGCCAACGGCATGACGATGTGCTAGATTGCTAAGGTGATTGCTCTCGTGCAAATACTGCGTACTCCGGCCTGCCTTAGCGCGTGCCATTCAGGTCATTACTGAGATTTATGAATTTGCAAATTCAAGTGGATTCTCCACAGAGCGAACCGAAGGCGACCGCGGCACCCGCGCAGGCAGTACTAAACGCTTGCCGCGATTTGATGCAACACCGTTGTAGTTTGCAACTTGCCGCCGCGTTCGACCGCCTTTCCGACATGCTCATGGAGAGCGCATCAAAATCATACGAGCCAAAGATCGTCAATGCGCTCCTTGATGCTCGATCGGCTTTACTGCGCACCCGCGGTTCCATAGCGGAAACGTTTACTGAGGAGCTGACGGCACGCCTTGACGGCAAGAAGCCGTGCGTTATTCCTGGTGCCGCAGCACCGCAGACTGGCGGTCTGTCGTTGCAGACGGACGAGGTGCTCGACGAATACGTCTCAGCGCGTTCCTTGGCACGCTCGATCGAGAGCGCATGCCTGGGTGAATTGCCCAGCTTGCACCAAAACATCGCATACCTCAAGCGAATCCCAACATTGAAAATGGAAGACGATCCGTTTTCTCCGCAGTCAATCGTGGGCGCGCTGCTGCAGGCTATGTTGGTAGATTCCGCGACCAGCGTCGAAATGCGTCTGCATTGGATTCGCGGCCTCTCGCAGCTCGGCGGAATGGGCTTCAACGATGTTTATGCGGATTTGAATCGGTATTTGAAGGACTGCGGTGTGCAAGCTCCCCGGTCGGCCGCACAGCATCGCGGCGGTGGCCCAGTGCAAGCCGGCCACGCAGAGGCGGGTCAGTCTCAGCAAGGGATGCAGCACGCGGGATCAAGCCCGTCGGCGGCGGACGGCGGCGGTTACGGGTTCGCCGCGCCATCCGCCGATGGATACATGGGCGCTGGCTACCCCTCCGACGCGAACATGCGGCCCGATGCGGCCCCGCTTCAACAATTAGCGAATAACTTGGTTGCGCTGGTTGAACGCCTGCAGCATGTCGTCCCCGCTATTTCCGGTGGACCTGCTTCGTCGGATCCGTCGTTGTCGGGAATGGTCCGCAACAAAGAGGCCATGCAAATTAGCGCTGCGCTTGGATTTGCGGCCAATGGAGCTTTCCGCGCGCCCCTTTCCGCTGGCGTAGATCGCCGGTTATTGGATTCGCTGACCGATTTGCAGTTGCGCGCTGATCAGATTGACTTTTCGTCGCCGCCGCAGCCAGCTCGAACGGTGCTTCGTGAAGTGGTTCCAGGTTACGCGTCGGGCGAAATTTCGGTGTTAGACGCCACAACGACTGAGCTCGTGGCGATGATGTTCGACTTTGTTTTGGCGCGCAAAGAGTTGCGCGACGAAATCAAAGTTTTATTGGGGCGCTTACAGATTCCCATGCTCAAAGCGGCCATGGTGGATCGGGGATTCTTCTCCCGCAAAAATCACCCTGCACGACAACTTCTAAACCGTTTGGCTGACGCCGGCATTGGTTGGTCGCCTGAAGACGGAGTCCACGACGAGTTGTTCCTAAAAATTCGCGATTTGGTGGAGCACATCAGCAGCGATTTCGTGGACGACTTGGGTTTTTTCACCGCTGCACTGGTTGAGCTTGAGCAGTTCATTGCTGAACAAGAAATCAATGCCAAGTCAACCGTTGAAGATGAAACCGCCGAAGCGCAAGCGGCCGACACTCACCTGGCGGCGGTCCGTGAAGCCAAGGAAACGGTCGACGCCCGCATTCGGCAAAACGCGCTGCCGGAACCGGTAATCGAATTCATCGAAGTCGCGTGGCAGCCGCATCTGCAAGACGCGCTGCTGGACGGTGGCAAAGAAAGCCCGCAGTACGAAAAAGCCGTGGCGGTGCTTGACGAATTGGTCTGGAGCGTCACGCCGAAGGATCAGCCGGCCGAACGTACCCTTTTGAGCCAGCGCGTGCCGTCGTTAGTTCGCCGTTTGCGCGAAGGCCTCAAATCGCTCTCTGACGACACCGTTACGCCATTTTTTGACCGTCTACTCGAAGTTCATGCCGGCTTGCTGCGTGGCGCAAAACCTGAATACGTTGAGCCAACTGAGCTGCCGGACGCCAGCAATGACATTGCGTTTGATCCCTTTGGCGAACTCGTTAAACAGATGGAGCGCAATCAATGGATCGAGATGAGCGATGAAAAAGGCGCACTCAAGTACGCCAAGCTCGCGTGGGTGAGCCCGCAGGGTACGACGTATCTATTCACCACTCGCCACGGCCGCAAGGCGGCCTCATTAACGCCAGAAGAACTGGCCGAATGGTTCCGCACGGACAAAGCACGCCTCATCGAGGCTGAGCCTATCGTTGATCGTGCGCTCGCCGGCATGTTCCAGACAGCCTAACCGCGGCGGCGCTGTGTTGAAGTGTCCGGGACTCCTGGTGGTGGGGGACTATGCGCTGGCCACCGGGGCAGACTCGCACGTTGCGCACGTTGCACAGCGACTCGCGCTAGCGAGAATTGCAATCGCGTCGGTGTCGATGATTCCAGCGAATCGTATTGCGTTGGCTGCTGCAATTCATCGCGCTTGGACGCACTGCGATTGGGTCATATCCTTTGGCGGCTTGGGCGCTGCGTCTGATGACCATGTGCACGCGACCATCGCAGCACTCCAAGCGGGGCGCGTAGAGGTGGGCTTACCGCGTTTGCTCGAGCGGACGGGCGAAGGGTTTGTTGAATGTGGCAATACGGTGTTCTTTTCTGGACATCCAGATCGCGCGCATCCAGCGTTTGACGCTTGGCTTGCGGCGCTGCACGTGCGAGGCGACACAAGCGACCCAGCAACTGGCCAAGAGAAAAACAGCGAAGCGACTGAATTCGTTGGCTGGACGCTGCCAGAAAGTGCTCAGACGGCCTTAGCGCGAGCCACTGTGAAGCGCGACTATCCGGCCGTGATGCAGCGCGTAATGTCCGCCGGTGACGGACGCGTAACGTTACGCTTCACAGGCGCAAGCCGAGGTCGAACGCAGGCAGCGCGCAAGGCGCTACAGCGGTTGCTGGCGGCCCCGTGAGCAATGAGCGGGCGTCAGTTGTGTTTGCTCAAACCTCTTAGCAGTTCTCCGACAAAGCCTGGGCCACGGTAGAGGAGGCCCGTGTAGATCTGAATCAAGCTTGCGCCTAGATCGAGCTTTCGTTGGGCGTCTTGGACGCACATGATGCCGCCGACGCCGATAATCGGCACTCGGCCATTCGCGGCTTTTACAACCGCCGCTAACACCGCGTCCGCGCGCTTCGTGAGCGGCGCGCCACTGAGTCCGCCGGCCTCTTTTGCATGTGGGTGACCTGCGACCGCGTCGCGGCTGATAGTTGTGTTGCTTGAAATAATTGCATCGGCGCCTGCGTCAATGATTGCGTTGACCACATCCGCAATTGATTCGTCGGCGATGTCGGGCGCGATTTTCACAGCGATCGGGCGAGTCCGGCCGTGCAGTCGTGCGAGATGTTTGCCTTCGCGCGTGAGCGTCGCAACGAGCGCCGCGACGGAGTCGGGCGCTTGGAGGTCACGCAGATTCTTGGTGTTGGGCGACGAAATATTGACAGTGACGTAGTCCGCCGTGGCGTACACCGATCGAAGCGCGGCCAAGTAGTCGTCCACCGCGCTCTCGATTGGAGTGACGGCGTTCTTGCCGATGTTGACACCGACCGGCACCGTCACGTCGCGCGTTTGTAGCCGCTTGAGCGCGGCTTCGACGCCGCCGTTATTGAAGCCCAGACGATTGAT
The DNA here is from genome assembly GCA_017989135.1 of Burkholderiales bacterium. Lineage (GTDB taxonomy): Bacteria > Pseudomonadota > Gammaproteobacteria > Burkholderiales > Casimicrobiaceae > Casimicrobium. The sequence goes on from JAGNQL010000116.1 coordinate 5,949, forward strand.
TAGTGCTTCATGCTCGACCAAGCGAAACATGCGCGGTGTCGGGTTTCCGGGCTGTGGCAGAGGTGTAAGCGTGCCGATCTCCAAGAAACCAAAACCCAGCTGCGCGAGGCCGCGCAAATGTTTCGCGTCTTTGTCGAGTCCGGCGGCCAAACCCACGCGGTTGGGGAACGTGAGCCCCATGACTTCGACCGGTGTCGTGACCGGAATTTGCCCGCCCCACACACGGGCAAGTCCGAGTGCGGCTTGCGCGTCAAGCGCCGCAAATGCAGCTGCATGCGCGGCTTCAGGGTCAAGGGCAAAGAGGGCAGGGCGGAAAAAGGAATAACTCATGCCGCTATTATCTCTGTCCTATGCAACGCCTTTCCATGCAATCGATTCTCGCTGCCGTCTTCGCTGCGGCGCTCGTCACATTCGTGCGTGCTGCCGCAGCGCAGGACTTTAATCAACGCTCCGAAGTTGCGGCGTTCAAAACGGAACTCGTCACCAACGACGGATTCGATGCCGCCGCGCTAGATGCGGTCTTCGCGCGAGTCAAAAAACTCGAAAAAGTAATCGGCTACATGGACGCGCCGGTGCGTGCGCCCGCGCCTTGGCATGTCTATTGGCCGCGCCACATCGGCGGCGACCGTTTACAGCGCGGCACGGAGTTCATGCGTGCCAACAAGGCGCACTTCGCGGCCGCTGAAACGTCGTACGGCGTGCCGGCGTCGGTCATTGGCGCGATTGTGGGTGTGGAGACCGTGTACGGACGCATGACGGGCAATTTTCGGGTGATTGATGCGCTGGCTACTTTGGCGTTTGACTACCCGCGCCGTGCCGAATTTTTCCGCGGCGAACTCAGAGACTTGCTGCTGCTCGCTCGCGAGCAAAAGCGCTCGCCGTTGGATTACTTGGGCTCGTTTGCGGGCGCGATGGGTTGGCCGCAATTCATGCCGGGCAGTCACCGCAAATGGGCGGTTGATTTCGATAACGATCAAAAAATTGATCTGTGGAATTCGCCCGCGGACATCGTTGGCTCGGTCGCATCGTTTCTCGCTGGTCACGGTTGGCAGCGCGGCGAGCCGGTCATGCTGCCGATCAGCGAGCCCAGCGCAGAGATCATCGCCAGCATTGAAGGCGGCCTCTCACCACGCAAGCCGCTGCGTGAATTTCTCGCCGCTGGCGTGAAGATCAGCGCTCAGGATCCGGACGTTGTGCTGCCATCCGACGACGCGTCTGTGGGCATCATTTCGCTAGACAACGCTGACGGTCGCAACGAGTATTGGCTCGTATTCGAAAATTTCTACGTCATCACACGCTACAACCGCTCGCGCATGTACGCGTCTTCGGTCTGGTCGTTGGCGTACGCGTTGAAGAAGACCGCGCGCAGTTGACTCTTTCAGTATCCGCATCGTATCGGTAGCGCTACACGAGGCACGGTTCCGGCCCGTCGCAACGGTCAACAGAAATGCGCGCTGTTTGTTTAACAACTTTATGCGCCCAGCGACCGCCTGCTGGTCGTTCTAGCCACAATTTTCACGAATTCGACTAACCAGAAAAAATCGTTGAAATCGCCGCCTGGCAGTCGTTCGAACGAAAAAGCTGTAACCGCAACCGCGAACGAGCGCCGCGCCTAGACTGCCGCCGGGTTAGCCAATCCAAATCGCGTCAAATCCACAGCTGGCTTGGGTTTCCAGCCGTCGGCCTGATGCTCGGCCACCACGTTTGTGTAAATCCCGCCGCGCACGTTCCAGCGTGCGGTGACGCGGGCGAAGCGTGGCTGGATGGTCGCGACGATTTTGTCGAGCACGTCGTTGGTCACTTTTTCGTGGAACGCGCCGGTGTCCCGGAAGCTCCACATGAACATTTTCAGCGCTTTTAGCTCGATGCAGGTCTGATCGGCGATGTATTCGATCGTGAAGTGCGCGAAGTCCGGCTGGCCCGTGAGCGGGCAGTGGCAGGTGAACTCCGGAATCTGAATGTGAATCAGATAATCCCTAGCTGCGTGGGGGTTGGGGAACGAGTCAAGCTCGGTTTGCGGTTTTGAAGGTGTGCTGGCTTGACGTTCGGACATGATTTTCTTGCAATTTCAATGAGTTAGCTCGGTGCTGGCAGCACCTATAATCGACACTGATTTTATCGGGTCGTCAC
>JAGNQL010000117.1 GCA_017989135.1 Burkholderiales bacterium
CTCCCCGCCATCGGCGCGGCGCTTGACTTAGGCAAGAGCCACGAGCCGTATTGGCAGCCGGTGTTCAAGGGCTACGACTTCTCCAAACAATGGATGAAGGACAGCAAGCCCGACGTGATTTTTCTGGTCTACAACGACCACGCAACGGCGTTTAGTTTGGAGATGGTCCCGACCTTCGCCATCGGCTGCGCTGATTCATTCCAACCCGCGGACGAGGGCTGGGGGCCGCGTCCGGTGCCGGTGGTCAAGGGGCACACAGAGCTCGCTGCGCATATTGCGCAGTCGGTGATTCAGCAAGATTTCGATCTCACCATCGTCAACAAGATGGACGTTGATCACGGCCTGACCGTGCCGCTCTCGCTCATGTGCGGACAGCCGCAAGAATGGCCCTGCCCGGTGATTCCATTCGCGGTGAACGTGGTGCAATATCCTGTGCCGTCCGGTCGCCGTTGCTACAACCTCGGCAAAGCGATTCGCAAGGCCATCGAGTCGTATGACCAACCGATCAACGTGCACATCTGGGGCACGGGTGGCATGAGCCACCAGCTGCAAGGCCCGCGCGCTGGTCTCATCAATCGCGAGTTCGACAACGCGTTTTTGGATCGTTTGATCGCCGACCCTGCAGGGCAAGCCGACGTACCGCACATTGACTACGTGCGCGAAGCGGGCAGCGAAGGCATTGAACTCGTTATGTGGCTCATCGCGCGCGGCGCAATGTCCGACAACGCCCCCAAAGTGGCGCACCGTTTCTATCACGTGCCCGCATCCAACACGGCCGTCGGCCACCTGATTCTGGAGAACAAATAAATGAGCAAAACCATCAAAGTCGCCCTCGCTGGCGCGGGCGCATTCGGCATCAAACACCTCGACGCGATCAAGCTGATTGACGGCGTAGAAGTCGTGTCCCTCATCAGTCGCGATCTCGAAAAAACCAAAGAGACTGCTGCGAAGTACGGCATCGGTCACGTCACGACAGATCTGGCCGACAGCCTCGCGATCAAAGAACTCGACGCGGTGATTTTGTGTACGCCTACGCAAATGCATGCAGAGCAAAGCATCGCTTGCCTCAAAGCGGGCAAGCACGTGCAGGTTGAAATCCCGCTCGCTGATTCGCTCAAAGGCGCGGAAGAGGTTGTTGCGCTGCAAAAACAAACTGGGCTCGTCGCGATGTGCGGCCACACCCGTCGCTTCAACCCGAGCCACCAGTACGTGCACAACAAAATCACGGGTGGGGAATTCAACATCCAGCAAATGGATGTGCAAACGTACTTCTTCCGTCGCACCAACATGAACGCGCTCGGCCAAGCACGTAGCTGGACCGACCATCTGTTGTGGCATCACGCGGCGCACACGGTCGATTTGTTCGCCTATCAAACCGGTAGCGAAATCGTACAAGCCAACGCGATTCAAGGCCCGATCCACCCGACGCTAGGCATCGCGATGGACATGTCGATCCAACTCAAAGCCGCCAACGGCGCGATCTGCACGTTGAGCCTGTCGTTCAACAACGATGGCCCGCTCGGCACGTTCTTCCGCTACATCGGTGACACCGGCACGTTCATCGCGCGTTACGACGATTTGTTCAACGGCAAAGACGAAAAAATCGACGTCAGCAAAGTCGCAGTGTCGATGAACGGCATCGAACTTCAAGACCGAGAGTTCTTCGCTGCCATTAAAGAAGGCCGCGAGCCGAATTCAAGTGTGGCGAAAGTGTTGCCTTGCTATCGGGTGTTGCATAAGTTGGAGCAGCAGCTTAACGCGAACTGACCGCTCGTAAACCTCGTAGGGTGGGTTTTAACCCACCACAAATTGATACACGGCAACGTCGATTGCAGCGTGACGGATGCACTCCAACCGTACGCCCTGAGCTTGTCGAAGGGTTTGAAGGAATGATGTTCGATGTATGCCACCTGCGCGCTCTATGGCCGCGCGAGGCCAGTCACCTTTTTGCTTCGCCAAAAAGGTAACCCAAAAAGGCGACCCCAATATTCGCCCTATTCCTGCGGTGCTCGCAACACGCGGGACCCGCACAAATCGCCCGATGGCGCGCTAACCGCGCGCAGTGGGCTCATGGTGCGGGTCTTGGACCGCGCGTTGCTCCGCTCCTCGGGGTCGAATACACGGGGACCCAGCTCGGGCGGATGCTTGATCGCTTCGCGATGAGGTTTACGGGAACCCGGATGCGAGCATCCGGGCTACGCCACTAACGTTTGAAGTCAGCGGGCGCGAGTAGCGCTCCGCTGGATTGAAGGGTTAGGCTATACGCTGCCAAATTATTGACACGCAGTTTGGGATTTGAAGACAGAATCGATGCTTCTTTCTTGGTCTGAGAAGCTAAAATTCAAATATAAAGATTTGGTGATAAGTCCAGACTTTCCTGTATAAGCGGAACTAAAATATTTAGAGGTTGGTTCAAGCTTATCACTCCTTGCATCGTATTCCGGATGTGACCAGTAGGCAAAGAAGTCGGTCGGCGAGACACTTTTCACTTCTATTGGTTTTGGGAATTCTGCCTTCAGTATTCGTTGACCTTCTTCTACTGACTTGATCGGAAGACGAGCGCTTACATGAAGGACGCGTCCTTTATATGACACAAAGCTAAACTCATCAAAGCGATTTGATTTGACATGATAAAGACAGTGACCTTCCCGTCGGCACTCACACTTGTTATTTCTAAGGTCTGATTCGACGCGATCAGTGAGCGAGGCTTGAATGTCAGCAAGACGCGCATTGAGTTGGACTGGACCTATCCCGATTCGTGCACCATTTTGGGCGAATGACACGAAAGAGGTGGCACTGAGAAATATAAATAGGAGTGCTTTCATAGGGACGATTCCATTGGGATATCAAAAAGAACGAACATTTTGCCGTGTGCGTCGCCTAACGTGATTTATGCATGCGACGCGCGTATAACTTTTTAATCGTACACGTTGTCATTTGCCACCCCCTCACGCAAGTCGTTGAATTTTGTAGACGAACTCTTTTATACCTGATTTCCGCGGGTATAACCACGCACACAACGACGTAGCCCGGATGCTCGCATCCGGGTTCCAGTAAACCATCATCGCGAAGCGATCAAATATTGGTTCGACGGGGTCCCCGTGTATTCGACCCCGAGGAGCGGAGCAACGCGCGGTCGTAGACCCGCACCATGAGCCCACCGCGCGCGGTTAGCGCGCCATCGGGCGATTTGTTTTGGTCCCGCCTGTTGCGAGCACCGCGGGATCAGGGCGAATGTCGGGGTCGCCTTTTTGGGTTACCTTTTTGGCGAAGCAAAAAGGTAACTGGCCTCGCGCGGCCACAGAGCGCGCTGGTGGCGATACGAAACACGTTGCCGTGTATCAATTTGTGGTGCAATCAGATTGCACCCTACGGTTTACGAACGCTTCGCTGGCGCCGCGACCTCGGCCCTCGCCACTCCCTCCACCATCCCCCGTAACCACCGATAGGGCGCATCGTCTTGATACCGCCGATGCCAAACCAAATACATCGGCATCCGTGGGCATTTGATCGGCACTTCTGCGTCTGCTAGGCCGCTTAGCAAATGCGTGCGTAACCGCCCAGGCACGGTGGCCAGTAGCTTGGTGCCGCGAACGAACGGGGCGATACCTGCAAACCCCGGCACCATGATACGGAAGTTGCGGTGAATGTTGCGCGCGCTCATCCATTGGTCTAGGTCGAGCGCGCGCTTGGGTTCGTAGACGACCGTGACGTGTTCGCTGGCTAAGTACTCAGCGCGGGTGGTCGGCGCGCTGCGTTGCGTGGCGTCGAAGAACACGCGGTAGTCGTCTTCGAACAGTCTCTTTTGCACGATATCGCTGCCGTCGGGCGGGCGTGGCGTAATGACCAATTGACAACGCTCGTCGCGGAGCATTTCTAGCGTCGGTACGCCCGAGGCGATCACGCGTAGCGATACGTTCGGCGCTTCTTCGCGCAGTTTCGCGGCGACAGCGGGCAGGAGCAGGTCGCGTTGAAAATCGTTCGCGGCGATGGTGATTGTGGCGCTCCATGTGGCGGGCTGCCATTGCGCGCCGTGACCGAATTGTTCGAGGTCACGCAGGATTGCGCGCGAGCGTTGTGCGAGTGCGCTGGCGTGCGCGGTGGCGACGATGCCTCGGCCGGACTTCACGAAAAGCGCGTCGTTCGTGATTTGCCGCAAGCGTTCTATCGTGTGGCTCACGGCGGATTGCGTCACGCCTAGACGCGTTGCGGCCGCCGTGACTGATCCTTCCTCAACGACGGTGACGAGCACCGTGAGCGACCATGCATCGAGCTTTAACCAATCGAAATTGTTCATGGAACATATGATGAATCATGTGTTTATCTTTTGCAATGGCCGCACGAAAATTCGTGGAATTGAGTGTCGAATGCATCCCAGCAGACACCACTCGCCCATCCACAGAGCGCAAGGAGATAACCGTGACCACAACCAAACTTCCTCCGATTCCCGGCACGACCCCGTTCGATGGTGAGCAAGCAAAAAAAGGTTACGCGCTGAACAAGATGTGTTTCTCGTTTAACTCGGCCGAGTGCCGCGCGGAATTCCTGCGGGATGAAGAGGCGTACATGAAGAAGTACGCGCTCAACGAAGACCAAGCGGCGGGTATTCGTGCGCGTGATGTGCTCGGCCTGATTCGTGCCGGCGGCAACGCGTATTACCTCGCGAAGTTCGCCGGCATTTTGGGTCTGAACATGCAAGACATTGGTGCGCTGCAAACGGGTATGACCGTTGAGCAATTCAAAGCCAAGCTCGCCGCATACGCCTAGGCCCGCGACGCTCACCTAAAACAGAACACGCAAATTACGGAGAAATCTCGTGGCAAAAATCGTTGGCATGCTCACCACCTCGCACGTACCGGCTATTGGCGGTGCAATCGCAAAAAATCTTCAACAGGATGCCTACTGGAAACCGTTTTTCGACGGCTTCTTGCCCGTTCGCAAATGGCTCGATGAAGTCAAACCGGACGTCGCCGTTGTGCTCTACAACGACCACGGCTTGAATTTCTTCCTCGACAAAATGCCGACGTTCTCGGTGGGCGCGGCGCGCGAATATCACAACGCGGACGAGGGCTGGGGCATTCCAACGCTCGCTCCGACGCGCGGAGACATTGATCTCTCGTGGCACCTGATCAATAACCTAGTCGAACGTGATTTCGACATCACGACGTGTCAAGAAATGCTTGTGGATCATGCGTTCACGATTCCGCTGAAACTCTTCTGGCCGCAAAGCCCGTGCCCGATTCCGGCCGTGCCCGTCTGTATCAACACCGTGCAGTTTCCGCTGCCGAGTGCGAAGCGTTGCTATGCCTTGGGCGAAGCGGTGGGCGACGCGATTCGGAATTGGGACAGTGACAAAAAAGTGGTCGTGATCGGTACCGGCGGTTTGTCACATCAGCTCGACGGCGAGCGTGCGGGGTTCATCAACAAAGACTTCGATCTGAAATTCATGGCCAGCATGATTGATGACCCGAAGTGGGCCACGCAGTTCTCGATTCATGAGCTGGTTGAGAAAACCGGCACGCAAGGCGTCGAGCTTGTGATGTGGCTCGCCGCGCGTGCCGCCGTGAAGGGCAAAGTGCGCAAGGTGCATAGCAACTATCACATCCCGATTTCGAACACGGCGTCGGGTTTGATGGCGTTGGAAGCGTTGGAGTAGTTTTGGCGGCGCGCAAATCGGCGTGAAGCGGGTTCCTCCGCTACGGGTATTCGATAACCGAAGCGACAGCGTTGACCGACACAATGTCGCATCGTTAACAGGAGGAACTTATGAAGGCTCAAAAAACTTGGCGCGCGGTGGCTGCATTGACTGCGGCGTGTGGTTTGTCCGTGGTGGCGTCGGTCGTGCATGCGCAGGCGGACTATCCGAACAAGCCTATTAAATTCATCGTGCCGTTTCCTGCGGGCGGCACCAGTGATGTGATGGCGCGTATGTTGGCTGAGCCGTTGGGCAAAGAGCTGGGGCAGCCCGTGATCGTCGAAAACATCGGCGGCGCGGGTGGCACCATCGGCACCGACCGCGCGTTAAAGATGCCAGCGGATGGCTACACGTTGATCATGACCGGCGTGGGCCAAAACGCGGTGGCGCACGGACTCAACCCTGCGTTGCCCTACGACTCAAACCGCGATTTCGCACACGTCTCGCAAATTCATCACGGCCCGAATGTGCTCGTCGTGCATCCGGCTGCGCCATTCAAGACGTTTGCGGAGTTCGTTGCCTACGCGAAGGCCAACCCCGGCAAGCTCAATTACGGTTTCACGCACGCGGCCTCGGGTCACATGGCGATGGAGCTCCTGAAGCAAACCGCGAAGCTTGAGATGGTCGGCATTCCATACAAAGGCGGTGGGCCGATGATGACCGATTTGCTCGGCGGACAAATTCCGTTCATGTTCATCAACCAAGACGTCGCGCTCGGCCATGTCAAGGCCGGGAAGCTACGTGCGCTGGCTGTGTCTAGTGCGTCGCGCAATGTGCTTTACCCCGACGTGCCGACGGTCGCAGAGTCCGGCTATCCGGGGTTCCAGGCGTTGTCGTGGTCAGGACTTTCGGTGCAGAAAGCAACGCCGAAAGCGGTCGCAGACAAAATCGAAGCGGCGGTTGTGAAGGTGATGAGTTCCGCCGCGATCAAGAGCCGCATGGATTCGCAGGGCTTTGTGGTGCCGCCGCTCGGGAGCAAGGTCTACACTGAGTTCGTGCGCGTCGAGGCCGACGGCTGGACGCGTGTGATCAAAACGGCAGGCATCAAGGCCGAGTAGGGCACAGGCGGCAGCACTAAGGCTGCGGCGAGGCGCGCGACGTGAACGTTCGCGCGCTCGCATGCAATAGATTTCGGTACGGCTTTTTCGCGGAAACGACTGCCTGGCGGTCGTTGCAGGGGGATTATTGCCAATGTCGATATTGCAATAAAACGCGCTGAAACGACCACTTGGCGGTCGTTACGGCCTAAAAGCTGCTGCTGCTGCTCCTGTTGCGTGTGTGCTGCGCGCCCGCGATGCGTGCCTACACGTCCGCGCGCGGATCCACACGTGCCACGCGTGAGAGCAGGTAATCCACCTCTGCTTTCGCCACCGCGCTGAGCGCCGCGCCGGGTTTGCGCAACGTATCGTGCGCAATGATGCCGCGACGCATCATCACATACTTGCGCACCGCAAGTCCCGGTCCCGGTTGTTGCTCATAGCGAATCAGCGGCAGATGCGCGTCGAACAAATCGTGCGCGTCGTCACGATGGCCCGCAGCGGAGAGGCGCACCACATCAACGAGCATGTCAGGGAAGCAGTAACCCGTGTTCGCGCCGTCAGCGCCGCGCTCCATCTCAAAATCTAAAAATAAACCGTTGTTGCCACAAAGAATCGAGATGTGACGCATCGAACCGTCGCGCTCGTACGCACGCAGCGTGGAGATTTTGTCGAGACCCGGCCAGTCTTCATGTTTGAGCATCACACACGACGGGTTTTCCATCACGATGCGACGAATCACGGCGGGTGTCATCTGCACACTAAATGTGAGCGGATAGTCTTGAATCACAAACGGCACATCGGTGCCAATCGCTTCGCTGGCTTGTTTGTAGTACGTCGCGATCTGATCGTCGGTGCGCAGCGTGTTGGGCGGCGCAATCATCACACCCGCCGCGCCCGCGTCCATCGCGTCATGCGTGAGCGCGCGCATAGCCGCGAAGCCCGGCGCTGACACGCCGACGATGATGGGCAAATTGCCTGCGCGCTTGATCACGCGCTTCACCACGTCGACGGACTCAGCGTGTTCCAACTTCGGCGCTTCGCCGAGTTGACCGAGCACCGTGATGCCGGTGACGCCACTGGCGACAAAGAAATCCGTCATGCGATCAATCGAAGCGGCGTCAATCGCGCCGTCGGGCATGAAAGGCGTCGGTGCAATGACGATGACGCCGGAGGCGGTGGAGGTGAGTTTCATGAGGATCGTGTTGCGAAAAGGTTGGTGGGACTCTGAGCCAATATCGCAGTATCGTATGCGGCACCAAGCGCCGCGCGGTCACCGTTCAGCAATCGAAACAATTCGATGACAGTGCGGAGACCTCTCTTCATGTGCACGAC
>JAGNQL010000118.1 GCA_017989135.1 Burkholderiales bacterium
GTTAAAGGTCGGGTGCTGCGACCAGATGGCAGCACTTTGGCAGGGGGTTTTCCGTACACGATCAAACCCGTGAACTCGTCACGAGTGGTCACGCCACAGTTCATTCGCACCGACGCCGTTGGCAACTATCGATTTAGTCCACTTCCGATTGGCCAGTGGATCGTGACCGCCTACGATTCGGAGCAGAATCGCTTTGCAGATGATGTGTTTACCATTGCGGAAGATGGTCAAGAGGTCACTGTCAACTTGAATTTGGAAGACAACCGTATCGCATTGCCCGCGGTGCTCAAAGACGCGAATCGCTTTCCGTTCGATATTCAACCCACCGGTGAAATCGCGGCGGGGTTGACGAGTATCGCTAACGCGTTTGCGAACGCGGGCCGCCTGGAAATCAATGGCGTGGCGTTTACCGGAGATACGAGCGCGCTGCTCGAGGCTCAGAAGCGACAGTTTGCGATTACGCAACCGACCGCGCTAGCGGGACTCGCCGTCACGCGAAAAGTATTCGTGCCGTACGGCGCATACTTCGCGCGATACCTTGAAGTGCTTGAGAACAAGTCATCGTCACCCGTCACAGTCGATGTCACGCTGAAGCACGGCCTCCCAGCTTCGTCGAGCGTTCACAGCTCATCGTCCGGTGACGCGATGTTTGCCGCGGACGATCGGTGGCTGATTATCGATGACGCGGCCGACGGCGATCCATTGCTCGCGCCGCAACAAGCGACCAGCGCGTTCTTGTTGCACGGCGCAGGTGCGCTTGCTTCACCTAACCTGGCGAATTTTGCGAACAGCGCTAACGGCGTAGACAAGACGGCGACGACGCAGTGGGCGTCAGTCACGGTGCCCGCAAACGGAAAAACCGTATTGATGCACTTTGCTGTGCAACAGATTAATAGGGCAGGCGCGTTGGCGTCGGTCGAGCGACTTGCGACGTTACCACCGGAGGCTCTGGCGTCGTTGACGGAGTCTGAGGTCAACGCAATCAAGAACTTCGCTGTTCCGGCCAATGGGGAGAGCGCGGTAGCGGCGCTGCCGCGACTCACGGGCGGGCTCAATGGCCGCGTGTTTGAGGGTGATGCGCGAACGCCAGTAGTGGGTGTACATGTCACCGTTCAGAGCGATCACCCGTTGTTTAATCGCTTGTGGGGAATGCAACCCGACCCGACGCCCGAGTGTGCTTTTATCCCGGGCACCTCGTTACCCTTCCAGGTGGGTAACGCCAATATCGGAAGTGTTTCTTCTGCCGCGTTCCCGAACGCGATCCCACCAGTTCTGGGTGGAACCTATGCGATGAATGGCCAACTGACTAACGACGATTCAGTGGCGGTGCCTGAGGGGGTCCCAATCACCGTTCGCGCTCAAGAGACTGGGGCCTGTTTTGCGTACTACTCTGGACACTCGTGGACACGAATCCCATCGAAGGTGCACGTCGTGACTCCGACGATCCAGCAAAACATCGTTTTCGATTCGGGCGTGCTTACAGGAACCGTGACCGGGTATGGTGACTTTTCTGTCACCGCTGGACGTCTCTACCTCTCCATCGACAATCCGGGTACACCCGATTTTCACTATGTTTCCGTCGCGAGCGACGGAACGTATGTCTACCCCGGCCTTTCGCCGGGTACCTACGATTTGTTGGTGGACACCACGCATCCACAATCCAGCGGCAGCGACCTTCGAGGTTCTCGGACGGCTGCGAACGTGACGTTAGGTGACATCACGGTCACCGATATGGCGTTGCAACCGGCGGGCTCGGTGCAAGGGACGGCGGTTACGGCCAACGGTGAGGCGAGCGTGAACGCGCTCGTTGAAATTAACGGTTTGGCATCGGGACAAAGCTACGACCAGTGCGCCGTCGGCTGCGTCGCTGCAACGCTGGGCATGCACAAAGGTAAGCGCGACGTCGTGCGCGCGACACGTACGGATAGTTTGGGGCGCTTTAACTTTGCGGCGCTGCCTGTAGGCAATTACACATTGACGGTCACCGATCCAGTATCGGGCGGCAAAACCACCCTCGCAGCTACCGTTGCCGAAGGGCAGACAACCGTCCAGAATCTTTCGTTGCTCGGACTCGGAACGCTCAACGTCACGGTGACCAAGGCGGGGGGCTCACCTATGCCCGACGCTTACGTCTACATCACGTCGACCGCCCGCGGCACGGAGCTGGCCGCAGGCCGCACCAATGCGCAGGGTGGGGTGGTTATTGCTAGCGTCCCGACTGGGGATTTTGTAATTCGAGTTCGAGATCCGCGTGTACCGGTTGACGCCTACTACGAAATTACGGACCCGTTCTTTCAGCGCACGCTGTCCGGTGCTCTGAACGTCAACGGCGAATCAAAATCGGTGACAATCGCCATGAAGGTGATGACGTCACTACAGGTGACAGTGCGCGACATTGATCTTGATCGACCTCTAGAAAGCACTCGGGTGGTCATCACAGACGCGCGGGGTACTCGCACAGCGGGAACTACGGACGCGCTTGGGCGACTTGTGATGCAAGGCGTGCCAGAAGGAGCGTACGAATTGGTTGTTCATCCCACCGCGGCAACCTATTGGCGTCGCTTGCGTTTGACCGGTTTTGTTTCGCTTGTGGATGACGAGGCCGCGCTGAATGTTGAATTTCCCGTAACTCGAACCAATGAACAGACTGGCGAGCTAACTTTTGAAGGCGAGCGGCGGCTGTATAGGGTCGTGGTCAAGGCGGGTGACACCTTTGGCGTTAATGTACTTGGCGAAGCGCGCTCGCCCGCTTTTGCGCTGCCGTCAAGCAAAGTTGGAATTTATGACGCACAGGGCGTGCTAGTCAGCACCGGTGCCTTGGGTAACGTCTCCCCCTTCGCCGCGCCGCCTGGCGTCGTCGCCCCGGTGGATGGTGCATACACGATAAGCGTCGAGGCCTACGAGGCAGGCAGTCGAGCGCTTGGCGCGTACCGGGTTATCGCCGCATCAGTTGGCGATTTCCCTGTAGCCGTGTTGCCGTGGTCGGGCGCAAAAGTCACTGGGCGTGTTCTTAGTTCCTCGGGCCTGCCGAGGCCAGGACGCGTCGTTGAAGTGGCTTCGTCTGCGCCGCTTAGTTTGCGCGTGCGCGTTTCTACAAGTGGTGCTGGCATTTACACTTACGAGGGAGTCCCAACGGGAGCGTCGACGTTGCGAGTGGTGAGCGAGCGCGGAGCGTTCATGGCGACCAAAGCCATTACTGTTCCGAGCGCATCAAGCGTTGTTACTGAGGACCTAGTGCTTCCGGCGCTAGCGACGTTGACCATTCTCGTACGCATGAGTGACGGCACGCCGGCTCCACTTGGAACGTACGTTGACGTGTTTGACGATCTCGGCGGCCGCCATTTGGACACCGACGCAAATGGTACCGTCACCGCGGAGGTGGTCGGACCGTTCAGCGTGTTCGCACAGACGCCGTCGCTGCCCGGAGAAATATTGTCCCGGTGGTCGATTCCGATCGTGGACGGCGTTGCCCAAAATCTGACATTGGATTTTGCGCCAGCGGCGGGACGCGTAGCAGGGCTAGTGCGCAATTTTGGCGGCGTTCCGATAACCGGTCAGAGTGGCGCGGGTGTTGACGTGTTCGTGCACGCGACGGGACAGTGGCAGTTTGCCTGGGCTGACTATTGGACCGGGCGTTTTGCGGTTACGAATTTTGCAGCGTACGGTGTCCCCATCGAGATTCGCGGGTTTGATGAGCGAACCGGACGCTACACGCCGTCGACCGAGGTAACGATGCCAGTCGGTGACAGCGTCTCCAACGTCACGCTCACACTGGGTCCAGTTTCTGCGCTCAAGGGTTACGTACTTGACGCGACAGACCTGCCCGTTGAAGGTGCAAAGGTATGCGCGGACTACGACGACGGTCTCGATCTCTACCACGATGGCGTTAGTCGACCCGTGAGCAGATGTGCCGATACCGATGCTGAAGGGCTCTACACACTGCCGACGCTGCCGGCGGGAATCACGTTTTCGGTGCAAGCGAAATTGGGCGCATTTAGCTCGCTTCCGAGTTCTGTTTTGATTTCCGAAGGCACAGCGTTGGAGTGGGCTAACGCGCTGCGACTGCTGGAACCTCCACCGGAGTCGCCGACTGCGACTGCGCGACCACCCGACAAGGGGTTCGCACAAGGGGCGTTTTCTGCGACCGTCGTTAGTAAGAAGCGATTACGCCAAGGCGCGGACGAATTACCTCCTCAACCAAAAGTGTTTCAGCGTCGGACGGCGGTGCCGCAATGAACCAATACCGCAGACTTATCGCGAGCGCCTATTTGGCGATAGCCGTTCTCGGCACGGTTCACGCAGAGCCATGGGGCCGTGACGACGCGCCGGTTACCATCATGGTGTTCTCGTCGTTCACGTGCCCCTACTGCGCTGCGTCAAAGAAGCAACTAGACCAACTACGAGCGAAGTACCCGAGTGATCTGCGAATTGTGTTCAAACATTTCCCTCTTTCGGATACGCCAGAAGCGCGGCGGCCGCACTTGATCGCTGCCGCAGCGCAAGCGCAAGGGAAGTTCTGGGTAACGCACGACGTCATTTTCTCGAAGACTTCGGCACGCACTGACATTGAGTTGATAGGCGCGGTTACCGTCGCTGCACCAATGATCGATGGGGCAATGCTTAGAGCGGCGCTCTCGGATGGTGCGGCGCTAAAGATTCTTAGTGCCGACGCGGCGGAAGCGCAGGCGTTGAAGGTGCGTGCCACGCCGACTTTTTTTGTCGACGGACTTCGACTTGAAGGCGTGCAGGACATTTCCACGTTTGAGCGAATCATTGAATTCAAGCGCGGGTCGAGCGCTGCTACTGCAGCGGTTCCGTTGATCAAGTGACACGAAAACTGCTCTTGCGAACTTGGGGTTCGCTCGCGACGCTACTTGCCGTACCGGCATGCGCCTTTGCGGGCTCCTTGGGCGCTGAGCCAAGCACAGTCGACGCGTTGGTTATCGCGTCTGCACAAGGCGACCTAGCCCGCGTGACGCGACTCGTCGATCAACGCGTGGATGTCAATCAAACTTTTTCCTCTGCAAATGGCGCGTTGGCTTTAGTGCAAGCTGCGGCGAATGGCAACACGTCAGTGATTAATGCGCTTGTTCGGGCGGGTGCGCGCGTCGACGCGATTGACGGTCACGGACAGCGTGCATTGATCGTGGCCGCATACGGCGGTCGGCTAAATGTATGCAAATTGCTGCTTGCTGAAGGGGCGTTCCCAACGACGGTGGCGCGAGAGGCGATGTCGCCTTTAGTGGCGGCAGCGCTAGGCGGTGACGCTGGCGTGGTCAAGGCTTTGGTTGCGGCCGGGGCAACAGTTCATGAATATGATGGCAGTGGACGGTCGCCACTGGTGGTTGCGGCTCGTGCAGGCAACGTTTCGGTCGTGCAAGCGTTGCTAGATGCAGCGCAGCCATCTGCTAACGATGTTCGTTGGCAGATGGCGCGTTTGGACGCGACCGCCGAGGCCCGTCGCGCTGCTCATTTTGAAATTGCGCGTTTACTCAGAGAATGGAAGTAATCGTGAAGTGTCGCACTCTGATGCGAAGCGTAGTCATCGCGACATTGATTTCAACCGTGATGATTGCGCCGGCTCGCGCGCGCGAGTTTGTGTTTCCAATTGCGACGGACATGCTCGCGCGCTTAGATGCTGCTGCTGCGGGCAACGTCCCCTACGTTGCGCCACCGGCTGTGGGTCCATTATCGACGCCGATCAACACGCCCTTTGCGCTTGAGCAATTAGACGTTGAGCGTCCGACGCTCGCTTGGACAAAGTTGGCGACAGATCTTTTCGTGAAACACAAAACGTCGCCGAATCGAGCGGCGCGCACGCTCGCAATTTTGCATGCTGCTATGCACGACGCCTCGGTCTATACGCGTAAGTATTGCGCGAACGAGCGTTGCATCGCTCGGGCCCAATCACTGGCTGTTAGCGCTGCGGCGGCGCGCGTGTTTCGATATGTGTTCGTGCCGGAGGGCAACAGTTTTGATCGAATTGTTGATCGGCTAGCGTTCGGCGATCAGCGAGTGACTCAGAACGTCGACGCGAAAGCGATATCAAAGTGGCTGAGCGTCGGCCAAGTTGTTGGTGATATCGCCGTCGCGTACGCTGAGAGCGACGGTGCCGCCAAAGGCTGGAACGGTTCAAATCTCGAATACTACGGAGAGGGACGCACTTACGGGCCTGGCAGTTGGGAGCCGACGGCCCCCTATTTCTATTACCCGCCTGAAGAACCCTTCGCTCCAGGTTGGCGCACGTGGGCGCTTGATCGCGCGTCTGAGTTCAGGCCAGCGCGTCCCGAGTTCGCCACCGAGTCTTACGTCGATGCGCTACGCGAAGTATTGGCGTTCAGTCCCGACAAATTGACTGACGATCAAAAACGCGTGGCGTTATTTTGGGCAGATGGTCGCGGCACAGTGACGCCGCCTGGCCATTGGAACCTGATCGCGCTAGATCTCGTGCAACAAAGCAAGCTATCCAGTGACGAGGTCGTTCAACTCTTCGCGTTACTCAACCTTGCGCTCGCCGATGCGTTTGTTGCTGCTTGGGACGCTAAGTATGCGTACTGGACCATGCGTCCGGTAACTGCGGCGAAGAAGCTATTGGGAGTCAACTTTACACCGCTGATCTTGACGCCAGCCTTTCCGAGTTACGTATCCGGGCACGCCACGTTTAGCGGCGCGGCTGCGACGGTCTTGGCGAAGTACTTTCCCGATAGGGCGACGACAGTGCAGGCCATGGCCGAGGAGGCGGCCCTGTCAAGGCTGTATGGGGGTATCCATTTTCGGTTCGACAATGATGATGGACTTGTACTCGGGCGACGAGTGGCAGTACGCGTGATCGAACGCTATTGCCGCTGAGTGCCTAAACTCCAGTGCTCACAAAGGATCGTTAAGCCGTCAGTTCATACACCTTGGTTGAGTTTTTGTTGGAACATCGTTCTCTACGTCGTCAACTTCGGGCGGCGGAAACAGGTGCATTTCTGGTTTGTGGATACCTCGATCGCACTGAACAAATGCAGCTAGTCGACATGTCCGGTCAACGGTAAGCGTACGGTTTACACCGTATTGACGGCGACGCGGGAGACGGGCTAAGCGGCGACGCCTGTTGTCGCGGTTTCGTCTGAAGTGAAGCGCGGCAATTTCGCCGCCACATTCCACGGCAGAAGCTCGGCCACTGTAAGCGTCCGGTTTGAACCGTTGGAGACAAGTGGGAGGAAGAGTACGAGACTAGGTGTCCACGTAACAAGTAGGTGGACACCTAATGATGAGGACAACGGTTGTTGTTGAGCGCGCGCAACTGGTGGCGCGGACGAGAGCGGACGGACGACATGTCTATCGCAGGGAAGGCAAATCGGCGCTCGTAGCCGCTTGTGCAGCGCCTGGCGCATCAGTCGCAGCCATCGCGCTGGCGCACGGCGTCAATGCCAATTTGTTGCGCAAGTGGATCACGCGCTCCCACATGCGAGATCGCCCCTCTCGGGATCAACGAACCGTAACGTCGGCGCTCGGTCACGCAGCTGCAAGATCCGCCGCATCGACGAGCACACATGCCGCCCAGTTCCTCGCGGTAGAACTTGCACCGGCGCCGGCGCCGGCGCCGGCACCAGCACCAGCACCGCCAGCCATGCCAGCGCCTGTCATCAGCGCACCAGGCACAATCAGCATTCATCTCGGAGAGGCGCGCATTGATATCGGCGGCGTAGTCGAACTTGCGTGAGAATCAACAACACGGCTGGAGTGCGACTTATTGATTGTTGATGAGCTGTTAGGTGCGCAGCTTACATCGGAAGAGTGGCGTACCGCGTTAGCTGGATGGTTCGTGCTGAACGATAAGCAGGATTCGGATGGCATTCAATGCGCACGCGACTATACCGAGTCATCCCACACCCCGCTTTCCCCAATCATCACCGTGTGCTTCACGTGTAGCGGAATCGGGTTGCGTCGCCCACGTTCGCGATTCGTTGTCGCCAAGCCGTCTAACCGGTCATGTACTGGGCAGATTACTTCAGCGAAACCCAACACAATCGCGCTCAGGGCACATTTTTTCCGCTACAACAA
>JAGNQL010000119.1 GCA_017989135.1 Burkholderiales bacterium
GAAGGCAGCGATCATCGCGCCATCGTGCGCGCGTCCGAAGCTCTGAATCAGGCCAGCACAGATTTCGCGGGTCGTCGCATGGATCGTGCGGTGCGTGAAGCGCTTACTGGACGTGATATCGCCAAGATTGTTTGACCGAACCTATGACTATTATCAAAGTCCTCCCTCACTCCGAACTCTGCCCCAACGGCGCAGAGTTTGACGCTGCGCCCGGCGTTTCCGTGTGCACGGCGCTCCTTGATCACAACATCGAAATTGAGCACGCCTGCGATCAGTCGCTCGCTTGCACGACCTGTCACGTCATCGTGCGAGAGGGCTTCAACACGCTTGGCGAAATGAGCGAAGATGAAGAAGACTTGCTTGACCGCGCGTGGGGCCTCACCGCCATCTCGCGTCTGTCCTGCCAAGTCAAAGTCGCCGCCGCACCGCTCACGATTGAGCTACCGAAATACACGATCAACCACGCGCGGGAGAATCACTGATGGCCGCACTCAAATGGACCGACACACTAGAAATCGCGATTCAGCTTTCCGAGGCGCATCCCGAACAAGACCCCGCGCAACTCCGGTTCACCGCACTCATGGCGATGGTGCAAGCGCTGCGCGAATTTGATGACGCGCCCGAGCGCTGCGGCGAGCGGATACTCGAAGCGATTCAACAAGCGTGGATTGACGAACTGGAATAGCCCCTAATCAGCTTTTTACGCTGAACGACCAGCCAGCGGACGTTGCATTGATATTTTTAACAAAGTCGATAACATAGAAAAATCGTCGTAAAAGCCCGCTGGGCTGTCGCTGAACTGAAAAAGCTGTTGAACGAATATCTGCCCGTCCGACCAGAACCCTTGATGTTGCGCAGATTGAACTTCCGCACTTCTGTCACAATCTGAACGACACAACCTTCCTGACGTAAACGCCCTCGTGTTCGCTGTTCGCCGCATTCTCTTCGCACTGTTTTCGATTGCCCTCGCGGTGCAAGGCGTGGCGGCGGCGACTATGCTGCACTCGCCCGCGATGCGCTTAGTGACGTCCAGCACATCACCTGCTCACCCTGTTGCCAGTTCATCTGGGGCCGCGCAATCCGGCGACACGTCCAGCGCCGTGGCTTCCGACTGCGAACACCTGCACGCAGCCGTGACCGATGACGGCGTTTCGTCGAGCCCACACAATCAACACAATCAACACAATCAACACAACCAACACGCCGATTGCGCCGGTGCGTTGTGTTGCGCGGCATTCATGCCGTTGAGCATCAGCGTGTTTCGTCTCCCGCCTGCGCGGCATGCGCCCGCTGACGCTGCGCAGTTCCGCGCGGTTGATTTCGATCCCGCGACCTTCGAGCGCCCACCACGAACCTGAACACGCCGCGCCCGACGCTGAAATGCGTCGGTGCGTTGTGCCGTCTTTCGTTCGCGTGTTTGCCATAGCCCCATTTCGTTCCTGAGCGCGTAAGCGTTTGTGGGGAGTTTCGCAATCTCACGTGCTGAGTTCAATCGGTGGAGATTTATCCATGACACTCTTTCCGAGCGTGCGTCGTCACGATTTTTCATCTCGCTTAGCTTTTGTGAAACGATGCGGCGCGTGTGCGTTAGCGCTTGCAGTGGTGAGTGCCACGTTCGCCGCTAACGAGGTTGCCGCGCAGCCAACTCCGCGCGCAACGATGGCCCCCGCGCAGGCGGTCGACGCGGGCGCGACGCCGACATTGCAGTACTCGTCGGCATTTGCGCGCTACCGACCGTGGACAGAGGTTAACGTCAAGCCTTGGCGTGTGAGCAACGATACGGTAGAGCAACGCGGCGGTTGGCGCGCGTATCTCAAAGAATCGCAAGCTAGCGATGCTGCCGATGTCGTTCCGTCGGCGTCGCCCGCGACCGCGCGACCTGCCTCGCCAAGTCCGCACGCGGGGCACGGAGCCAAACCATGAGTCTCCTTGACAATGAACCACCTAGCGTAGCGCCGCGCTCGTTCTATCGCGCTTACGGTGCGCATAGCACCCCCGCCGCATCGCGAACACGTAAAGCGTTTGGTATCTTGGGTGCGAGCGCGTTGGCGCTGGTGGGCGGTTGCGCCACGGTCGACGTACAGCAAGTGGTTGCGCGAACCAATCAGGACGCGAGCGCGTTCACCGGTGGAAAGCTTACGCTCGCGTTGAATGATCGCCAGCGGGGTGAGTTGCAAAACACGGCCGCCGCGCTGCTTGCCAAACCGCTCTCGGCCGATGACGCCGTGCATTTGGCGCTCATCAATAGTCCCGACGTGCAGGCGCTCCTAGCGCAGCGTTGGGCCGAGGCTGCGGCGGCTGCACAAAGCGGTCGTATACCCAATCCGATTCTCACGTTAGAGCGACTGCGTCTGCCGCACGAAACCGACATCGGACGCATGCTTGCGTTCGGATTGCTCGACGTGCTGACCTTGCCACAGCGGCAGCGCAGTGCGTTAGCGCGTGTCGAACAAGTGCAATTGCAATTGAGCTCAGATGTGGTCGATAAGATCACGCAGGCGAGGCAGGCATGGGTCGCCGCAGTTGCTGCGCATCAATCTCTGGTCTACGCGCAACAAGTGAAAGATTCCGCCGAGGCCAGCGCTGAACTCGCGCAGCGCATGCGCGCGGTGGGCAATTTCAACAAGCTGCAACGCGCGCGGCAGCAGGCGTTTTACGCAGATGCGACTACGCGCTTGGCTATGGCGCAACAGGCAGCGACCGCCTCGAACGAGGCACTCGTTCGCGCGCTTGGCCTGAGCGACACGCAAGCCAAGCAAATGCAGCTTCCCGCTCGCTTACCTGACCTACCGAAGGAAGCACGTACGCCCGAAGAGGTCGGCCGCGAGGCCAGTCGCGGGCGTCTCGATGTGAAGATGGCGCAAGCGGCACTTAACGCTGCTGCGGTGGCGCAGGGATTTGGGGCGATTCACAGCTTTACCGACATTGAGTTAAGCGTCATCCGCAATACCAGCATTGAGCGGTCGGATGGCGCACGAACCCATGCACGCGGGTTTGAAGTTGCCTTGAAACTGCCGCTGTTTGATTGGGGTGATTTGCAACGCGACGCGATGAACGCGAAAGCCCTCGCGGCGCTCAATCACCTTGAGGCCACAACGCGCGCTGCTGGGTCCGATCTGCGTGAGCGCTACTCCGCCTATCGCACCACGTACGACATTGCAAAACACTACCGCGATGAGATTGTTCCACTGCGCAAGTTGATTGCCGACGAAAACGTGCTTCGCTACAACGGCATGATTATTGGTGTGTTTGAACT
Organism: Burkholderiales bacterium; assembly: GCA_017989135.1. Classification (GTDB taxonomy): domain Bacteria; phylum Pseudomonadota; class Gammaproteobacteria; order Burkholderiales; family Casimicrobiaceae; genus Casimicrobium. Next base: position 3,257 of record JAGNQL010000119.1, read on the forward strand.
ATTGGCTGATGCACGCGAACAAACCACCAGCGTCATCGCTGCTATCGATGCGCTGCAACAGTTTTGGTCGGCTGATGCGGCGCTGCGCGCATCCACTGTCGGCAGACCCACCATGGCGCGAAGCGTCGGCGCGCTTCCACCGATGGGCGGAGGCAGCGATGCGGACCACTAATAAAACATCAATGACAACCCCTTTCATTGCATCGAATTCGAGGATTTTGGTATGAGGTCAAGACGAGATTTTTTGCGCACTGCGAGCCTCACGGGCGGCGCAGTCGCTGCGGCTTCTGTGAGCCGCGTCGCGATGGCTGCGCTGCCCGAACCGGTGTTGCAAACCAAACCCGACACGATGCCGCCGCTGGTGCCCAACACCGGACGCCCGTACAACCCGGTGGTCACACTCAATGGTTGGACGCTGCCGTGGCGCATGAACGCGGGCGTGAAGGAATTTCACCTCGTCGCGGAGCCCGTGGTGCGAGAAATGGCGCCCGGATTCAAAGCGCATTTGTGGGGCTACAACGGCCAAAGCCCAGGCCCAACCATCGAGGTTGTGGAAGGAGATCGCGTTCGTATGTTCGTGACCAACAAATTGCCCGAAGTTACCAGCGTGCATTGGCACGGTCAGCGCTTACCCAACGGAATGGACGGCGTCACCGGTCTGACGCAACCGCCTATTGCGCCGGGAAAAACCTATGTCTACGAATTCGTTGCGCGTCGTCCTGGCACCTTCATGTACCACCCGCACGCCGACGAGATGGTGCAGATGGCAATGGGCATGATGGGCCTGTGGATCACGCACCCGAAAGCGAAGCATCCGTTGATTGCAGATGTAGACCGCGACTTTTGCTTTTTGCTCAATGCCTATGACGTTGACCCCGGTGCGTACACACCGAAGATCATGACGATGCTCGACTTCAATATTTGGAGCTGGAATAGCCGCGTGTTTCCGGGCATTGACTCACTCAATGTCCGTCTCAACGACAAGGTGCGTATTCGTGTTGGCAACCTAACGATGACGAACCACCCAATTCATCTACATGGCCACGAGTTTGAGGTGACCGGCACTGACGGCGGGCCAGTGCCGAAATCTGCGCGTTGGCCCGAGGTGACCACCGACATCGCCGTCGGACAAATGCGACAGTTTGAATTTTTGGCTGATGAACTCGGGGACTGGGCGTTTCACTGTCACAAAAGCCATCACACGATGAACGCGATGGGTCACAACGTGCCCACCATGATCGGTGTGGATCACCAAGGTCTCGCAAAAAAAATCACGCAACTCATCCCCGACTACATGGTGATGGGCGAGCGCGGGATGCACGACATGACTGAGATGGAAATGCCGCTGCCCGACAACACGGCTGCGATGATGACCGGGCAGGGGCCATTCGGATCAGTAGGCATGGGCGGCATGTTTAGCGTACTCAAAGTACGCAAGGATCAAAAGAGCGGCGACTACAGCGATCCGGGTTGGTACAAACATCCACAGGGAGAAGTCGCGTTCGAATGGACCGGCACGCTGCCGGAGCCTCTGCGAAGTGACGTTCAAACCAAGGGCGCGACAGCCACAGCAGCGACGTCGAAAGGCAACTTTGAAGTTCAAATCCGCAAGCCTGTTGGGCATGCGCATCACTAACGCGTACGAGGAAAACATTATGAAATTACTTCCGTCCAAACCTGCCATGTTGATCTGTCAACTGGCCAGCGCGATTCTCCTAGCCGCGTTACTTCCGGCTACGAGCGTGGCTACTACGCAGGCTGCGCCCGCGGCAGTCGCACCGAGCGCCGACATGGCCGACGGCGAGATTCGCAAGATCGATAAGGAGGCCATGAAGGTAACCATCAAGCACGGCGAAATCAAGAGCCTCGACATGCCGCCGATGACCATGGTGTTTCGCGTGAAGGAGGCCGCGATCATTGACGCGCTAAAGACCGGCGACAAGATCAAGTTCAAAGTCGGCCGCGAAAGTGGCAGCCTTTGGATCGTTGATGTGAAACCCGCCCCCTAGATGCGGTCTGTGCGAACCGCCGGCGAACAGCGTTATCAAGTCACCGGGGCCGGATTGAATAGGACCAGCGCGTTGTGCAGTTTCCACTGCTCGGCCCACGTTTTTTTTCGACCGCTAGCGACCTCGAGCATAAGGTGAAACAGCTCCCAGCCGACTTGTTCGATAGTCGCTGTGCCGTCGGCGATGGTGCCGGCGTTCACGTCCATCAGGTCGTGCCAGCGCCGGGCGAGGTCGGTGCGCGTGGCGACCTTGATCACTGGACATTCGGCGAGGCCATACGGCGTGCCGCGTCCGGTGGTGAACACGTGTAGGTTCATTCCGGCGGCGAGTTGCAGTGTGCCGCAGATGAAGTCGCTGGCGGGCGTGGCGGTGTAGGTGAGTCCCTTGGTTTTGAGCTTTTCGCCAGGGGCGAGCACGCCGGTGATCGGAGCCGATCCTGATTTGACGATGGAACCCATCGCTTTTTCGACGATGTTCGAGAGTCCGCCTTTTTTGTTGCCCGGCGTGGTGTTGGCGCTGCGGTCAACTCCGCCCCGCGTGAGGTAAGCGTCGTACCACGCCATCTCGCGAATCATCGCTTCGGCGACTTCCGGCGTGACCGCGCGTGCGGTGAGCTGGTCGATGCCGTCGCGCACTTCTGTCGTTTCCGAAAACATCACGCTTGCCCCTGCGCGTACCAGTAGGTCGGTGCAAAAGCCCACGGCGGGGTTTGCAGTCACGCCAGAAAACGCGTCGCTGCCGCCACACTGCACGCCGACAACAAGCTCGCTTGCCGGCACCGTCTCCCGCACCCGGGCGTTGAGTCGTTTCAGATGAATCTCTGCTTGCCTCATTATCGATTCAATCATCGACATGAAGCCCACATGTGCGTCGTCTTGCAGGCAGACGACGTCGAGTTTGCTATCGGCGCTGCCTCGCTGATCAGCAATCGGAATCACGCCAGGCGGCATTAATCGCTCGGGTTGCAATTTTTCGCACCCGAGACTCACCACCATGACTTCGCCGCCGAAATTTGGGTTCAGGCTAATGTTGCGAAGCGTGCGAATCGGGATTTCCGCGCCCGGCGCGTCGATGGCTACACCGCAGCCATAGCCGTGTTCAAGCGCAACCACATCGTCCACATTGGGATACTTTGGAAGTAGCTCGGCCTTGATGCGGCGTACCGCAAACTCGGTCACGCCCGCCACGCACTGCACAGTTTGCGTGATCGCGAGAATGTTGCGCGTGCCCACTGAGCCGTCGGCGTTGCGATAGCCCTGAAACGTGTAGCCCTCTAGCGCCGGTAAATCCGGCGCTTTAACAGTGGATATGGGAAGATTTTCTAGGCCGCGTGCATCGGGCATCTGCAGCAGACGCTCATACACCCAACTGCCGGCCGGGATTTCGTTGAGGGCGTACCCAATCGCAATGCCGTAGCGGAACACCGGCGCCTTCGCAGCAATAGCAACCAACGCCACTTTGTGCCCTTGCGGTACGCGATCGCGCAAAACAAGTCCGTCACTCAACACCGTTCCTTCAGCGAGTCCACCGTTGTTTGCAACAATCGCGACGTTGTCGCGTTCGTGCATACGAATGGTGTGGGGCGTGTTTTGCTCGCGTACTTTGCTGTCGGGCACTTGAAACTCCTACTATCATGCGGGGCGCTGCGTTTGGATCAAGATCCAGTAAACAAGTCGGCGAATTGGTAGCGCTACCATTTGATCATTCTAACGAACAATGAACGAAAACAACAACGTCAAACGTTCCCGAAGAGGAAGCGGTGCGATCACATTGCGCGACGTGGCCAAGCTGGCCGGCGTGGCACCGATCACAGCTTCGCGCGCACTGAACACGCCGACGCAAGTCTCCCCAGAGGTCTTGCAGAAAGTGCACGATGCTGTGCAACGAACTGGATACGTACCCAACCGAATGGCCGGCGGCCTCGCGTCTTCGCGTAGTCGGTTGATCGCTGCGGTCGTGCCGAGCACTGTGATGTCGGTGTTCATGGAAACGGTTGAGTCTTTGAATGCGGAATTGTTTGACGCTGGCTACCAACTAATGCTTGGCCAATCTGGGTACTCGGTGGAGCGCGAGGAGGCGTTGCTTGAGGCCGTGATTGGCCGACGCCCTGATGGCATTTTTTTGACGGGGATTTTGCAAGCTGGACGAGGGCGCACGCGTCTTCTGGCGTCGGGTATTCCGGTTGTAGAGTCGTGGGATCTCACCCCGACGCCAATAGATATGCTCGTTGGCTTTTCACATGCCGACATCGGGCGTGAGGTTGCGAACTTTTTGATCGGCAAAGGTCGTCGCAAGTTTGCGCTAGTTCGTGCCAGCGATGAGCGCGCGGACCGGCGCGCCGTGGCATTTGCCGAGATTGTGACGAAGCATGGTCTTGGCGCCGTCTTTGAGGTTAACGTAGGCTCCTCGCGCACACTCGTGAGCGGTCGCGAAGCGATGCAACGCGTCCTAGCCGAGCTCCCCGAAGTCGATGCGATCGTGTGCAGTTCGGATCTGTTGGCTTTGGGTGTGCTGACCGAGGCTAAGGCACGAGGCCTCTCCGTGCCGGGTCGCGTATCGATCATGGGTTTTGGCGATGTTCCGTTTCTCGCCGACATGGTTCCGGCCCTGAGCAC
>JAGNQL010000016.1 GCA_017989135.1 Burkholderiales bacterium
TCGTAGTTCTTGCCCAACATCCGCTGCATCTGCGCCTGTTGATTGCGCAGAGCGTTCTCGTAATCCTGCGGAGAAACTGGCTGACCGCCGACGGTTGCAACATCCTTGTCGCCGCCCATTGTGCGCACGTAACTGTCGACGCCGAAAAAGGCAAACGGCAACGCAATGAGCGCGAGAATGAACTGGACTAGGCGCTTGTTTTTGTGGACGAAATCAAACATCGGAATCTCTGTTTATCTGTTGATACGTTGAACAGCGGCGCGTACTAAGGAAATTGCGCGATTCGGGGGCAGTAGATACAAAAAAGGCGAACTAACGTTCGCCTTTTTCATGTCGTCTGTGGCGGAGTGGACGGGACTCGAACCCGCGACCCCCGGCGTGACAGGCCGGTATTCTAACCAACTGAACTACCACTCCGCAGTGGTCAAAACATTATAGCTGTTTTGGTGGGTGCTGAGGGGCTCGAACCCCCGACATTCGCCTTGTAAGGGCGACGCTCTACCAACTGAGCTAAGCACCCGTTCTCGCTAAATCATCAAGACTTCCGAGACCGAGTTCGCTGAACATTTGCCATTTCGAACAAACGCATCAGCGAAGCCCGCTAGTTTATCGCATCTTTCAATGCTTTGCCAGCGCGGAACTTTGGAACCTTTGCGGCTTTGATTTTGATAGCTGCACCGGTACGTGGATTGCGGCCTGTACGCGCGGTACGCTTGCCGACGTAAAAGCTACCGAAACCTACGAGCGTAACAACGTCATTTTTCTTCAACGCCAAAGAGATCGCCTTGATCGCGCCGTCGAGCGCACGCGTTGCGGCGGCCTTCGAAACGTCTGCGCTCTTGGCGATACTCTCGATCAGTTCTGCCTTATTCATATTTTTTTGTCCCCTTTCACCAATGGTTTGGACTTAAACAATTTTTCACTTCGTACACACTTGGAGGCGCAAACAAAGCGAGCTTGGAAAACGTAGGGCGCGAGTCTACTACGAAATCGCGCCTCTCTCGCCAAGAATGGCTGTATCAGTGCTTAACAACAGCCTCCGCCGTCGGCGTGGCATCCTTAGCGGCGACAACCGGCTGCGGCGCGTCGTCAGCTAGCGCGGTAGGTGCGTGCTCCAGGGCCAGCGCCAAAACTTCGTCGATCCACTTCACGGGTCGAATTTCAAGAACATTCTTAACGTTGTCTGGAATTTCAGCCAAATCTTTCACGTTCTGTTCCGGGATCAGCACGGTCGTTAATCCGCCCCGCTGCGCCGCGAGAAGCTTTTCTTTCAGGCCGCCGATTGGCAGCACTTCACCGCGCAACGTGATCTCGCCCGTCATACCTACCGTCGCCCGCACAGGAATGCCCGTCAGCGTCGACACTATAGCCGTCGCTATGGCGATGCCCGCGCTGGGGCCATCCTTCGGCACGGCACCTTCTGGGAAATGCAAATGCAGGTCGTTTTTTTCGTAAAAATCGGGCTTGATGCCCAGTTTTTTCGCGCGCGCACGAACCACGGACACCGCTGCGGCTACCGACTCTTGCATCACGTCGCCGAGTTTTCCAGTATGGCGCACGCCACCTTTTCCGGGCAGTGCAACGGCCTCAACCGTTAGCAAATCGCCGCCCACCTCAGTCCACGCCAAACCATTGACTTGCCCCACTTGATTGACGCTTTCGGCGATGCCAAAGGTGTACTTGCGAACGCCAAGATAATCGGGAAGATTCTCGGCAGAGATAACCGCCTTCGCGCTATCTTTTTGCGTCAGGATTTTTTTAATCGTTTTGCGGCATAGCTTGGAAATTTCGCGCTCTAGGCCACGAACGCCGGCCTCTCGGGTGTAGTAGCGCACGATGTCGCGGATTGCATCTTCCCGCACATCGATTTCACCGGCCTTAACGCCATTATTCGTGATCTGCTTTGGCAACAAATACTTCTGAGCAATATTTACTTTTTCGTCTTCCGTGTAACCAGACAGGCGAATAATTTCCATGCGGTCCAGCAGCGGGGCTGGCAAGTTGTAGCTGTTTGCCGTCGCCACAAACATCACGTCCGACAAATCAAAGTCAACTTCTACGTAGTGATCCGCAAACGTGTGATTCTGCTCGGGATCCAAAACCTCAAGCAAAGCGGAAGCCGGATCACCCCGGAAGTCCTGTCCCATTTTGTCGATTTCATCGAGCAGAAATAGAGGGTTACGCACGCCCACTTTAGATAGGTTTGTCAGGACCTTTCCTGGCAATGAACCAATGTACGTTCGACGATGTCCGCGAATTTCTGATTCGTCACGTACGCCACCCAACGACATGCGCACGAACTTACGATTCGTTGCTCGCGCGATGGACTGACCCAATGAGGTTTTACCCACGCCCGGGGGCCCAACGAGGCACAGGATGGGGGCTTTGACCTTATCCACGCGCTGATGTACGGCAAGGTACTCGGTGATGCGTTCTTTAACTTTTTCGAGGCCGTAATGGTCTGCCTCAAGCACTTCGATCGCTTTGCGCAGATCTTTAGAAACTTTGCTTTTCTTTTTCCACGGCAGACCAGCGAGAACGTCCAAATAGTTTCGCACGACCGTCGCCTCGGCTGACATCGGCGACATCATCTTAAGTTTCTTGAGCTCCGCTTCCGCCTTTTCAAGCGCCTCCTTGCTCATGCCAGCCGCTTTGATTTTCTTTTGCAGCTCGTCGATCTCAGCCTGATCTTCGCCGTCGCCAAGTTCCTTCTGAATAGCCTTCACTTGCTCATTCAAGTAATACTCGCGCTGGCTCTTCTCCATCTGACGCTTTACGCGACCGCGGATGCGTTTCTCGACTTGGAGGATGTCAATCTCCGCCTCAATCAAACCCATGAGGTGTTCGATGCGCTTGGCCACCGACGGCACCTCAAGCACTTCCTGCTTTTGCTCAAGCTTAAGAGGCAAATGTGCAGCAATGGAATCAGCGAGTCGACCGCCGTCGTCAATACCAGCCATCGAAGCCAGAATCTCAGCGGGAATTTTTTTGTTTAGCTTTACAAACTGATCAAAGTTGGCGAGTAGTGCGCGTCGCAACGCTTCCACTTCGGCCGCGCCATCTTCGCTCGACGCAATCGGATGCGCTTCACCAGAGAAAAATTCACCGTTGTTAGTGAGTGCTGTCAGTAGCGCACGATGCAATCCTTCAACGAGCACTTTGACGGTGCCGTCGGGCAACTTAAGCATTTGCAATACAGTCGCCACACAACCGGTATCGTACAAATCCTCGGGGGTAGGATCGTCTTTGGCCGCGGACTTTTGAGCGACCAACAAAATATGTTTGCCGCTCTCCATCGCCACTTCAAGGGCTTTGATGGATTTTGGGCGCCCCACGAAGAGCGGGATCACCATGTGCGGAAATACAACGACGTCGCGCAATGGCAACAGCGGATAAGTCAACGTTTCGTTGTTATCGTTGGTGTCGTCGTCAGGGAGGTTCGTATCAGACATTGCGAACTTTCATATCTTCGCGCGAACCACACGGTTACAAAATCTGCAGATCAGGCAACTTTGCTTGGTTCGCTGTAAATCAATAAGGGGCGGGCGTCGTTTTCAATCGTTGTTTCGTCGATAACGACGCGTTGCAAATTACTTAGCGACGGTAGGTCATACATGATGTCGAGTAGCAGAGATTCAACTATCGAGCGCAGGCCGCGTGCCCCAGTACGTCGTTTGATCGCTCGTCGAGCAATCGCCGCGAGCGCGCTCTCGCGCACTTCCAACTCCACGTTCTCGAGGCGGAACATTTTTTGATATTGCTTGATCAACGCGTTTTTCGGCCGCACCAAAATTTCGATCAAGGCGGCTTCGTTCAACTCATCGAGGGTTGCAACCACCGGCAGGCGACCGACCAGCTCCGGTATAAGACCAAAACGGATCAAGTCGTCAGGCTCGGTATCGCGCAGGAGGGCACTTATCGTGCTGCGATCGTCGGGCGACACAACCTCAGCACCAAAACCGATACCCGTTTTTGCCGAACGCTGCCGGATGATGCGATCCAAGCCCTCGAATGCGCCACCAACAATGAACAGAATATTGGCAGTGTTAACAGTTACAAACTCCTGATTAGGGTGCTTGCGCCCGCCCTGTGGAGGCACGGAGGCATTGGTACCTTCGATGAGTTTGAGCAGTGCTTGCTGCACGCCTTCGCCTGATACATCACGCGTAATCGACGGGTTCTCGCCTTTGCGTGAAATCTTGTCAATTTCGTCGATGTAAACGATGCCGCGCTGCGCGCGCTCGACATCGTAGTCGCAGGTTTGAAGCAGCTTCTGAATTATGTTTTCGACATCTTCGCCGACGTAACCCGCCTCGGTCAATGTGGTGGCGTCAGCTATGACGAAGGGTACGTCGAGCAGTCTGGCTAGCGTTTGCGCCAGCAGCGTCTTCCCTGAGCCTGTAGGACCGACTACGAGAATGTTGCTCTTCGCCAACTCAACATCATTGTCCTTGAGGTTGGCATCAATGCGCTTGAAGTGGTTGTAGACCGCTACCGAGAGAATTTTTTTTGCGTGCTCTTGCCCAATCACGTATTGGTCAAGTTTCTCCCGAATTTCGTGCGGAGTTGGCAGCCGTTTCGCACCAGAGCGGTCAGCGGTATCTGCCGTAACCTCTTCTTTGATGATGTCGTTGCATAAATCAATGCATTCGTCGCAGATGAACACAGACGGGCCCGCAATCAGCTTGCGCACCTCATGCTGGCTTTTGCCGCAAAACGAACAGTAGAGGAGCTTATCGCTCGATGACTTTTCGGCCATAAAACTTTTTGGTCCAATGTGACCTGCACGTGTTCAACGCAGTGTAGCGCTTTGCAGCGCTTACCGCAGACCAGCGTGCGCTTCGGCCAGAAAAATTAGAGAATCATGCTCTGAGTTGCCAGTGTGTCGCCACACCCGCACCGACTATGTAGCTAAGCAGCTGGCAACGGCTCAGCGCGCGTCGAGAGGACGCGATCAACCATGCCAAACGAGAGCGCTTCCTCTGCGGTCATGAAGTTATCGCGATCAGACGCTGGCTCAACCTCGGACAGAGGGCGGCCCGTGAAATCCGCCATATGCTTGTTATAACGTTGCTTGAGGCGAACGATATAACTCGCGTGGCGTTCAATGTCCGACACTTGCCCGGAGAAGCCGCCTGATGGCTGGTGAATCATTACAGTCGAATTGGGAAGCGCAAAGCGTTTGCCTTTGGTGCCAGCCGCGAGCAAAAATGCGCCCATTGAGGCGGCCATACCGATACACATCGTGCTGACATCTGGTTTGATGAAGCGCATAGTGTCGAAAATCGCCATGCCAGCGGATACCGACCCGCCCGGCGAGTTGATGTAGAAACTGATGTCTTTCTCAGGATTTTCCGATTCAAGAAACAGCAGCTGGGCAACAATTAGGTTCGCCGTCTCGTCCGTCACCGGACCCACCAGAAAAATAATGCGCTCTTTAAGCAAGCGCGAGTAAATGTCAAACGCACGCTCACCGCGTCCGCTTTGCTCAATCACCATCGGGACAAGGCCCAAGCCTTGCGGCCCGCCCGCATGCGGGCTGGTGAAACCGGCGGACGATGCGAACGGAGAGGTCCACTGAGTCATGATCGGTATTCCTGATCTTTCTGGAAAGTTGCGGCCAGAAAACCCGGCTACGCTGCTAGTAATTATGGAGGCAAGCTCGCCGCTTTCAATGGCGAGCGTAAGCCCACGAAAATTACGCGGCTTGTTGACCGATCAACTCGGAAAACGGCACTACCTTATCGGAGACTTTGGCGGCCTTGAGCACGTAGTCAACTACGTTTTGCTCCAGCGCAATGGCCTCAAACTCGGACAGGCGATTTTGATCCTGGTAGTACCAAGCCACGACTTGATCAGGTTTCTCGTAACTCTGCGCCTGCTCATTAAGCAGCGCGCGTACTTGTTGCGGCGTCGCTTGCAGATCATGGGCTCGCACAAGCTCGCCAACAATCAACCCCATCGCCACACGCTCCGTCGCACCAGGCTCAAACGTTGACGGCGACATAACAGCAGCGTCACCCGTAGCGCCACGCGATTTCATTTCTTCAGAAGCCGATTGCGCCATGCGCTCCGCTTCAGCAGCGACCAACGCTTTCGGAATTTCAAGCGTTGCCTGCTTCCGTAGGCCCGCGAACACCTGATCGCGAACGCTTTGGAAAACACGACGCTTACGCTCAAGTTCCAAATTACCGCGAACTTCGGTCTGCAACGCCTCGACGCTGCCCCCAGAAATGCCGAATGCCTTGGCGAACTCCGCATCGACCTCAGGAAGAATAGGCTTAGCCACATCTTTCGCTGTCAGCGTGAACTTGGCGGTCTTTCCGGCAACGTCTTTGCCAAAGTAGTCTGCAGGGAAAGTCAGATCAAACTTGTTGGATTCGCCTTTTTTCAGACCGCGTGCCGCAGCTTCGAACTCCGGCAGCATGCGGCGTTCGCCGAGCACCATGCCAAAATCTTTCGCAGATCCACCGTCGAACGCAACGCCGTCGATCTCGCCAACAAAATCCACGATGAGACGATCGCCGTCTTCGCTAGCGCCGTCTTTGGATTCGAAACGAACACGTTGTTTGCGAAGAGTCTCTACTGTGCGTGCTACGTCTTCGTCTTTAACCTCTACGATAGGGCGTTCGATGGAGAGTGCGCCAAGGTCAGCAAATGCGATTTCGGGGAACACTTCAAAAGTGGCCGTGAACTCAAAATTCTCAGCGTTCGCGGCATCGGCCTTCGGCTCAATGCGCGGGTAGCCCGCGACGCGCAGCTTATTTGCCTCGACCACAGAGCCAAAGCTCTTGTTCACTTCGTCTGACAACACCTCCGAGCGCACCTGCGGCCCGTATGTCGAAGCGACCATTTTCACCGGTACTTTACCCGGGCGGAAGCCAGACATTTTGACCGTACGGGCCAAGCGTTTGATACGGGTTTCGGTTTCCGACGCGATGGCAGCTACGGGAATGCTCATCGTGAAGCGGCGCTCAAGCGCACTGAGTTGCTCGATCTGCGTGGACATGTCTTTCTTTCCATCGGAACGCCAAAATTGCGTTCACTCAAAGTTAGCTAACAAAGCACATAGCAATGCCCAACGCTGCCGAATTTTCTTGCGGCAGCGCCCTTGCGATCACTTGTTCAATGTCACTCGGGGGAGGGCATGCTAAAGATGACCTGGTGCGAATGGAGGGACTCGAACCCACACACCTTACGGCGCTGGAACCTAAATCCAGTGCGTCTACCAATTCCGCCACATTCGCGTAACCCACTATTATAGCTACCTCGTCTTTGCCACGCGTGACCACCCGATGGCTGTTGACCAGCACTACGAAAATTTTCCCGTCGCGTCCTTTTTGATCCCCCCAAGCATGCGTCCATTCGTGGCCGCGATCTATCGCTTCGCGCGACATGCGGATGACGTAGCGGATGAAGGTGATGAATCTCCGGACGAGCGGATCAAGACACTTGACGCGTTAGGCCTAGACATCCGGTCACTTTTTCGGGGCGAGCGCCCACTTGCGCCTACAGTGCTTGGTCTGAGTGCCTTGCGCAACGCGAACCTTCCGGGAGTAAGTGAAGACTTATTTCACGCATTGCTAAGCGCCTTTCGCCAAGATGCACGCACTGGTCGTTACGAAACATTCGATCAGTTGCTCGACTACTGCGCGCGGTCAGCGGATCCTGTGGGGCGCCTCATGCTGGCATTGGTTGGCGTGCAGCATCCACAGGCCCTACGCCAAAGTGACGCGATTTGCAGCGCTCTACAGCTCATCAACTTTTGGCAAGATGCCGGCCTGGATGCCAGTCGCGGTCGTATTTATGTTCCGCTGGAGGACTTCGCTGCGCATGGGGTGTCGGTCGATCGCTTCCCGGAGTTTCCGGAACACAAAGCACTTCTCCGATTTCAGTGCGAACGCGCAGAAGCATTGATGCGTTCGGGGGTTGGTCTGCTGACCCACTTGTCGGGTCGATTCCGTTTAGAAATTGCGTTTACCATCGCCGGTGGCTTGCGCATTCTCGAAAAGATTGCGGCCAATGACTTTGACGCGCGGATTCGACCCACGCTTCGCTGGTACGATTTGCCAAGGCTCACCTATCTTGCAACACGCGCTTGGCTCGATGCGCGACGGCTTCCGCTATGACTCCAGACGAATATTGCCAAAATACTGCAGCCCAGTCGGGGTCGAGCTTCTATTACGCATTTCGATTCTTGCCCGAAACGCGACGACGCGCCATCACCGCCTTCTACGCGTTCTGCCGCGAAGTCGACAACGTAGTCGACGATGTGACTGATCCGAACGTAGCGCGGGTCAAGCTTACGTACTGGCGACGAGAGGTCGAAAGTTTGTATTCCGGCGCGGCTCAGCATCCGGTGATGCAAGCGCTAGCCCCTCACATCGGCCCCATGCGATTGCCCCAAGGCGCGTTGCAAACGGTAATAGACGGCATGCAGCAAGATCTTGAGAAGACGCGCTATCTGAGCGCGGAGGAGTTGACGGAATACTGCTACAAAGTCGCGGGCGTCGTGGGTGAAGTGAGCGCCCGAATATTCGGCATGCAATCCCCGGATAATCCAGCGACTTTGGCTTATGCGCGATCCATGGGTGAAGCATTGCAACTCACCAACATCATTCGCGATGTGGGTGAGGACGCGCGGCGTGGTCGAATTTACTTGCCGCTGGAAGATCTTCAGGCGTGCGGCGTGTCCGCGAGCGCTCTGCTTCGATGCGATGTCACCGGAGGCGGAGACTTTCAGGGTCTCATGAAACGCCAATACGATCGCGCCATCATCGCCTATCAACGGGCGGAACAGGAACTTCCTGCGCAGGATCGGCGAGCGCAGCGCGCGGGACTGGCGATGGGAGCCATTTATCGCGCGCTGCTCGAAGAAATTCGCCGCGACGGTTTCCGCGTGCTCGAACATCGTGTTGCCCTAACGCCGATACGCAAATTGTGGTTGGCTTGGAAAACCGTCAGCTTCGCATGAATTCAATCGCAGTAATTGGGGCCGGCTGGGCGGGCGTTGCGGCGGCGCTGACACTTTCACGCGCCGGTGCGCATGTAAGCATTTATGAATCCACTCAGACTCCTGGTGGTCGGGCACGCCGCGTGGACCGAGACGGCCGTTCTGTCGACAATGGACAGCACTTGTTGCTTGGAGCCTACGAGCGGACGACGTCCCTGATCCGCAGTCTGCATCCTGCCAGCGAAGTGCCGCTGCTGGCGCTACCACTGACGCTACGCTCCGCTCCAAATATTATGCCGTCGCTAGGTATTCGTGCGCCCGAGATGCCCGAGCCTTGGAATTTGCTGGTCGGCCTAATCGCCGCTGACGGCCTCCGCGCAGCAGAAAAAATTGCGGCAATAACCTGGGCTGCCCGGATCTTGCGGGGCAGCGCAATTGACCCGTTAGCGACTGTGGCGGCGCTCATCGCTGAGCAACCCATGGTTATGCGCCAACTCATCTGGGCGCCACTGTGCATCGCAGCCCTAAACACACCGCCTGAAAAAGCTTCCGCTGTCGTGTTCGTCGAGGTGCTTCGGCGAACGTTCGCTGGAGAAAAACAAGCAAGCCGAATGATCATTCCGACAACTGACCTGACGGCGGTCTTCCCGGCGCCAGCCCTAGCGGAAATCGAAACACGAGGCGGAAACATTCGAATAGGTACCGCAGCGACTTCGGTCATCAACACTGAAGATGGCGCAGCCGTCGTTTGGGGCGATAGCACTCACAACTTCGATGCGGTGATAACGGCTGTAGCACCGCAGCATGTGCCGCGTCTGCTCTCACGAGAGCCTGCTGCGGATCTGCTCGCCGACTCGCTCAAGACATTGACCTACGAGCCGATAACGACGCTGTATTTTGAATTTGCGTATGTGTCGCCGTCACCCGACAACGGAGTGCCGATGCGTATGCTCGACGGTGAACCCGGCCAATGGCTGTTTTGGTCGAGATTGCATACTGGAGGATGGCGCGCTGCGGTTGTTATTAGTGCGCACCATCGCAGTGAAGATGAAGCGTCTTTAGTCGCAAGCACGCTCCATCAATTGGCTCGCAGCTACCGGTTACCAGTTCCAAGCTGGCGATTTGTGATCACCGAAAAACGAGCCACCTACTCGTGCAGTCCCGCGCAAACGAAATTGCTAAGCTCCTTACCGAAGAGCATTGGCCGCATTCATCTGGCAGGTGACTGGTGTTGCCCAGACTTGCCCGCGACGATCGAGGCGGCGGTTATTTCAGGAGAAAATGCTGCGAACGCCGCACTAAAGGAGTCGCGTAATGGGCGCTGAAAGCTTCAACGTTTTCACCTACGGATCGCTGATGTATTCGCCGGTGTGGCAGCGTGTGGTGAGCGGGTCGTATCAATCATCGGACGCAACTATTCGCGGTTTTCGTCGGCTATGCGTTCGCGACGAAGCCTATCCAGTACTCGTTGTAGCGAACAGCGCGCCGCCAATCTGCGGCAGGCTGTATCACGACGTGACTGCAGCTGATATTGAAAGGCTTGATGCTTTCGAGACCGACGCGTATGTTCGCGTCGCGGTCGCGGCTACCACGAACGTTGGCCCGCTCGTAGCACAAGCCTACTTGGGTCGACATCGCAAAGAATTAGTCGACATCGACTGGAGCCCACATAATTTCGAGGTCACGGGCATGCAGTCATTTTTGACGAGCTACGTGCAGGCGCACACTGCAAAGAACGAAACGCGACCGTAAGGGTACCTATACGCCACGATCGATAAGAGCTACTACTCGAACGGAACGATCACAGCGACTCGACGGTTTTTCGCTCGCCCCTCCGGCGTTTCATTTCCAGCCAATGGGCGATCAAAGCCGAAGCCGCGACGCTCCAAACTTTCATCCCTGAAACCGTTAGCGGCCATAAACCGCGCTACCGCGTCGGCACGGCGCGAGGACAAGCTGCGATTGAATTCCACGCCGCCTACGTTGTCAGTATGACCAAACAGGCGCAATTTCCTAATTTCTAGCGCGATTAGATCCTTCGCCAGCTTGGAAAGCACGCCCTTTGCGCCCTCGCTCAACACATCACTGCCAGAATCAAAAAGCAGTGGTCCGGGCAAGTTAAGCACGTAACCTTCATCCGTCTTCTCAAAGCCAAGAGCGGCCAGCCGTTCGGCTCTAGGTGGAGGTGTGGCTGGCGCAGCCGGCGCAGCTGGCGGCGGCGTACTCGCACAGCCAACAAGCGTTGCGGCGACTGCGGCCGCCCACATGTAACGACAAAGAATCAGCAGCAAAGAGTGGGGATTCATGAGAGCAACTTTCCGACTTGTGATTTGCGCCCTGTAGTGGGCAACGTGATGACGTTTGTAGTTGGGGGTCTGCGGGCGGAAGCAGCGCGAGGCAACGAAGTGGCGCACACCACGCGTATGGCGTCCTCGTTGGGAAGCGCCTTGGCACGATACATGGCCATATCTGCGGCATGCACCAACGCTCGAACGTCTTCGCCGTGATCAGGAAAGACGGCCACACCAATACTCGCCCGGACCGGATGCGCCCAATCATCTTCCGGCAGTGCAATTCCCAGCCACACCGCAAGTCGCTCGCCCAGTTTAACGGCGTCAGCCGGCGTGCTTGCGCCCGAAGACACGACGACAAACTCATCACCCGCAAGGCGTGCTAGAAAGTCGCCCGACCGCAGTGCTCTACGAATTCGCGCAGCGGTTGCGCGCAAGGCAGCATCACCTTTCGCGTGGCCGTGCTGATCATTGATTTTCTTGAGTTCATCCAAATCGATAAATAACACCACTAACGGGCTGCCGAGCGCGTTCGCTTTCTCAATGCTGGTCGTGAGCGTCGTTTCAAACATTGGCCGGTTTGGCAGTCCGGTAAGCGCATCAGAAAATGCCATTGATTCCAAATGAGCGTTCGAGACTTTTAACTCATATTGCTTGCGCTTCAGTTCCCGATTTTGTTCGGCCACTTGAGCGATGAGCGATTCGAAACTCGTAGTCAATTGGTTAACTTCGAGCCCGCCTCCACGAGGCGCCGGCGTCGCGAGATTGTGCGAAGCGCTCACTTCCTCGACCCATGCGTTGAGCTCAGTGACGGGGCGCAGCAATGCCCGGCTCACCGCCTGCGCTACCAACACCCCTGCGAGTATGGTCACGCCAAGAACTACGCAGAGAACCGCCAAGGCTCGCCACAGCGAAGCGTGCAGCGCTTTCACATTGGGCTTGACGACGACTGTTGCGATCGGCGCCGCGGCAGGATCGCTCTGCTCATCGCGTAGCGCGTGCTGCACCGAACGGGCGTCAAATACGCCCTCGCGCCAATGAATCACTCCGCCAATTTCAGACGGGAACCGAGATTCACCGGGGGCAACCAGCTCTGCAACGAGGTGTCCACTACGGTTGTACACGGCGGCAGAGTCGTGTCCTGGTCCCGAATCAAACACTCGAAGCGAATCGGCAATCACGTCGTAACCGCCAAAACGTACCGCAGCAGTAATCGTGCTGGATGCAACGTTCGCCTGCGTCAAAGCAGTAATGCGACTCTGGTCGACCTGCCCCTTCAAAAACAATAGTGCCAACGAAACACCCGCGAAAGCGAGCATGACGACCAATGTCGCGACCGTCGCCAAGGTCGCGCGTCGCGTCAACGAATAACTTGAGTATGCGCGGCGAAGGTTCATCGCGCCTCCCCACTGCCAGTCGGCGCAGGTTTCGGGCGTTGACTCAGGCGCAACGCTGCCGCAGCAATATTAACTTTCGAGCGCTGCAACGATTCCAGATTTATCTCAAATCGCCAGTCATTGCCAACGCGGTATGCACCGACGATGCCGCCATCAGCCGTGAAGTCTGCGTAATTGCTGATCGAAAGAATAGGCAAGTCGTGTGTGGCAGCTAGCCACTCGCGAGGTGCGGGTCGAACGTCAGCGTTGAGCCACAACACATTGCAGCCAGACACCTGAGCGACGTTGGCGACCATGCGCCAGACCACAGGCAGGCCCTTAACAGTCGCCGGTGCGTCAGTTGCCAGGCTCCCCGTGTGCGACGCCCCGCCGTGTGCGTGGCAAATTGTCAGGACTTTGCGGTTAGGGTCAGCGGGCCACGCGGCATATCGAGCGACATTGAGAATGAAATCGGAAAGATCACCTACTGTCGCGGTATTTGAGGCGGGTGCGCCAGCCGCGACCGAAAAACCGATTAGGCTAAGCCAACACGTAACAAATCTACTCGCAAATCGACGCATCCCCGAAAACGCGAATGGCGACCCGAGGGTCGCCATCGCTTGCGCCGATCGCCGCAGCGCGGCGTTCACGACGCTAGGGAGTGTCCGGCGCTGCTTTAGGCGCAGCGGCTGCGGCTGGGTCTGCATCAGTGTTGCCTTCCACTACGTCCGCGGCGACCACTGCGGCACCGGGAGTGGAATCACCGCCCGAGCTGCCGGGCGTGTTGTAAGTCTTTATCGAACGAACCGGACGTCCCGCCATGATGTCGGCGATCTGATCGGCGTCAATGGTTTCGAACTCCATCAACGCTGCCGTCATGGCTTCTACCTTGTCCGCGTTGTCTTGCAGGATTTTCGTCGACACCGCGTATTGCTCGTCAATGATTCGGCGAATTTCTTTATCGACGGTCTGCATCGTGGTGTCTGACATCGTGCGTGTCTGCGTCACGCTCCGACCAAGGAACACTTCGCCTTCATTGTCCGCATAAACCATCGGGCCGAGCACGTCACTCATGCCGTATCGAGTCACCATATCGCGTGCGATTTTTGTAGCGCGCTCGAAGTCATTCGACGCGCCCGTTGAAATGTTTTTGACAAACAAGTCTTCAGCGATGCGGCCACCAAACAGTACCGATATTTCGGTCAGCATCTGATCTTTGTACAGCGAAATGCGATCTCGTTCAGGCAACTGCCAGGTCACACCCAATGCGCGGCCGCGCGGGATGATCGTCACTTTGTGAACAGGATCTGCCTTCGGCAAAATTGTGGCCACGATCGCATGACCCGACTCGTGGTACGCCGTGGCGCGCTTCTCGTCTTCGGACAAGACCATCGACTTGCGCTCTGCACCCATGTAAATCTTGTCTTTTGCGCGCTCAAAGTCTTCCATGTCAACGAGGCGCTTGTTGCCGCGCGCGGCGAAGAGCGCCGCTTCATTTACCAGGTTTGCGATGTCCGCACCGGAGAAGCCGGGGCAACCGCGCGCGATGACTTGCGCCTTCACGTCGGCCGCAATCGGCACCTTGCGCATATGCACTTGCAAAATTTGCTCGCGACCACGAATGTCTGGCAGCGGCACAACCACTTGGCGGTCGAAACGGCCTGGACGCATCAATGCAGGGTCAAGCACGTCAGGACGGTTGGTCGCGGCGATCACGATCACGCCTTGCGAGCCTTCGAAGCCATCCATTTCAACGAGCATTTGGTTTAGCGTTTGCTCGCGCTCATCGTTGCCGCCGCCAAGTCCAGCACCGCGCTGACGACCGACCGCATCAATCTCATCAATAAAGATGATGCAGGGCGCGTTTTTCTTGGCTTGCTCAAACATGTCTCGAACACGCGAGGCACCGACGCCGACGAACATCTCGACGAAATCCGAACCGGAGATCGAAAAGAACGGTACTTTCGCTTCGCCCGCAATGGCTTTCGCGAGGAGCGTCTTACCGGTACCCGGCGAGCCGACGAGCAACACGCCACGGGGAATACGCCCACCAAGCTTTTGAAACTTGCTCGGATCCTTCAGGAAATCAACGATTTCAGTGACTTCTTCTTTGGCTTCATCGCAACCGGCGACGTCAGCAAATGTGGTCGTGTTGTTGGTTTCGTCGAGCAGGCGCGCCTTGCTCTTGCCGAAGCTAAACGCACCGCCTTTGCCGCCGCCCTGCATCTGGCGCATCATGAACACCCACGCGCCGATGAGCAGCAGGATCGGACCAAATGAGAAGAGGACGTTCGACAGTAACGATGGGCCTTCTTCGGCCTTGCCCGAGAACTTCACGTTGTTCTTCAGCATGTCGTTGATTAAGTCTTTGTCGTAGCCACCAGGCACGTAAGTTGTACGTTTGGCCTCGCCCGTGCGGTAGACGACATTGCGTCCCTCAATCACGGCCTCGGTGATTTTGCCGCCGCGCAAATCTTCGATAAACGCGGAGTAAGGCACGTCATCGCTCTTGCGGCTTGACTTATCGAACTGTTGCACCACGGTCAGCACCACGAGGCCGATGACCACCCAGATGCCGATATTTTTGAGCATGTTGTTCACGCAGAGAACTCCAGTCGCTTCGAATTCCCGCAACAGGCGAGTCCGCAAAGCCACACTTCAGTACGATTTTAAGGGCGATTGCGGTTTTTCAAGTGCTGAGGCACGAATGCGCGGCAAACACACGCAACTTGTCGCCAAATGTAGACAACCGTCCGCCTAAGCTAGGTCGCGGCGGGGAATTCGGATTTCGCGATTCTGCGCGCGACGGGCGTCGTTAGGTGCTAGTTTGCGCGCAAACGCTTCACTTCTTCGTCGGTCGGCATCACATCCTTGCCGTCCACGTAGCGCCAGCCGGTCATCATGCCCTTGCCATCTTTTTGGGTGAGCCGTCCGACAAACGCGCCCATGGTTGACTGATTGTCCTGCGCGCGCCAGGTGATCTTTCCGAACGGGCTATCGACCACCAAATTCTTCATCGCCGCTTGCATTTTCGCGGTGTCGGTTGAGCCGGATTTTTTGAGCATGGCAGCGATCGACTTCACCGTTGCGTAGCCCACCACCGAGCCCAGACGTGGCGTGTCTTTGTACTTGGCAACGTAGGCCTCGCGAAAGGCTTTATTGTCGGGCGTATTGACCTGATCCCACGGGTAGCCGGTTACCCACCAGCCTTCGGGTGTTTCGTCCTTCAGCGTGTCGAGATACTCTGGTTCGCCTGAGAGCAAGCTCACGACAGGGCGGCCTTTAAACAAACCGCGCGTGTTGCCTTCGCGCACAAACTTTTGAAGATCCGCGCCAAAGGTCACGTTGAAAATGGCGTCCACTTTCGCATCCAGCAGCGCCTGCGTGACCGATCCCGCATCGATCTTTCCAAGCGGTGCGGCTTGCTCAATGAACTCAACGCCACCCGCCGGTTGCGCCGCGATCAGCAATTTTTTGAACGACTGCGCAGCCGACTGTCCGTACTCGTAGTTCGGGTAGACGATGCCCCAACGCTTCTTGTTCAGCTTGGCAGCTTCCGGCACCAGCATGGTCGTTTGCATGTACGTTGAGGCGCGCAGGCGATAGGTGTACGCATTGCCATTACCCCATGTCACTTTGTCCGACAGCGGTTCGCTCGCGATGAACAGCACTTTACGTTGCTTCGCGAAATCGCCCACGGCGAGGCCAACGTTTGACAAGAACGTGCCGGAAATCAGTGCGACTTTTTCGCGTGAGACCAACTCTTCCGCGGCGCGCACTGCGTCGCCGGGCGTGCCATTGTCGTCACGGAAAATCGTTTCAAGTTTCTTGCCGTTAACGCCGCCTGCCTTGTTGATTTCGTCTTGGGCCAACTCCCAGCCTTTTTTGTAGGGCTCAAGGAAAGCGGGCTGCGCTTTGTAGCTGTTGATTTCACCGATTTTGATCGTCGATTGCGCGAACGCTGCGCTCGTGGATACGACAGCGAGCGTGACTGCAAGGAGGGAGCGTTTCATCTTGTTTTCCTGTGAGTATCAAAGCGGCCCGAGCTTGGGTCGGGTCGTTAACGCGGCGTGCGACTGTTGGTTTACAGGTTTCGCATTGCGGCGGCGCAATGTATCGCATTCGCCTAAATTGCGCGAGAATCACTCATCCATATCATCTATAGGAGCGCCCCATGTCTATTGCTCTCAAAATCCTCAAATATTTGGTCGGCCTAGTGATCCTAGTTTTGGCGGTGGGCTTTCTCCTGCCCGCGACCTATTCTGCACAACGCAGCGTAAGCATCAGCGCGCCCGTCGATAAGGTTTTTCCGCTGGTGGTAAACCAAAAAGAATGGAAGCGATGGAGCGTCTGGAATCAGCGCGACCCCAGCATGCAACTCACTTACGCGGGCCCGGAAGCGGCCGCGGGTTCGAAGTGGACGTGGAAAAGCAAGTCCGAAGGCAACGGCGGCATGGAATGGTCAGCGGTTGAGTCCAACAAGCGCATCGGGTACATCCTCACAATGGAGGACATGAAGCCAGCAAGCGGTGACTTAACGTTTACGCCCGAAGGCAACGGTACCAAAGTAACGTGGAGCATTAACGGCGACGGCGGCATGAACCCTATCTTTCGATGGTTTGGATTGTTCATGGACAAATTGGTCGGCCCGGACTTCGAGGCAGGGCTGAAAAATCTCAAGAAACTAGCGGAGGCCGCATGAGCGCAGTGGAACTAGCCGTAGACGAAAAGAAAGCCGCGTATCGCGACTACGCGGCGCCGCAGCGCGCCGACGCGGTTGATACCGTGCGCGAGTTTTATCGTGAAAATCATGCGAAGCAAACTTACGATTTCGTGCTCGCGAAAAAGGCGGAGTTTCTGCAATTTAATCGCCGTACGATGACACCGTGGGAAGCGCTGGATTACCTCAATACGCTCGTCGACGACAGCGACCCAGACATCGCGTTGCCGCAGATCGATCACCTTATTCAAACCGCCGAAGCCATGCGCGCCAACAATGAGCCCGAGTGGATGGTGCTCACGGGATTCATTCACGACCTCGGCAAAGTGCTGTGCTTGTTCGGCGAGCCGCAATGGGCCGTTGTGGGCGACACATTCCCCACGGGCTGCGCTTATTCCCCGAAGAACGTGTACTCCGAATTCTTCGCGTTGAACCCCGATTCGAAGCGCCCTGAACTGCAAACGAAGCTTGGCGTTTACAGCGAAAAGTGCGGCTTAGAAAACGTACACATGAGCTGGGGTCACGACGAATATCTGTATCACATGATGAAGCCGTACATCCCAATGGAAGGGCTCTACATGATTCGCTTTCACAGCTTCTACGCGTGGCACCGCGAGAACGAATATCAGCACCTCTGCAACGCGCAAGACGACGCAATGAAACCGTGGGTGCAGCGCTTCAATCCGTACGACCTGTATTCAAAAAACCCAAACCGTCCGAAGCTTGCGGATGTGAAGCCGTACTACGAGGATTTGTTGGCGAAGTATTTGCCGGGGACTTTGGCGTTTTGAGTGTTCGTAGTGGTGTACCGCGGGCAACTTGTTGCCCGCGCGGCGATCACAGCTTGCCACTACAACTCGTGGACAGCGACCTGTTCACTCTGCGAAATCGACCGACCGAACTCAGGCAATTCGCACACCCGTCGACGCGTCGCCACGGTTCACGATTGAACGCGAATGCCAAAAAAATCTTCCGCAGTTGCATTAACAGCTTTTTCCCTCTAGCGACAATCCCACGGCGCATACAGCCGTTTTTTGCTTGTAGTCGACATATGCAAAATATCCTCTGCAGTGACCGCCTGCTTGTCGCTAGAGGGAAAAAGCTGTAAAGCAAAGGATTGCGACGCACGCCGCGCAAACGCCAGGACACACTGCGGTAGCCTGGACACAACGGAATGAAATCGCGTCTTGCGCGTGCGTCGGTGGACCCGTGCCACGATTGCGACACACCGAATCGCGACTGCGTCCAACACACCGTATCGCCACCGCGCCAATCTTGACCCTTCGCAACACTTTTGCAGACGATTGGCATAGACTATTTCTAGGACTGGGATTGCTGCGGCGCCGCATTTTTTAACGCCGTTCGACCCAGAGGAGATCGGTCGTTTGTGGGTGCGTGCGCGGGTCAAACCCAAGTGGTTGGCCGCACATTTCGCACTGAGCTTGCGGCCACATAAGGAGGCCTCTTGCAGCGTACGGATATTTCAAATCCGGCCTATTTCCACAAGGTCGTCGATTGTCAATGGGCCTGCCCGGCCCACACCCCCGTCCCCGAATACATCCGCCTGATCGCGCAGGGTCGCTACAGCGACGCCTACATGATCAATTGGACGTCGAACGTTTTTCCCGGCGTGCTGGGTCGCACTTGCGATCGACCGTGCGAGCCCGCGTGTCGTCGCGGGCGAGTGGAGGAAAACAATGGCGCCGCGCCAGAACCGGTGGCGATTTGTCGCTTGAAGCGCGTTGCGGCGGACATGAAAGACGATGTCAAAGATCGCATGCCCACGCTGTCGCCGAAGAACGGCAAGCGCATCGCGTGCATCGGTGCGGGGCCGGCGTCACTCACCGTGGCGCGCGACCTTGCGCCGCTCGGTTACGACGTGACCGTGTTCGACGGCGAGGCAAAAGCCGGTGGTTTTATTCGCACGCAAATTCCGCGTTTTCGATTGCCCGAATCGGTGATCGACGAAGAAACGGGTTACATCCTCGATCTCGGCGTGACGTTCAAAAGCGGGCGACGCATTGATTCGATGAAGGCGCTACTCGCCGAAAAATTTGACGCAGTGTTCGTCGGTTGCGGCGCGCCGCGCGGTCGTAATCTTGATTTGCCCGGCCGCAAAGAAGCAGCAGCGAATATTCACATCGGTATCGATTGGCTCGCCTCGGTTTCGTTTGGCCACATCACCAAAATCGGCAAGCGCGTGATCGTGCTCGGCGGCGGCAACACAGCGATGGATTGCTGTCGTTCGTCTCGGCGCATGGGCGGCGACGAGGTGAAGGTGATCGTGCGCAGCGGCTTCGACGAAATGAAAGCCTCGCCGTGGGAAAAAGAAGACGCGATGCACGAAGGCATTCCGATTCTGAATTTTCATGTGCCAAAAGCGTACATCCACGAGAACGGCAAACTCACGGGCATGACCTTCGAGGTGGTGAAGGCGGTGTACGACGCGAACAATCGCCGTTCGCTTGTGCCAACGGGCGAGCCGGACGTGACTATCGCTTGCGACGACGTGCTCGTCGCGGTCGGTCAAGAAAACGCGTTTCCGTGGATCGAACGCGACTCTGGCATCGAGTTTGATCAATGGGGGTTGCCGACGCTTGGCAAGGATACGCATCAGTCCACGGTACCGAACGTTTTCTTCGGCGGCGACGCCGCGTTTGGCCCCAAAAACATCATCACGGCCGTGGCGCACGGTCATGAAGCTGCAGTGTCTATTGATCGATTGCTGCACGGCGAAGACATTCACCAACGGCCCGATCCGCTCACCAATTTGATGTCGCAAAAAATGGGCATCCACGAGTGGAGCTACGACAACGACACGTCGAACGATTTGCGCTTCAAAGTGCCGTGGGCAAAAGCCGAGAAGGCACTCGCGAGCATCAAGGTCGAAGTGGAATTAGGCTTCGACGCGGCAACTGCGTTCAAGGAAGCAGGGCGTTGCCTGAACTGCGACGTCCAAACTGTTTTCAACGAAGCCACCTGCATCGAATGCGACGCCTGCGTGGACATTTGCCCGATGGATTGCATCACGTTTACGGTCAACGGCGACGAGCCCGATTTGCGCCAACGCCTCAAGGCACCGTCGCTCAACACCGAGCAAAGCCTCTATGTTTCTGGCGCACTCAAAACGGGCCGCGTGATGGCAAAAGACGAAGACATGTGCCTGCACTGCGGCTTGTGCGCCGAGCGCTGCCCCACGGGCGCGTGGGACATGCAGAAGTTCCTCCTGAACACCGCCAAAGCCGGCGCGTCATGCCGCGACAGCGCAAAAACAAAAGCCCCACGCGGTGAGGAGGTTGTCGCAT
The DNA here is from genome assembly GCA_017989135.1 of Burkholderiales bacterium. Taxonomy (GTDB): domain Bacteria; phylum Pseudomonadota; class Gammaproteobacteria; order Burkholderiales; family Casimicrobiaceae; genus Casimicrobium. The sequence goes on from JAGNQL010000016.1 coordinate 20,646, forward strand.
GAAGCGCATCGAAGCGGTAAACGATTTTGTAATCAAATTCGCCAACGTCAACGGGTCGGGTTCAGCCTCCGCCAACGAGCTGTTTGCGAAGGCAATTTTGCGCATGGGTGTTCCGGTCAGCCCGCGCAATATTTTCCCGAGCAATATTCAAGGCTTGCCCACATGGTACGAAGTGCGCGTGACCGAGCACGGTTATCTTGGGCGACGTGGCGGCATCGACATGATGGTGGCGATGAACCCGCAAACGTGGGACGCCGACATCGCCGAAATCGAGCCCGGTGGTTATCTTTTTTACGACAGCACGCGGCCGTTGCCGATGTCGAAATTTCGCGATGATAATCACGTTGTCGGGATGCCGCTAACGGAGATTTGCAATCAGGCGTATTCCGATCCGAGGCAGCGGCAACTGTTCAAAAACATCGTCTATGTTGGCGCTCTCTCTTCGCTTCTAGACATTGACGCAGCCGTCATCGAAAAGCTTTTCGACGAGCAATACAAGGGCAAAGAGAAACTACTCGCGTCGAATGTGAAGGCGCTGCACATGGGGCGCGACTACGCCAAGGCGCAGCTTTCCCCGCTCGGCCTGCGCGTGAAGCGCGCGGATCGTGTGGGCGAGCGTATTTTTGTGGATGGCAATAGTGCAGCGGCGTTAGGCGCGGTGTACGGCGGCGCAACGGTGTGCGCGTGGTATCCGATCACGCCGTCGACTTCGGTCGTCGAGGCGTTTCAAAAGTATTGCTCGAAGTTTCGTGTTGACCCATCGACCGGGCAGAACAACGTGGCGGTGGTGCAGGCTGAGGACGAGCTAGCGTCGATCGGCATGGTCGTCGGCGCCGGCTGGAATGGCGCGCGCGCCTTCACGGCGACCTCCGGTGCTGGTGTGTCGCTGATGACCGAATTTATCGGCCTCGCGTACTTCGCCGAAATTCCTGCAACTATTATTAACGTTCAGCGCGGCGGACCATCCACGGGCATGCCAACGCGCACGCAGCAGGCCGATCTCATTTCGTGTGCGTACGCCTCGCACGGCGACACCAAACACATATTGCTACTTCCAGAAGACCCGCGCGAGTGCTTTGAGCATGCTGCGACCGCGCTGGACTTGGCGGATCGATTCCAAACGCCGGTGTTCGTGATGACCGACCTTGATATCGGCATGAACCAGCGGCTATGCGAGCCATTTGAGTGGGACGAAAACCGCAGTTTCGATCGCGGCAAGGTGATGACCGCCGAAGAACTTGAGGCGGGCAAAGATTTCGGCCGCTACAAAGACGTGGACGGCGACGGCATTCCGTGGCGCACGCTACCGGGCACGCATCCGACCAAAGGCAGCTATTTCACGCGCGGCACCACGCGCGACGCCTATGCGCGCTACTCCGAACGTGGCCCCGATTACATCTACAACGTCGAACGTTTGCTGCGCAAATTTGCGACCGCAGCGACCGTAGTGCCGGCGCCCATCGAGCGGCGCGCACCGGGGAAAACGCGACTCGGCGCGATCTACTTTGGCTCCACCAGCCCAGCGATGAACGAAGCGCTGGATGCAATGGAAGCCACCGGCGTTCACATTGATGCTCTGCGTTTGCGTGCGTTTCCGTTTAGTGCAGCTGTCGCCGAATTTATCGCCGCGCACGACGAAGTGTTTATCGTCGAACAAAATCGCGATGCGCAGATGCGCACATTGATTGTCAATGAGCTTGAGATCAACCCCGCGAAGCTCATTCGCGTGTTGCACTTTGATGGCACGCCGATCACCGCGCGCTTCATTACCCAAACGATCGCTGCGCATGTCGCAAAACATGCGGCGCAACCCGAAAAGAAAGTGAGTGCCGCATGACCTGGATTGCAAAACCCAAGCTGCATCACCCTTCGCTGCAACACAACGCGGTGGGCTACACGCGCCGCGACTATGAGGGAAAAATTTCCACGCTGTGCGCGGGATGCGGGCACGATTCAATTTCGGCCGCGATCATTCAAGCGTGCTGGGAATTAGACATTGAGCCGCACCGCGTGGCGAAACTCTCAGGCATCGGTTGCAGCTCGAAAACGCCTGATTATTTTCTCGGCGCGTCGCACGGATTCAACACCGTGCATGGCCGCATGCCGTCAGTGCTCACCGGCGCAAACCTTGCCAATCGCGACCTGCTCTACATGGGCGTTTCCGGCGACGGAGACTCCGCGTCTATTGGGCTCGGGCAATTCGCGCACGCGATGCGGCGTGGCGTAAACATGGTCTACATCGTTGAAAACAACGGCGTGTACGGCCTGACCAAAGGACAGTTCTCGGCGACCGCTGATCGCGGTAGCAAGAGCAAAAAGGGCGTGCTCAATCCGGATAGTCCGGTGGACTTAATCGGCCTCGCGATGCAGCTCGGTGCGACCTACGTGGCACGCAGTTTCTCGGGAGACAAAACGCAACTCGTGCCGCTCATCAAGGGCGCGATTCGACACGGCGGCGCGGCGTTTATCGACGTCATCAGCCCGTGTGTGGCGTTCAACAATCACGCGGGCAGCACCAAGAGCTACGACTACGTTCGCGACCACAACGAGGCCGTGAGCCGTATTGATTTCATCGCAACGCGAGAGGAAATTACGACTGAATACGCATCGGGTTCGGTGATCGAAGTCGAGCAGCACGATGGCATGACGCTGCGCCTACGCAAACTGCACGACGACTACGATCCAACCGATCGAGTAAGCGCAATGAACTACGTGCAGGCGCATCAAGCGAAAGGCGAGGTCGTGACCGGCCTGTTGTACGTTGAGCCCGACGCAACCGACCTACACGCGGCGCTCAACACGAGCGCGAAGCCGCTCAATTCGCTCGGCCCAGACCCACTCTGCCCCGGCGCGCAGGCGTTGGAGAAAATTAACGCGAGCTTGCGCTGAGTTTTGCTGATGTCGTCAACGCAGGGGCGCAAGCTTCGGGCGCGGTGACATCACGAACGGCAAGGAATCAGCTTTTTGGCGTAAACGACAGCCGCACGGCACTTTCAAGCGTTTATGGTCATTAGTCGACATCTGCGTAAATTTCGCTATAACGACCACCAGGCAGTCGTTCGCGCCTTAAAGCTGTTTCGCCTTTCGACTTCCAAGACAATACGCACTTCGGGCGCGTGTGCGCCGCTGTTGGAGTCGTTTTGAAAAATATCTTCCGCTCACTTTTCGCCGTGGTGCTGCTCGCCGGTTGGGTGCTGCCCGTCGCAACCATTGCGCAAACGCCGCAAGAAAAAATTCGCGCTGCGCTGGAACCTAAGCTCAACAACGGCGCAAAAATCGCGTCGATCATGCCATCGCCAGTGCCTACGATTTACGAAGTGCGTGTCGAAGGCGACTTGCTCTACGTGGACGAAACCGGTACGCATTTGTTTCAGGGCAACCTAATCAATCTGCCGCAAGGCCGTGACCTCACGCGCGAACGCAAAGATGAACTGCGCGCTGAGACTGAACGTGCCGTGATGCCCACGCTGTGGTCAGAGGCATCGCTCACCAACGCCGTCAAACTCGTCAAGGGAAAAGGCACGCGCAAGGTCGTCGTTTTTGAAGACCCGTATTGCGGTTACTGCAAAAAACTTCGCCAAAGCTTCGAGGCGATGAACGACATCACCGTCTACACGTTCATGGTCGCCGCATTGACGCCCGACTCGCCGAAGAAAGCGCGCGAACTCTGGTGCGCCACTGATCGCGTGAAAGCATACGAGGACTGGATGGTGCGCGGTAAAGCGCCCGCCGCCGCCGCAGCAAGCTGCGCTGACCCGGTGGCCAACGTCGCCGAACTTGCGCGCAAACTCGGCGTCGGCCCGGTGCCCGCGATTTACTTTGCCGACGGCAGCGCAGGGCGCGGCTACATGCCCGCGCCGGATTTAGAGGCGCGCTTGGCGCAGGTTAAGCCAGCGTTCTAGTCGGTTGCCGCAGGTCGGCCAGGAGTTGCCCACCCAATGCCATTCGCTTAAAGGGTAGGCGACGACTTGGCGTCGCTCGGTGCCACGGGGAAGCGCGGTCGAGTCCGCGCCTACAAACTGCGCAAGCGAACCGTTATTGGTTACCCGCCCTACGCCGCGACCACAGCCCCGGCAATGGGGTCGATGAGGAAGTAAATTTCCAGCTGCGCAAAGTAGGCCGGGTATTCAAGCTGCAATAGTTCTGGCTCCGCGAAAAAAACTTCGCAGGTCACCGCGAAAAATTCGTCGATTAATTCCGCGGCATACGGGTCAATCGCCGTGTCTTCACCAGCATCCACGCGCGCACAAAAATCTACATAAGCTGCGTTGATCGCAGCTTTGAACACGTCATGCGCAGCGCGGTTCGGCATCGGCGGCACACCGTTCACATCGCCGTCGAGCATGTCAATCTTATGTGCGAATTCGTGAATCACCAGCGCCATGCCTGATTCGTCGTATCCCGCCTCGACGGCGGGCCATGACAGCAGCACAGGCCCACCGTACCAACTCTCGCCAGCAATCGTTTCGTTCAAGCGGTGCACGACGCCCGCCTCGTCTTCATAGTCCTGCGTACGCGGAAAATCGCCGGGGTAGACCACCACGTTTTCCCAACCATCGTAGTCACGCATGGCGTCTGTCACGCTCACGCCGCGCCCGAGCAAAAGCAACGAGGCTTGCACGGCAATGAGAATGCGCATGTGCGGCGTGACTTCCAAAGCATGCTCGCCGGAGGTCGCGCCGCTCACGATGCTTTTTTCAACGAGGAACAAGGTCGTAAGCTCGCGCAATCGTGACAGCGCATCAGATGCGTAATGATCGAGAAATGGCAGCTCGTGCAGCGCCGCCGCCCAATCATCGTCCGGTATCGCGTTTGCCGCAAGCGCTCGTTCGCGACGCTTGGTTTTTAGCCAGTCAAACATTGACGCGCAACGAGGGACGACTATCCGCTGTCATGCCCGCGAAGGCGGGAATCCAAGTGCGGCGCGCACCGGCGCACATAAGGCGAACTTCAGCTGCCACACTGGGCGAAATGCGCCCGGTCTGGCTTCCCGCCTTCGCGGGAATGACAGAGCGAACATCACGCATCAGGCTTCACACCGAGCAACGGCGCGGGAGCTGTGGCCTCTATTTCCACGGCCTTTATCCGCTCAAAATGTGTGCTGATCTTGCGACTCGAAATCTGCACCTGCTCCGCGTCGTCGTTGGCTTGCTTAATGTGCGTGGCGAGTTTGTCCATGCGCTCCTGAAAGCGCCCAAAATCGCCGCCGAGTTTTCCGAGTTCTGCCTTCATCACGCCGAGCTGTTTGCGCATTTCAGCGTCGCGAATCACCGCGCGCACCGTGTGTAAGACGGCCATCAAACTCGTGGGTGACGTGAGCCACACATGCTGCGCCTGCGCTTGCGCGACGATGTCCGAATGGTTGCCGACGATCTCCGCGAACACTGCCTCGGACGGGATGAACATCACGGCTGAGTCGGCACCCGCGCCAGGTTGGATGTATTTGCTTGAAATGTCGTTGATGTGCTTGCGCACGTCGTTCGCAAACAATTTTCGCGCCGCGGTGCGCTCGCTTTCAGGCAAAGTTGCATCAATCGACGTGCGGTAATTCGACAGCGGAAACTTCGAATCAATCGCCATCTTCGACGCGCCGTCCGGCATCGTCAACACACAGTCCGCTTTCTCACGCCCCGCACCGACCGGCGCTTGAAATTCGTACACGCCGGGCGAGAGCGTGTCGCGCACCAGCGCTTCAAGCTGCACCTCACCGAACGCGCCGCGCGCCGATTTGTCGGAGAGAACTTGTTGCAAACTCACGACGTTAGTCGTAAGCCCATCAATTTTCTTCTGCGCCTCGTCGATGACCGCGAGCCGCGCCATCACATTGGCGAACGTTTCGTTAGTTTTCTTGAAGCCCTCGTCTAGGCGTTCATTCACCTTGCCGCTGATCTGTTCTAGCCGCCCGTCAACGGTCTTTGTCATCGTCTCCGCTTGCTGTGAAATCTGCGCGCCCATCGACCGGAGCGTGTTCTGCAGAAGCTCCTGATTGGCGCGCGTTTGCTCAGCCATCTTGCCGAGCATGCCTTCAAGCACTTCGCGCTTGAGCGAATCTTGTTGTGTTGACAGCGTCTGTTGCAACAGCGCGAGCTGCTTGAGTGAAGCTTCCGTTTGCTGCGATAACGAATGCACGACCTGCACTTGCAATGTGCCGATCACTTCGCGCGTGCCGCTGTTCGCGAGCGTTAAATCGCGCCCCACGCGCTCGCTCACTTGATTGAACATGCCGCCCACATCGCCAATCATCGCGCGATGCTTTTGCTCAAGCTGTCCGCCTAGCTCGCCGCTCATGCGACGCACGATCGTGCCTTTTTGCGTGGCGACCAACACGAGGATGATTACCAACAAAAAAACAATCAGCGCGAGCGCGATTTCAACCAAACTCATCCCTGCCACTCCGTCTCCGCGAGGAGCGCAAACGACACCAACCAATGTGTGCTCACGTACTCGCCCTCAGTGACCGCCAGCTCCGCCGAACGAACATGTTCACCCGCGAGTTCACCGAAACGTTGCCACACCGACACTGTGCTCGGCGCGAGCATTTGCATGATGCCGCGCATGCACCAAGCGCGAGAAAGATTCAGGCCGTGGTTGTGTACTTGCCGAGCATCTTGTTCGTTGGCAACCGCCGCTGGCTCAAGGTGGCGAAAATCGAGCGCGTCCAGCTCCGGTAAAAAACCCGCGAACCACGTGCGAAATTCTTGAAGCGGCAACACCTGCGTCATGAGTAACGCTTCAGTGAGGGCGGGCGACAAAAAGTCTTCGCCCGAAAAATCAAACGCGAGGCGATAGTCGCGATCCGCCGCGAACCACTGCACAGCCTTCGCCTTGATCAACTCGACAAACGCATAGTCGCCGACGGTGTTAGCGTAGCGAAGCGCGTGAATCATCGCAAACGCCGTATTCGAGTGGACGCCGTGGCGCACCGATGCAGCCGCGGTTTCCAAGTGGTGGAACATAGCGTCGGCAAGATAGTCAGCCAACGGACGTAGCCCCGCTCGCCATGCGTCAGCGTGCGGGTGCACGCACACGGCAAGCTCGGCGTAAAGCTTCAGCACCCAGCCCCAACCGTACGGCCGCTCCCAGGTTCCCGCGCCGCTGCGCTCAAAGTAAGCCGCCTCGGTTGTTGCCTTATCAACGTCAAACTGCCGGTCAAACCACGACGAAATCGCCTTCGAGTACGTGGCGTCGGGCGCAAGGTTTAAAAGGCGCGCCATCGACCAGTGCATATGCACGCACGAATGCCAGTCATAGCTGCCGTAAAAGATGGGGTGCAACAACGACGGCGTGCAAGCGTTCGCCTCAACACCGTTTTGCACGAAATGCATCACGTAATTTGGATATTCGCAGCACACGTTCTCAAGAGCCGTGCGTGCGTAGGCGGCGTGGATTTTGTTTATGTCAGACATAACGCGTAGTCTACCGAGTCAACACTATAATTTGCTGCAACCACGAGGTTGTCATCGAACGAATGTTTGCCGACGCCTCGTTTTTTTACGTCTGTCGCTTGCGTACGAAGCGCCGTATCCCGGATGCTCGCATCCCGGTTCCCGCGCCCATCGCTTAGCGAAATTTTGTCTTGCCTTCGTCGAGGGTGAGGAACCCGGATGCAAGCATCCGGGCTACGGGAGAAGGTAACTGCCATGCGTATCGAAGAAGAGTTAAAGCTAGATTTCAAAGACGTCCTGTTTCGCCCAAAGCGCTCGACGCTCGGTTCACGCGCGAAGGTTGAACTCAAGCGAACGTACAAGTTCCGCCACTCAACGATGGGTAGCGAAAGCGTGCCGATCATCGCGGCAAATATGGACACAGTCGGCACCTTCGAAATGGCCGCCGCGCTCGCGAAGCATCACATGCACGTCGCGCTGCACAAGCACTACACCGTTGAAGACTACGCAAAGTTCTTCGCCGACACGAACCACGCGACGCATCAATACGCGTTCTATTCGCTGGGTATCCTCGATCACGATCTCGACAAGTTCCGCGCCGTGCGCAACGCGACGGGCAACGCGATCAATTTTGTGTGCATTGACGTAGCGAACGGTTACACCGAAACCTTCATCGACTTCGTTAAGCGCTTCCGCGAAACCTACCCAACGACCACGATCATGGCGGGCAATGTTGTGACCGCCGACGTCACCGAAGCGCTGATCCTCGCAGGCGCGGACATCGTCAAAGTCGGCATCGGCCCCGGCAGCGTGTGCACCACGCGCAAGATGACAGGCGTTGGCTACCCGCAACTGTCCGCGATCATCGAATGCGCCGACGCAGCGCACGGCCTGGGCGGGCACATTTGCGGCGACGGCGGTTGCACCGTGCCGGGTGACGTCGCGAAAGCCTTTGGCGGTGGCGCGGACTTCGTGATGCTCGGCGGCATGCTCGCGGCACACGACGAATCCGGCGGCGAAATCGTCGAACAAAACGGCAAAACGTATCGCAAGTTCTACGGCATGAGCAGCGAAGTCGCGATGGAAAAATACGCCGGCGGCGTAGCGAAATACCGCGCCAGCGAAGGCAAAGCCGTCACGCTAGAAGCCCGCGGCCCGGTCGAACACACCGTGCAAGAAATTTTGGGCGGCCTACGCTCCACCTGCACGTACGTCGGCGCGCGCACCCTCAAGGCGCTCTCGAGGTGCACGACGTTTGTGCGGGTTACGCAGCAGATTAATGAGGTTTATGGGCGGGCGGGGTAAAGAACGTGCGTTAACTTGTTTTCCCGTTCCTGCGTGCATCATCGCGATAAGATTCGATGACCTGCAATCTTTCAATCGCCATTTTCCATGACGACCAAGCACTATCACATCATCTATCTCAGTGATCATGTTGAAGACGCCCAGTGGTCGCCCCTTCACCAGTTTATTCATCCCGGAAGCCGTTCAGAATCAGGTCGGAAAAGTATTTTTTGCACGGACCTGAATCTAGCGCACCACATGTTTCTGTCCTGCACAGCGAAAAGCTACTCTGGCGATGGCCCAAAGACAATTCAACTAAGGTACGACATCGTTACGTCGATATTGGAAGTAGGCATTCACGCGTCCGTACTGGGATTTGTGGATCCGTCTGAGTACCTTTAGTCAGCTGCGTTTTGG
>JAGNQL010000120.1 GCA_017989135.1 Burkholderiales bacterium
GTTTGCCCAATGTCATTTACGTTTCCGATGGCTTCTTAAGAAACTTCTTCCACCACTGATCCGGGGAAGCGGGTGCGCCGACTTTGACCACGATGACCGAAATGTTGTCTCGCCCGCGATTGGCGTTTGCAGCTGCGATGAGGCGAGCGGTCTGCTCTGCTGGCGACAGCGGCTCGCACAGCGTTTTTTCAATTTGGGAATCTGCCACCAAGTCCGATAAGCCGTCGGAGCAAAGCAGGTAGATATCGTCCGTGCGTGTACGAAATTCCTGTACGTCGGCTTCTGCGATTGCATCAATCCCAAGCGCGCGCGTAATAAGGTTCTTTTGCGGCGAATTTCGCGCCGCTTCTTCAGTAATGAAGCCTTTTTCCAGCTGATCCTGCACGTACGAATGGTCGCGCGTTAGTTGTTCCAGTTTGGCGTCACGCAGGCGGTAGCAGCGCGAATCCCCGACGTGCGCAATGCCGACCCGTCCATCGTAAAAACGCGCGGCCACAATCGTGGTGCCCATTCCGTTGAGCTCTTCTTTGCCGCGGGCGACGCTGCAGATTCGGTTGTTGGCCTTTTCAATGGCGCTGCGCAATTGGCGCATAGCGACCGCGATTCCCGTTTCTGGGTCAACGCGTCCGAGATCGGTGTCGCTTAACGTCAAATCAGCAGACTCTTCTCGAACCACGTCTACCGCGAGCTTGCTCGCGACTTCGCCCGCTTGATAACCGCCCATACCATCGGCCAGTACGACCAGCTTGCGCTGTTCGTCAACCGATATGGTGTCTTCGTTGTGAGCGCGCGTGCGGCCAACATCGCTGCCGCCAGCAAACATCCACGACGCCGTAGCGTTCTTCTTTTCCGTTTGACTAGAGGCGTTTCTCGGAGATGACATCCGCATAATGTACTAGATGTTACGGCGCCTCAAAAGCGCATTGACTACGCCGCGGCGTCAACTAACGTCGGACGCAACACTCGAACGATTTCGGCGGGGTCGATGCCGACTAAAAATCCCCGCTTTCCGCCGTTAATGTAGATGCGTGGCAACTCGGCTATGGAACGCTCGAGAAATATGGGGATCGCCTTTCGAGTTCCGAACGGCGATGTGCCGCCCACCACATATCCGGTGTGCCGATTGGCGGTTTCGGGGGAACAAGGAGAAATGCTCTTTCGGCCAGTCGCGCGCGCGAGATTTTTTGTTGAAACTTCCCGGTCGCCGTGTTGCAGGCAAATGAGTGGTTGCTTTTTGTCATCTTCCAGCACGATTGTTTTGATAACCGAGTGCTCGTCCACGCCCAGCGACGTCGCCGAGTTTGCTGTGCCCCCGTGTTCCACGTACTCATAGATGTGTGGCGTAAAACTAACTTTCTCCGCGCGAAGTACACGGATGGCTTGGGTGATCGGATACTCGTCAGGCTTGGACATGATGTGTGTGCGCTACTCGCCGCGCGGATGGTGTTGCTGATGGACACGCTTGAGTCGTTCGCGCGCAACATGAGTGTAAATTTGCGTAGTCGTAATGTCACTGTGCCCAAGAAGCATTTGCACCACGCGCAAGTCAGCACCGTGGTTCAGCAAGTGCGTGGCAAACGCGTGTCGTAACGTATGCGGCGACAACAGGTCAGGATTGATGCCCGCGACCACCGCATGGCGCTTGATTAGGTGCCAAAAAGTTTGTCGTGTCATCGGTTCGCCGCGCGCCGTAAGAAATACATGGTCGTTGCGCCGTGGCGGTGGTAGCCAGCCGTTGCGCGCTCCGTTGATGTGTTGCCGAAGACAACTCACCGCGACCTCGCCGAGGGGCACCAAACGCTCCTTCGAGCCCTTGCCCATAATCTTGACGACGCCCTGTTCGAGGTTAACTTGGACAAGCTTGAGGCCCACAAGCTCACTCACGCGCAAACCTGTGGCGTACAGCGTTTCGAGCATCGCACGGTCGCGCTCGCCCAAGGGAGTCGTTGCGTCAGGCGCGTCGAGTAGCGCTTCGACTTGCGCCTCGGATAAGTTCTTTGGGAGATAGCGCGTAGTTCGCGGTGCGTCGACCGACTCGCAGGGGTTGCACGTGACAGCGCCCATTTCGACTTGCCAACGGTAAAAGCGCTTGAGCGTCGATAGCCGGCGATTTACCGAACTCGCGCGCGCTTTTTCCGTGAATTGTGCTGACAAATAGCGTTCTACGTCGCTGCGCGAAATGCCCGCAAGATCGACATGCGACGCTTCTGCCCACCCTCCGAAGCGTTTCATGTCTTGCCGGTAACTTGAAATCGTCGCAGGCGACAAGCCGTCCGTGAGCCACAGATGATCGCAAAATCGATCAAGTAACGTTTCCAGCCCGGAGTCATTGGCGCTCATAAAGTCTCCCGCGCAGCGCGCACCGTACCCGCGCGCAATTCGGTGCCAAGCGCGATGGCGTCATACACGTCAAGCCCGGTCGCCGCAGCGACCGCCTTGGCGTACGGAGGCATATTCGCGCATTCAAAAAGCCAGCCGCCGATATCAGTGTGGCTCTGCTGGCACTCGCAGGCAAGCGTGACCCACTCACGCGTTGCCTGTTCGATGTCAAGCGCGGGATAACCATCGAGAATTGCACGAACGAAATGACTGTCTCGCGGCAAACCAAACACGCGTGCATCGCTTGCAATGCCAGCGCTATGTAGTGTGGCTTCGTCGAGCGAAGTCTCGCTGATCGTGAGGATAGCCAAGCGCTTGCTCGCGGGCAGCGCACGCTTAATGCGCTCGTATTGGGTCAGCGTAGAGGTGAGCACCGGAACCGGCAACGCAGCAGCGAGCACTTCTTGGTGTCGAACCAAAAAACCACAAGTTGTAATGATTGCGCACGCGCGTCGATCGCACAGCCTCCGTCCTGCTGCAACGAACGCCGCGATCTCAAGATGCGTCCCCTCCACAACCGGCCGCGCGTACGCACCATCGACTCGCTCAATTACCACCGGGAACGGCCATGATGCGGGGTTCCCCGCATCACCCAACGGGCGTGCAAAGTCAGTGTCGAGCATCAGAATGCCGAGAGGTTGTTCAGAGAGGATTGAGTTATTGATGGCTTCCACTATAGTGCGAGATTATCCGACGCTACGCATAATCGCCGCTATGTCTCGCACCTCAAAAAGCACAGTCGACACGCCTGCCCCTGTCCCTCCCGCTCCATTTGCTGCAAGTGCTATTGTGTCCAGCGCGCATCTCGCCAAAGGCGCACGCCCGGAGCTGTCGCAGTTTGAATACGGCCTCATCATCGCCGAGCACGCATTTAATCGGTGGGTGGTTCGCTGCATGGCTGCGGCAGGCATGAAAGACATGACACCGATGGAAGTGCTGGTGATACACCACGTGGTGCATCGAGAACGCCCCAAGAAGCTTGCTGACATCTGTTTCGTGCTGAACGTTGAGGACACGCACGTTGTGACCTACGCGCTTAAAAAACTGGTAGCAATGGGGCTAATCGAAAGCGCACGCTCCGGCAAGGAATCGGTGTATCAGGCCACCGCAGCGGGGATCGAAATTTGCGAACGCTATCGTGTTGTGCGTGAGCAATGTTTGACCGACGGTTTAGTGCGCGAAGGCATCAGCGGTCAGTCGTTGTCGGAAACGGCGTCATTTTTGCGCTTGCTTTCTGGTTTGTATGATCAAGCTTCGCGTGCGGCTGCTTCTATGTAGATAATTTGTTGACAAATTATCAAAGAAACGTATTATTCGCGGAAATCGCGTTTTCAATTTACCGGCCATTGGTTCGCAATTAGGGGCTTCCAGAGGGTGGTTCGTAGCTGGAGCGCGCGACAATGGGGCTTCAAGTTCTTGCGAGTAATTCGGTGTGATTGCACGCTGGCACACTCGTTCTGTTTTTTTCACCTTCAATTCAACTTTCGGAGTACGACATGAAACCAAGTTTTCGATTGCTCGCTGTGGCCGCTTCATTGATGGCGGGCACGGTCATGGCCCAGACCAAGTGGGATCTGCCGACAGCCTATGCAGCCTCAAACTATCACACCGAAAATATTCAGCAGTTCGCCAACGACGTGGACAAAGCCACAGGTGGAAAACTGAAAATTACCGTTCACGCAAACGCTGCTCTGTTCAAGGCGCCAGAAATTAAGCGTGCCGTGCAGGGCGGGCAGGCTCAAGCTGGCGAAGTATTGTTGGTGAATTTTGAGAATGAGTGGCCTATCTTCGGTGTTGATGGCTTACCGTTCCTCGCGGACAGCTGGGAGGCTTCTGCCAAACTTTACGCTGCCCAAAAGCCATTTCTGGATAAGAAGTTAGCCGAACAGGGCATCATGGTGCTCTACACAGTGCCGTGGCCACCACAAGGCATTTACGCGAAGAAACAGATTAACTCTGCGGCTGACTTGAAGGGCGTGAAATGGCGCGCGTACAGCCCGTCCACGGCGAAGATTGCCGAGCTAGTCGGCGCGCAACCCGTCACGGTGCAGGCCGCCGAGCTATCGCAAGCGATGGCTACTGGCGTTGTTGAAAGCTACATGTCGTCGGGTTCTACTGGCTACGATACCAAGACCTTCGAACATCTGAAATTCTGGTTTGACACGCAAGCGTGGCTCCCGAAAAACGCGGTGCTCATCAACAAGAAAGCGTTTGATGCGCTGGATAAACCAACGCAGGACGCGCTCCTCAAAGCCGGCAAGGACGCCGAGGCGCGCGGTTGGGCGCTCGCGAAATCCAAGAACGTCGAGTACATCGAATTGCTTAAAAAGAACGGTATGACGATTGCGCCCCCTTCGGCACAGCTCAAGGCAGACATGAAGAAAGTTGGGGACACGATGCTCGCAGACTGGATGAAAAAGGCCGGTTCTGATGGACAAGCGTTAGTAGACGCTTATCGTAAGTAGTTGAGCAGTTAAAAAAACTGCCTTCGCGCCCGCTGCAACGGCGGGCGCAGCATCGCTCGCAGCCGATGGGCGTTGCGGCTTCATTCCAAACTTTCGCAGCGGGGTACGCAGTGCGACCATTTCTAAATCGACTCTACGATGGCGCAGCTGCGCTCGCCGCTTTTTTTATGGTGCTGCTCCTGATAGCGGTTCTGCTCTCGGTTACTGGCCGCGTCCTGGGCTTCAATGTGCCCGGCATCGATATGTACGCGGGGTACATGATGGCAGGCGCGGGCTTTTTGGCGCTCGCGCACACACTGAAAAAAGGCGAGCACATTCGTGTCACGCTAGTGCTGCAGGCGCTTTCACCGCGGATACGTCGATTGATGGAGCTTGGCTCGTTGGCCGTTGCCGTCGTGCTCGCTGCCTTACTAGCGTGGTATTCCGCAAGGCTGTGCTTCCAGTCTTACCAGTTCAACGATATTTCAACTGGCAACGACGCGACCCCGTTGTGGATTCCGCAACTCACGATGGCGGTCGGCACGCTAATTTTGCTCGTGGCGTTTATCGACGAACTGGTTCTTGAATGGACCGGCAAGCGCGAACAAAACACTAGCGCCGAAGCGCTGCACAACGAATAGAGGCGGTCGATATGGATCTGTTGATTACCGGGTTGCTAATCGTTGTTCTGTTCGCCATCCTTGCGGGTGGTGTGTGGATTGGCCTTGCGCTTGCAGGTGTGGCGTGGGTTGGCATGGAGTTGTTCTCTGCGCGCCCCGCTGGCGACGCGATGGCCGTCACCATCTGGGGCTCGTCGTCAAGTTGGACGCTCACAGCGCTTCCGCTGTTTGTGTGGATGGGGGAGATTCTCTTTCGAACGCGTCTCTCTCAAGATATGTTCAAGGGGCTCGCTCCGTGGGTTGAACGGCTGCCCGGTCGGTTGCTGCACACCAATGTGATCGGTTGTGCAATCTTTGCCGCTGTCTCGGGTTCCTCCGCTGCGACGTGCGCCACGATTGGAAAAATGACGCTGCCGGAGTTGAAGAAGCGGGGCTACCCGGACGATCAAGTCATCGGCACGTTGGCTGGTGCCGGTACGCTTGGCTTGTTAATTCCGCCCTCAATCATCATGATCGTTTACGGCGTGGCTTCAAACGCGTCCATCGCGCAACTTTTCATCGCGGGCATCATTCCCGGCATCCTATTGGCTAGCCTCTTTTCGGGGTACATCGCAGTTTGGGCTCTGATGCATCCGGCACAAATTCCCGCAGCGACAACTCACTACACATTCATGGAAAAAATAGCCGAATCTCGGCATTTGATCCCTGTGGTGTTACTCATCGCCGCCGTGCTCGGGTCGATTTACTCCGGCGTCGCAACAGCTACTGAGGCCGCCGCCGTTGGTGTGCTGGGCTCGTTGATCCTGTCGCTCGTACAGGGCTCGATGAACTGGCAAACGTTTAGAGATAGCTTGATGGGCGCGACACGCTTGTATTGCATGATTGCGTTGATCCTCACGGGAGCTGCGTTTCTCACGCTGTCGATGGGCTACCTTGGCTTGCCTCGCCACCTCGCGGAATTTATTGGCGGCTTGGGACTCAGCAATTTCCAGCTCATATTGGTATTGATGGTGTTCTACATCATCCTCGGCTGTTTTCTTGATGGGATTTCGATGGTGGTGCTCACGATGGGTGTCATCCTTCCTACTGTCGAAAAGGCAGGCATTGATCTCATTTGGTTCGGCATTTTCGTCACACTTGTCGTAGAGATGGCGCAGATTACGCCTCCGGTTGGTTTCAACTTATTCGTGTTGCAAGGCATGACGGGCCGCGAGTTGACCTACATCGCCAAGGTGACTGTGCCGATGTTTCTGCTGATGGTCGCTGCCGTGCTGCTGATCTATTTCGTTCCGTCCATCGTGACATGGCTGCCGCAACAGATGAAACTATGAGCACCGCGAATCGAGGCACAGGCATGGGTTGGCAATTCTGGGTAGATCGCGGCGGCACATTTACGGACATCGTCGCAAAAAAGCCTGACGGTTCGCTCATTACGCACAAGCTCCTCTCTGAAAACCCGGAGCGCTACAAGGACGCAGCGGTGCAAGGAGTGCGCGACCTGCTGGGGCTCGCGCCGGGGGAGCCTATTCCCGCCGAAAAAATAGATGCCGTGAAGATGGGTACAACGGTCGCCACCAATGCGCTTCTTGAGCGCAAAGGCGAGCGCACGCTGCTTGTCATTACGCGAGGATTTCGCGACCAACTACGTATTGCTTATCAAGCGCGGCCAAAGCTCTTTGTTCGAAAAATCGAACTGCCTGAATTGCTCTACGAATCGGCACTGGAAGTCGATGAGCGAATCGGTGCGCACGGCGACGTCGTCACGATGCTCGACGAAGCAAAGGCGCGCGAAGGCCTGCAAGCGGCCTTCGACAAAGGTTTCCGCTCGGTTGCTGTTTGTTTGATGCATGGATATCGCTACACACAGCACGAGGCTGCGGTGAAGCGCATCGCACATGAACTTGGCTTCACGCAAATTAGCGTTTCGCACGAAGTCTCCCCGCTCATGAAATTTGTTTCACGCGGCGACACAACGGTGGTGGATGCGTACCTTTCTCCGATTCTGCGTCGGTACGTGGAGCAGGTGCAAGCGTCGCTTGGCGACGTTCGGCTGCAGTTCATGCAAAGCTCGGGCGGCCTGACTGACGCGCATCGGTTTCAAGGCAAGGACGCGATCCTTTCCGGCCCGGCAGGTGGCATCGTTGGTGCTGCGGCCGTGACAAAACTCGCCGGCTTCGACAAGATGATCGGCTTCGACATGGGCGGCACGTCTACCGACGTCACGCA
>JAGNQL010000121.1 GCA_017989135.1 Burkholderiales bacterium
CATTTACTCGATGCCCAATTACGAGCTCAAAGCGCGTATCCCTGCCGCGAAAACGCCGAGCCACGTTGTTTTTAGCGCGGACTCACGAACGGCCTATGTCACGTTGCAGGATTCCCACGAACTCATGGCGATCGACATGCTGACGCACAAAGAAGCGTGGCGCATGAAGATTGGCAAGCTGCCGGCTGGGCTTTGGATCAGTCCGCAGGGCGTGATTTTTGTCGGCATCATGAGCAGTGAGTTTGTACAGGTGATTGATCCTGCAAAGCGCCAAGTTGTTAACGAAATCAAGACTGGGCGGGGCGCGCATAACGTGTTTGCGCTCGGCGATGGCACGCACATTCTTGTCAGCAATCGCGTGGAAGGCACGATCACGCAGGTCAATTACAAGACGATGGCGGTCGTGAGATCAATCAAAGTGGGTAACGGAATTGACGACCTTGAGGTCTCAGCCGACGGCAAGGAGGTGTGGGGCACCGTGCGCTTCGAGTCGCGCGTTGCCGTGATCGACATGACCGGGGCTAAGCCGATTCACTACATCCCGGTCGGTCGCTCGCCGCACGGGATTTACTTCAAGACGCGTGCGCGCCGTGATCAGTAGTCGCATCCGCAGATTGCTGCGTGTCGCCACCACATTGTCAGCGTCGCTGCTGCTGACCAGCACGGCATTCGCGGCATGCACCGGAACGCTTTATCTGTCCTTCGACACCGGCCACATGGAGCCCGCGAACGCCATTGCCGACATCTTGGCTAAACATCAGGTTAAGGCTACTTTTTTTCTTGCTAACGAGAAAACAAAGTCTGGTGGCTGGACGCTCGACGACAGCCAGAAACCATTCTGGCAACGCCTAGCGCGCGAAGGACACGCGTTCGGTTCGCACACGTGGAACCACGACTATTTTCGTGGCGACGTAGGCGCCGATCAGGTGCGGTTGGTGCCTTGGGGGCAACCAGCGCAATCCGGCCGAACGCTTGACGCGGCGGGTGTCTGTGCCGAAATTAAGAAGCCTGAGGCACGGTTTCAAGAAATGACCGGACGTGGCTTTGACCCAATCTGGCGTGCGCCGGGCGGGAAAACATCGGCCCGTTATAACGCGATGGTTGCAGCCTGTGGCTTCCGCCATGTCGGCTGGGCCGATGCAGGTTTTCTTGGAGACGAGCTTTCGAGCAAAACGCATCCCAACGATGCGCTCGTCAAACGCGCGATCGCGTCACTGCGCGATGGAGATGTGATGATGGCACACCTCGGAATCTGGTCCCGACAAGACCCGTTTTGGCCAGCGCTTGAGCCGTTGATCGCGGGATTGAAGACCAAAGGATTTTGCTTCGCCACACTTGCGGAGAAGAGCACGCGAGCCGGCACCGTGGGCAACGGACGTTAACAATGGAACACGTCTCAGAACTCTACGAAGCGACCATTGCCTGGGTGTTCAACACTCTTGTTAATCCGACGCTCTACTCGCTGGGGCTCATGAGTTGGTCCGACCGCGCCTACGACGGCACGGCGTTCCTTGTGGCTGGAGTGCTGCAAGTCGTGGCCACCGCCGCAATTTGTATTCCGTTGGAGCGAGTCAACCCGGTGCAGCGCATTGATCTGCAAGCCAACGTGCGCACCGACGT
The DNA here is from genome assembly GCA_017989135.1 of Burkholderiales bacterium. GTDB lineage: Bacteria > Pseudomonadota > Gammaproteobacteria > Burkholderiales > Casimicrobiaceae > Casimicrobium. The sequence continues at coordinate 1,621 of JAGNQL010000121.1, forward strand.
CATCTACACGCTGATTAATAAGCTCGGATTGATGCCACTCTTTGCGTTTGCCGTGCTCTGGTTGGCGTTGCGTCCGCTCGAAGGCGAAGCGCGAATGCTCGGCTTCACACCCTGGTCGCTCGAAGATTTTTGGCCGGCGTTAGCCGCTATGCCTGCGCTCAGTCTGGCGTTTTATCTTTTGATCATCGATTGCGGTGAGTATTGGCGACATCGATTTCAGCACCGTCTGCAATGGTGGTGGCAACTGCACGCGCTGCATCATGCGCAACGCGACATGACTTTCTGGTCTGATAACCGAAACCATGTGCTCGATACACTTCTCGCTGCATTTTGGATAGCTCTGATTGCGCTCCTCATCGGCATTCCACCCGAACACTTTCCGTTCGTGATATTCGCGCTTGAGTTTATTGAGTCCTTATCGCACGCAAATTTGCGCTGGAACTTTGGACCGCTGAAGTACGTCATCGTGAGCCCGCAGTTCCACCGCGTCCATCACAGCATCGAGCCCAACCCAAACGGCGCGCAACAAAGCGCGAATTTTTCGGTGGTGTTTTCGTTTTGGGATAAGCTCTTCGGAACGGCAGACTTCAGCAACGCGTATCCGCCCACCGGCATACGCGATCAGCTCGAAGGTCGCAACTATGGCACCGGATTTTGGGAGACACAATGGCTCGGTTTTTCTCGACTCAGACAGCACTTTTCACGGCGCTAAGCGCGCTAACCGTCGTTGCGCTCAGTGGCTGCGCAACCGTGGTGCAGGAACAGAAGCGAACGCTACTTGACCAAAAGTGCCAAGAGCGCGTCGTTCGCATGTTGAATACGGTCTCGCCCATCGTTGCCGACTCCAACATCCCGCAAAAATTCTGCGGCTGCCTTACCAGCAAAGTGGACATCGTCAAGCTTGAAACGGACGTGGATGCCGTAAAAGACATCGGCCTCAACCCGGAAACGCTGCGCTTCGTCACGGAATACATTCCGACGATTCGCACTTGCGCCAAAGAAACAGGGCTCTGGAAGGGCCTCTAACTCACTGCGGCGCGCCAGGCTCTGGCGATTTCACTCGTTTCGCAATTACGTGCGCCAATGACGTTTAGGCTGAGCGCAGCCGCATAATCTGCACAGGAGGATCCTGTTATGCGTTCTGTGTATTCTGTATTTTCAGCGGCCGTGGCGATAGTTGCATCCATCGCGACACCCTTTTCGGCTCAAGCCCAAGCCCCGCAGTGGCCTATTCCTGGCAAAACGATTCGCATCGTATTGCCATTCCCCGCAGGCGGCGCGGGCACCGACATGATGGCCCGACTCATCGGCAAGAAATTGTCGGATGACGTCGGCGTGCCGGTCGTGGTCGACAACAAGCCCGGTGCGTCAACCATCATCGGTGCGCAAGAAGTAGCCAAGGCTGCGCCCGATGGTCACACCCTCTTCTACACCGTCGTTATCACGCACACGCAAAATCCGCATCTCTTCGCAAAGCTGCCATACGACCCGTTCAAAGATTTCACTGCGCTGTCGCAAGTCGCCCGTTCGGCGACCGTCCTCGTCGCGGGAAAGGACACGCCGTTCAGCGATTTCAAAGGCATGGTGGCCTACGGCAAAGCCAATCCGGGCAAGCTTAATGTTGCTTCGTACAGCGCCGGCTCGACTGCGCACATCAACGCCGAGATGCTGCGCGTGGCGGCGGGTATCGACATGGTGCACGTTCCCTACAAAGGTGTTGCGGATGCTGCAAAAGCATTGATGTCGAACGAAGTGCAGCTCTACTTCGACGGTACAGCCAACGCGGTGACCTCGATCAAAGCGGGCACCGCCAAAGGCATCGCGACCGCCACCGACAAGCGTGTCTCGGTACTACCCGATTTGCCAACGCTCGCCGAGGTTGGGGTGCAAGGCATTGACATTGTGGGTTGGCAAGGATTTTTCGCGCCGGGTGGCATGCACCCAGATTTGACCAGTAAGATTTCCGCGGCGCTGGCGAAGATTACGAAGAGCGACGAGATTTCGACGCTCATCAAAAATCAAGGCAACGAACCGACAGGCACGACGAGCGAAGAGTTCACAAAAATTGTGCGCGACGACTACGAGCGCTGGGGAGCGGTGATCAAGCGCACGGGCATCAAACTGGAGCGTTAACCATGCATGATTTAGTCATTCGCGACGCGAAAATTGTTGACGGTTCTGGCGCGCCCGCTGCGTATGGCGATGTCGCCGTCGACAACGGAAAAATCGTGCAAGTCAACGGTGCGAAAGCCGCCGCTGGCAAGCGAGAAATCAATGCAAACGGCGCGCTCCTAACGCCCGGCTGGGTGGACGTGCATACGCATTACGACGGCCAAGCGACGTGGGATCCGTACCTTTCGCCCTCGTCGTGGCATGGCGTCACAACAGCGGTGATGGGCAATTGCGGTGTGGGCTTCGCGCCGGTGAAACCGCCGATGCGCGAATGGCTCATTCAGCTCATGGAAGGCGTCGAGGATATTCCGAATGCAGCGCTCTCCGAGGGCATTGATTGGCAATGGGAAACGTTTCCGGAGTACATGGATGCGCTGGAGAAAATGCCGCGCGCTCTGGACATTGGTTGCCAAGTGCCGCACGGCGCACTGCGTCCGTATGTGATGGGTTTGAACGGCATCGAGAGCAACGATGCCAACGCGCAAGAGATTGATGAAATGCGCCGATTAACGCGCGAGGCGTTGGTTGCTGGCGCGCTCGGTTTCTCAACCTCACGCACGCTTATCCACAAAGGCGCGGACGGCAAGCATGTGCCGGGAACGTTCGCGCGACTCGAAGAGATTTTTGGGATCGGCAAAGCGTTGGGCGACGCGCATCGTGGTGTGTTTCAGATGACGTCAAACCACGTTGGCATGGATCAAGAGACGGTGTGGATGCGCAAGCTTGCCGAGGAAACCGGGCAGCCGGTCGCCTTCAATGTGCAGCAGATTGACACGCACCCTGAGCTATGGAAAACGCTCGTTGCGCAGATCGAAGACGCAGGGCGTGCGGGCGTTCCGCTGTACGGTGCATTTTGCGGGCGCCCCGTAGGATTGCTGTTTTCGTGGGGCGGAACTTTCCATCCCTTCATCGCACATCCTTCGTATCAACCGCTGCGAAAGCTCTCTGCCGAGGAGCGCTACAAGGCGCTGCTTGATCCCGCCGTACGCGCGAAGTTGCTGTCCGAAAAGCCGTACGGCTTGGACGAATACACCAACATGAAAGCCGTGGCGTTTCACAAAATGTTTCGCCTCGGTCCGCGTCCGGATTACGAACCCGATCCGTCGGGCAGCGCTGCGGCCGTGGCTGCGCGTGAAGGCCGCCAGCCAAACGAAGTGGCGTACGACTGGATGTTGGAAGACGAAGGCAAAGCGATCATTTACTTCCCGGTGTTCAACTATTCGTACGAAAAGCTTTCGCACACGTACGAACTGCTGCAACACCCGCGCACGATGTTGTCACTCGGGGACGGTGGCGCGCATTGCGGCTACATTTGCGACGCATCGTTGCCCACCTTCATGCTCACGCATTGGACGCGCGATCGATCGCGCGGCGAGAAACTGCCACTCGAATTGATTGTGAAGCGGCAAACAAGCTCGACCGCTGCGATTTACGGATTGCATGATCGCGGTCTGATCAAACCTGGGTACATCGCGGACTTCAACCTCATTGATTACGACAATCTCACGCTGCACGCACCGCATTTCATTGCCGACTTGCCCGCGGGCGGCCGCCGTATCGTGCAAGAAGCCGACGGTTATCTCGCGACAATCAAAGCGGGGCAAACCATCTTCGAACACGGCAAACCCACAGGCTCATTGCCCGGTAAGCTCATCCGCGGACCGCAGTCGGTTTAGTCGGTCAAGTGGCGCTTGCAAATCTTCGGCGGAACCCCATTTAGTTATCACTTGAAACTTTCTCTCCGCCGCCGCGCCCTGCTCGCCACGCTTTCTGCTGCGCCGTGGGGTGCATGGGCCGCCGCTATGACCCCCTCTTCCGCTCCAACCCCACTGTCCGACAACGCGTTCGCGGGACTCACTAAGTCGCCGCGCATGCCGGTGATGTTTGTCGGGCACGGTAGCCCCATGAACGCGATTGAGGACAACGCCTATCGCCGCAGTTGGCAGGCGCTCGGCGCGCAATTTGGCACCGGATCTGGCGCGAAGTACCCGACGCCGCAACTCATACTTTGCATCTCGGCTCACTGGCTGACGCGCGGGTGGTGGATGACCGGCATGGCTAAGCCGAAAACTATTCACGACTTTGGCGGTTTTCCGCAGGCGCTGTTCGACCAACAATACCCAGCCCCCGGCGCGCCCGTTGCAGCGAAATCCATCGCGCAATCGATCGCGACACCGTCGATTGCGCTTGACGACCACGAGTGGGGCTTCGACCACGGTACGTGGTCCGTCATCAAACCCATGTTTCCCGCCGCGACGATTCCGGTGGTGCAACTGAGCATGGATTACGGGCGTGCACCGAGCGAGCATTTCGCAGTCGGCCAGCAGCTCGCTAAGCTGCGCGACTATGGCGTACTGATCGTGGGCAGCGGCAATATCGTGCACAACCTGCGCGCCATGCGCATGCAAGCGCCGGGCGGCAAAGCCTACGACTGGGCCATCGAATTTGATCGCGTGACCGCCGAGATTCTGCAATCGGGTAACAACGCTCGGTTGAACGATTTTCAAAAGCTCGGCCAAGTTGCCACGCTCGCGCATCCCACCTTCGAGCACTACCTGCCGCTCCTATACGCCGCAGGGGCGGCGGGCTCCAACGAGCCCATGCGCTTCTTCAACGACGACATGGCGATGGCCTCAATCTCCATGCGCTCGACGATGTGGGGTTGATCGCGGCCGCGTGATTTTTCGCAGCGGCGGCAGCTCTACCGTGCGCGAGCGTTGCGCGCCTCATTAACCAGCGCCACACGATACCCGCTCCTGTCGACGCGCCGGTTGCGATTGCCTTCTGCCAAGCGATACAGCTTTTTAGCGCTAACGACAGCCTGCTGGTCGTTGTACGGCGATTTTATGCATAGTTGACTTAATGCAAAAAATCGCTCAAAACGCCGCCGGACTGTCGATTTAGCGTAAAAGCCATTACCTCTCTCTCGAACCCAAATCGCTAGCTCAACTGCCGCACAATGGAATCGAACACCGCCGCGATGCGCGTCGCGACGCCCTGAGCAGCGTGGCCACCGGACCGCAACGCGTTGAGTACCGAATCGGCCTGCGAAAGCAAACTGCGCAATACAGCCTGATAGCGCATCGCGACACCACCGATGATGGGCAAGCCCACCAACGGTTGTGTCGCATTGACTAAATTGTTCACGCCGTTAGCCAGAATCTCACGAATCCGGTCAGTCACATATCCCGCCGGATCTTGCCCTGCTGCGACCGCGTTTCGCGTAATGCCGCGCAGACGCGACGCGACGTTGTTAACCGCGCCGTTGATCGGGCCCGCCACGCGGTCGTAGACGATTTGCGGCACGTAGTCCGAATCAATCCACGAGAGCAGTTGTGCAGCCACGCGCTGAAACCCCGAAATGATCGCTTCAATCACCACGTTGAACGCAGACAAATCGACGAACCCCGGCGGCGAGTTGCCACCGGGCTGCGGCGGCGTCACGCCGGGTGGGACCGGAAATCCACCACCACCACCGCCTCCACCGCCAGGGACAGGGTTCGGCCCGCCGCCTGGTGAGCCGCCCAATCCGAGCGCCGCTGCCGTTTTCGGGCCGACGATGCCGTCAACTACCAAACCGCGCCGCTGCTGAAACGCGCGCACTGCCTGCGCCGTCTTCATGCCAAATATACCGTCAACTTTTAAGTTGGGCGACGGCACCAGGGTGCTGTTGAGTTTCGATTGCAGCGCCGAAACGCGTGGTCCGTTGCTACCCATTTGGAGCGAACCTGAACCATTTGATTGAACTGAGAAATTGGGCACGTGGCTCTCCAACAAGAAAAAAGCAAAGGGTAACGAGACAGACGTAATCTCGCCCTCGATTCCGACGTGCTGTGCAGCGTTCGAGCGAAAATTATGTGGCTCAG
>JAGNQL010000122.1 GCA_017989135.1 Burkholderiales bacterium
TTGATACGGTATCCGGATGAGATATCGGAAAAAGTCGACGTGAATGGCTACCTCGACGTCGACTACCTATCTATTCAGTCAAAGCGGTCAGCGTCCTTCAGTACTAGCGCGCTTCGCGCACTCGGCGACGTCGCTGAACGACTAATCCGTGGGAGAGCTATTGCTTCGGACAATGAAAGAGTACGCGCTTTCGCCCAGCTTACCCAACGGATTGTTGAGCAGGCGCGTTACTTTAGGAATCGAAAGCCGCGCGCGGTTCTAGCTTACATAACAACCGGTCTCACACCTGATAACGATGCGAACTTCATCGAGGCAGAACAACAAATTAAGACTCGACTCTTAGAAACGCAGCTCATTGGCTCCGTCGAAATCGAGCTTCTGGGGGCGGACGCGATATTGCAGTTGCATCGACAGGCCAGTCGTGCCGTAACTCGTACAGTGACCCTCACTCGCAAAGTGACGGTTGCTGAGGTGCCAGGTGTATCGGAGAGCTATCTCGGCGTGTTACCCGTAAGAGAATTTTTTAAGCTGATTGAAGGAGAGAACGGAAAGATTTTGCCGACGATTTTTTATGACAACGTTCGCGACTACCAGTTCATGAACGAAGTGAATGCAGGGATAGCCGCCAGCCTAAGTGATTTGTCTGGTCGTCAGCGCTTCGTGCTCATGAACAACGGCGTTACGATGATCGCGAAGCGCGTAGTGATCGCAGGCGACAAAGTCACGCTAGAGAACTACCAAATTGTGAATGGCTGCCAGACTAGCCATGTGCTTTGGGAAACCCGGTCGATTGAGGGGTTGGAAACCGTTCACGTTCCAGTCAAGATAGTTGCAACCAGCGACGAGGAGATTATCGCGGACATCATTCGCGCCACTAATAGCCAGACGAGTGTGAGTCGCATTCAGCTTCTTTCAGCTACGGAGTTCCAGAAGACGCTAGAGGATTGCTTCAGCGCGTTTGACAATCCTGGGCTTCGGTATGAACGACGGTCGCATCAATACACGGGAGTGAACATCCAGCGATCAAAAATCGTGTCGCAAATCGAATTGATCAAATCCTTTGCGGCTGTTTTCTCGGAGCGACCGCATCTGCTCGCGCGAGGGTTCAAGGGAATACTTGGAAGCGTCGGCGTTTCGATATTCAAGCGGGAACACAAACCTGAGCCCTACCTCTACTGCGCAGTACTGGTGTACTGGATAGAGCTTTTACTTCGCCGCGGTAAGCTGCCTCGAACCATTGGGCCGCTTCGTTATCACCTTGCACTTGCATTTCATAGGCTGCAAGCAGATCGCCCGGCGTCAGGTCTCGAGTCACAGGCGGCACAGCGATTCGCTTTGCGCCGCCTGAAACGGCTTGATACTGCTGAAAGCGCCTTCGATGCACTCCAGCCCGCAGTCGAGCTTATTGATGGCGTCTGCAAAGAATCGCGAAATATCGCACCGAGGACGGAGCCTTTCACCAGAGCGATCATCGCCGCTGCAGCTCGCAGCTAGTAACGCCAAAGCTACTAAGGCTCTCCCGTTGCGGCACATCCGCAAAGGTGCCGTGCGCAAATGTAACCACTAGCTGGTCTTGCGGGGTACTACCGCGTCGATTCAATCAATTCGATCTTGTAGCCATCCGGGTCTTGCACGAAGGCGATGACTGTGTTGCCGCCTTTGACCGGGCCGGCTTCGCGAGTGACGTTGCCGCCCGCTGCCCGAACGGCTTCGCAGGCCGCGGCGGCGTTCGGGACGGCGATGGCTAGGTGCCCGAACCCGGTGCCGATGTCGTAGCTCTCGACGCCGTAGTTGTAGGTGAGTTCGACCACCGCGCCGCTGGACTCATCGCCGTAACCGACGAACGCGAGTGAATACTTTTGTTCGGGCCGATCCGTGGTGCGAAGCAATTGCATACCCATCACGTTTGTGTAGAAGTTGACCGAGCGTTGCAGATCGCCTACGCGGAGCATGGTGTGGAGGATTCTCATAATGTTCACCTTGTGTCAGTGTTGTGGGAGCGGCGGAAGCCGCGAAGTTTTTACGTACCGAGTGAGTATTCGCGGCTTCCGCCGCTCCCACAGGGGGCTGGCAAGGTGTTCATGGTTCGACAGGCTCACCACGAACGGTTGGTTGGTCACTGCAAATGCTCTGCCAACACACGAATCGCGTGCTTGGCTTCGCGTGCTGCGCCGTCGTGAATTTGGTGGCGGCAACTGGTGCCGTCGGCGACGATGATCGCGTCGGGCGCTTTGCGAATCGCGGGTAGTAACGAGAGCTCCGCCATTTGCATTGACACGTCGAAGTGCTTCGCCTCGTAGCCAAACATACCGGCCATACCGCAGCAGGAGCTTTCGATCAGGCTTGGTTTTGCATCAGGAATCAAACCGAGCACCGCAAGCGTTGGCGTGATTTCTCCGAATGCTTTTTGGTGACAATGGCCGTGCACCATGATCGGCGCAGTCGCGGGTTTCAAGCGCGCCGTGAGCGAGGCAAGCTTTCCAGCTTTCGCTTCGCGTTCCAAAAACGTTTCGATCATCATCGCGCGCGGCGCGACCACGTCGGCGTCTGCTCCCAAACGCATCGCTGGGATTTCGTCTTTCAGCGTGAACAAGCAACTCGGCTCAAGCCCGACGATGTCAATGCCAGCGTCCGCGAGCGGTGCGAGCGCAGAGAGCAAACGGTCTGCTTGCCGCTGCGCCTCACCCATCATGCCCACAGCTAGATAAGTGCGGCCGCAGCAGAGATTTCGATCGTCGCGATTGCCCTCGCGCACCCAGCGCGGCACATGCACGCGGTAGCCCGCTGCAGTGAGCACGGCCATAGCGGCGTCCACGTTTTCGGGCTCGAACGCACCGCTGAACGTGTCTACGAATAACACCACGCACGGCTCGCCGCGTTTATGGGCGTCAAGAAACTTGAGTACCGACGGATCGACGGGCAGCTTGCTCCACGCCGTGTCCGCGCGCCACTCGGGCAGAGATCGCTTGGCCGAAATGCCGAACAATTTCTCGCCCAATTTGGCGAGGAACGGAGAGCGATTGCGCAGATTGAAAAGGTTCGGGTGCTTGGAAGCAAGATTTGCAGTCACCGGTAGCCGCGCGATGAGATTGTCCAGCACAGAAAAACCATGCTTTCTCTTGTATTGATAGAGATGCTCAATCTTCATCTTCGCCATGTCCACACCGGTCGGGCAGTCACGCTTGCAGCCTTTGCAGCTCACGCAGAGTTCCATCGCCTCGTGCACCTCGTCGCTCGCAAGGCCGTCGACGCCGAGCTGTCCAGAGACTGCCATTCGCAGCGTGTTGGCGCGGCCACGCGTGCTGGCCGATTCGTCGCGCGTGACGCGATAGCTTGGGCACATGGTGCCGGCGTCGAACTTGCGGCAATGGCCATTGTTGTTGCACATTTCGACGGCTTTGGCGAAGCCCTGCGCATCGTCGCCGCCCGTGCCCGGCGCGGTTGTCGCTTCCGTCACCGCATCGTTTTGCACATTCCACGCACTCCAGTCGAGCGCAGTGTTGATTGGGATGGTTTTGTATCCGGGTTTGAATCGGAAGAGCGACGCATCGTCCATCTTCGGCGAGTCGATCATCTTGCCGGGATTGAACAAATTGTTCGGGTCGAAAGCGTGTTTGATGTCGCGGAACGCGCCGCTGATCGCGGGGCCAAACTGCCACGAAATCCATTCGCCGCGACAGAGTCCGTCGCCGTGTTCGCCGCTGTACGCGCCCTTAAATTTACGCACTAGCGCGCTGGCTTCTTCAGCAATCGCCCGCATCTTGCCCGCACCGTCACGGCGCATATCGAGGATCGGGCGCACGTGCAATGTGCCGACGCTCGCGTGGGCGTACCACGTGCCACACGTACCGTGCCGCGCAAAGACCTCGGTGAGGTTTGCTGTGTATTCCGCGAGATGCTCAAGCGGCACCGCGCAGTCTTCGATGAAGCTCACGGGTTTGCCGTCGCCTTTGAGGCTCATCATGATGTTGAGGCCAGCCTTGCGTACTTCCCACAAGTTTTTCTGCGGCGCGTCTTCGGTCATCTGGACGACGGCGTCCGGTAGACCAAGGCTCGCGACCAGGTCAACCAAGTCCTTGAGTTTTCGCGTCAGCGCCGCTTTGTCGTCGCCCGAAAACTCGACGAGCAAAATCGCGTCAGGCTGGTCCACCAGCGCAGTGCGCACCGTCGACGCGAACGCAGGGTTAGCCAGTGATAGCTCGATCATCGTGCGATCTACCAACTCAACTGCGGTTGGGCCGAGCTTCACGATGTGCTGTGCCGAGTCCATCGCTTGATGAAACGTCGGGAAGTTCACAACGCCGAGCACTTTCGTTTTCGGCAAAGGCGCAAGCGCGAGGGTCAGCGACTTGGTGAACGCAAGTGTGCCCTCAGAACCGACGAGCAAGTGCGCGAGGTTCACGCTGCCGTCTTGCGTGTAGGGTCGCTCGCTGCGATTGCAGAAGATGTCGAGGTTGTAGCCACCGACGCGGCGCATCACGGTCGGCCACACGCGCTCGATCTCGGCTTGGTGGGTCGTAGCAAGCGATTGCGTGATCTCGCCAATTCGTTTTGCGGCGCCGGTCGCAGCGGCTAGCGGGCCGAACGTTGCTACGCTGCCGTCGGCAAGCCATGCGTCCGCGCCGAGCACGTTGTGCACCATGTTGCCGTACGCGATGGATCGCGACCCGCAAGAATTGTTGCCAGCCATGCCGCCGAGGGTTGCTTGCGCGCTCGTCGACACATCGACCGGGAACCACAGCCCATGAGGCTTCAGGTACGCATTGAGGTGGTCCGACACCATGCCGGGTTCAACGGTCACCGTGCGGTTTGCCGCGTCGAAATTCAACACGTTGCGTAGATACTTCGACGTATCGATAACGAGCGCAACGCCAGTCGTTTGGCCGCACTGGCTGGTGCCACCGCCCCGCGGGAGCACCGGTGCTTTCAGATCGCGCGCGATGTCGATGGCGGCTTTGACGTCGTCCGCCGATTTCGGAACGAAAACGCCGAGCGGAATTTGTTGGTAAATCGATGCGTCGGTCGCGTAGCGAGCCCGGTCAGCGTCGGTGAAAAGCACTTCGCCTTGGGTGTGTTTGCGAAGCTTCGTGGCTAGATCAGTCATGGGGGCGGAGATTTGCGTTGCAAATGTATGAAATGCAGCGGAGAGAGAATTCGGCGGGAGCGGGTCGGTCGGTGGGTACGATGCTACATGCGCCGCTAGCGAATCACGGTCGTTACGTTGAGATTGCCGTCGCGCATGAGCTCTAGCACCGCGTCGCGCTTATGGCTCAAGTGAGCAACCAAAATCGTGCGCATTGCGTCGCTGTCTCGGCGCTCTAGCGCGGCAATCATCTGTTCGTGCTCGTCGACGGCTTGTTGCCATTTTTGTTCATCTTGATTCGAGCGAAAGCGCAACGCCTGCAACCGCGCGTTGAGTTGTGAGTACGTTCGAGTTAGCACCGGATTTTTCGCGGCTGCGTTGATCCGCTGGTGAATTTGAGCGTTGAGCGTGTAGTAGCGTGGCAGATCGCGTCGCGTGAAACTTGCGAGCATCTCGTAATGAAGCGCCTTCATTTCTACGAGTTCGGCATCGGTGATGCGCGCTGCGGCCAATTCGCCCGACTGCGCTTCTAGATTTGCCATCACTTCAAATGTGTCAATCACGTCCTGTTCGCTGAGTGACAGAGCGACCGCGCCACGGTTCGGAAGCAGTTCGACCAAGCCTTCGGTCGCGAGCATTTTGATGGCCTCGCGCAAGGGCGTTCGCGAAATCTTGAGCCGTTCGCTGAGCTCGCGTTCGTTGAGCTTTGCTCCAGGCGCGATCACGCCTTCGATCAGCATGCTGCGCAACCGCTGCGCGGCTTGATGCGGCAACGCGACGCGGGACATCTCGATTATTTCTGCCATACCGCATTTTTGCATACAAAAACGCGAATACGCAATTCAACGTTCTACAGGTACCTAAGGGTAAGGTCGGTTGACATTTGCATTTTGTATGCAAAAATGTTCCGGACTGTTCCTTATTACTTTTCCGTACACCGCAGTGCGCTGCCAAGGATTCGCCATGCTTCAACTGAACTTTCATCCCGCCGGCCGTCACCAGCTCGCGATTCCCGGGCCATCACCCGTGCCGGACCGAATCCTGCGCGCGATGAGCATGCCGACGATCGACCATCGCGGGCCTGAGTTTGGCCCGCTCGGCCTGAAGGTGCTCACCGACATCAAGAAAATTTTCAAGACGCAGCATCCAGTCGTGATTTATCCGGCGTCAGGCACCGGTGCGTGGGAAGCGGCGCTGGCCAACACGCTTTCGGCGGGCGATCACGTCATCATGTTCGAGACGGGCCAGTTCGCCACGCTGTGGAAGAAGGTCGCGGATCGCCTCGGCATCAAGAGCGAATTCTTAGGTTTGCCGGGCATGGACGGTTGGCGTCGTGGGGTGCAAGCGGACTTGATTGAAGCGCGCCTTAAAGCCGACACTGCGCACAGCATCAAGGCCGTGTGCGTCGTACACAACGAAACGTCGACGGGCGTGACGAGCAATATCGCGGCGGTGCGCGCCGCAATTGACGCTGCGAAGCACCCTGCGCTTTTGATGGTGGACACCGTTTCTGGGCTGGGTGCAGCGGACTATCGGCACGACGAGTGGGGCGTTGACGTCGCTGTTGGCGGGTCGCAAAAAGGTTTGATGATGCCGCCCGGCATTTCGTTTAATGCACTCTCGCCGAAAGCGATTGAGGCGAACAAAACAGCCGCGCTACCGCGCTCGTTTTGGGCGTGGGACGAAATGCTCGAGATGAACAAGACCGGCTACTTCCCGTACACACCGAACACTAATTTGCTCTACGGCTTGCACGAAGCGCTCGACATGATTTTGGCCGAGGGCCTCGAATCGGTGTTCGCACGCCATCAGCGATTGGCTAAAGCCTGCCGCGCGGCGGTGACAGGTTGGGGCTTGGAGATTCAGTGCGCGGACGCATCGGTGTATTCGCCGGTGCTGACCGGCGCGATGATGCCGGAAGGCGTTGACGCCGACAAAGTTCGCAAAGTGATTTACGAGCGCTACGACACGTCGCTTGGAATGGGCCTTGGCAAAGTGAAGGGCAAGATGTTTCGGATTGGGCACCTCGGCGAATGCAACGACGTGTCGCTCATGGGAACACTCTGCGCGGTAGAGATGGGGCTCGCAGTCGCGGGCGTCGCGCTTAAGGGCAGCGGTGTAACAGCCGCGATGGAGGTTCTGAAAACCGCGCCCACGACCGCCGCGCAACCGGCTAACCTTAAAGTCGCCGCATAAATAAATCGCACGAGGATCGCACCATGTCCATCAATCACATTCGCCGCACGCTCGTTAAGGCTGCCATTGCCGCACCGGCCCTCGGGAGCCTCGGTGTTTTCGCGCAATCCACATGGCCCACGGGCAACGTGAAGATCATCGTAGGATTTCCGCCTGGCGGCGGAACCGATGCGCTCGCGCGGGTGCTCGCGCCGAAACTCACGGCGATGTGGGGGCAGCAAGTCATCGTCGAGAACCGTGCCGGTG
>JAGNQL010000123.1 GCA_017989135.1 Burkholderiales bacterium
GACGGTGAATGCGCGCCGTCGTTACTCCTCGGCGGGTGCTTCGCCACGCTTGCCCAACGCGCGCTTGAACTCGGCGAGGGTGGCGTTTCTCGCCTCGGCGTGATCTACGATCGGCAACGGATAGTCTCGCCATAGAACAAAGCCGCGCGCTTGTAGTTCGACGGGTTTGGTGAGCGACGGTGCGTGTATGTCTTTGTTGGAGAGCTTTGCCAATTCGGGTACGTACTTACGGATGAACATGCCGTCGGGATCGAACTTTTCGCTCTGGTTGAGCGGATTGAAAATGCGGAAGTACGGCTGCGCATCACAGCCGGTAGACGCCGCCCATTGCCAACCACCGTTGTTCGCCGACAAATCAAAGTCGTTGAGGTTCTCTGCGAAGTAGCGCTCGCCCCAGCGCCAGTCGATGAGCAAATCTTTGGTCAAAAAACTCGCTGCCACCATGCGCAGCCGGTTGTGCATGTAGCCGGTAAGGTTAAGCTGACGCATCGCGGCGTCCACAATCGGGAACCCCGTGCGCCCCTCGCACCACGCAGCGAATCGCTCGGGATCATTGCGCCAACGTATCGCGTCGTATTCGGGCTTAAACGCGCCGTTCACCACGCGCGGATTGTGGTGCAGGATATGTACGTAAAAATCGCGCCAAATCAACTCGGAGAGCCACACTTCTGCGCCGCGCGAACCTTCTTGCCAGCGCTGCCACGCGGCTGCGGCCAAGCCACGAATCGACACCGTGCCAAAGCGCAAATGTGTGGATAGGTACGACGGCCCTTTGATCGACGGAAAGTTGCGCGTTTCGTCGTAGCGGTCTATGCGCTCTAGAAATTCAGTGAATAATTTTTCACCGCCAGACATGCCTGTTGGGAGCTTCATTTCGCGCAGATTGGTGCGCGAAAACCCCATCGATTCCAATGCCGGAATTTCCGCAGTTTTGTCGCCTGCGAAGTGCGATTTGTGCGTCTCGACGGGATACGGTTTGACGTAAAACGCCTCAAGTCGCTTCAGCCACGCATTTTTGTACGGCGTGAACACTGAGAAGAACTTGCCCGCGCCAGTCAGCACTTCGTCCTTCTCAAAAATGACGTGATCTTTGCGTGTCTCGAACGAAACGCCTTTCGCCCTGAGTGCAACCGAAACTGCACTGTCACGAGCGAGCGCCGATGGCTCGTAATCGTGGTTGGTGAATACAGCATCCACATCAAGCGCTGCCGCGAGGCTCGGAATCGCAGTGCTTGCAGTGTCATAGAGCACGTGCAAACTGCCGCCGAGCGCCTCAAGCGCCACTCGCAATTCGACAATGCTTTCCCAAATAAACTCAACGCGCCGATCAGCTTTGTCGGCGAGCAAATCCAGAATTTCGCGATCGAACACGAAAACGCAATGCACGCGTTCGGCGTGGATCAGTGCAGCATGAAGCGCAGCGTTGTCAAAACACCGCAAATCGCGGCGAAACCACATGAGGGCGCGCTTGTGGCGCATAAGTGAGCTTTCGGAAAGTGCGGCCGCTCCCTGACTGCGATTTTTTATTGGCCTGCGCGCCTATTTTGCCAGCCCAACTACGGCACGGTGGCCTCGGCCCGTAAAATGATGCTCTATGAAATCAAGTTGCCTCGCCGGCCACTTCCTGATCGCCATGCCCGCCATGGCGGACCCCAGTTTCAAGGGGACGGTCACCTATTTGTGCGAACACAACGAGCGCGGCGCGCTGGGCGTGATCGTTAATCGGCCGACCGACTTGACGATGGAAACGTTGTTCGAACAAATCGACATCGGCCTGACCGATCTCGCTACGGGGCAGCGTAAGGTGCATTTCGGCGGCCCGGTCAGTGTGGAACATGGTTTCGTGCTGCATCGTTCACATAGCTCGTGGAACTCGTCGATCATTGTTAGCGATGAACTTTCGCTCACTACTTCGAAAGACATTCTCGAAGCCGTAGCCAACGGCAACGGCCCGCACGAGTGGCTGCTGACGCTCGGTTACGCTGGCTGGAGCGCGGGCCAACTTGAAGAAGAAATCGCGGCGAACGCGTGGTTAACCGTGCCCGCGGATGCGGACCTGATTTTTGATACACCGCCCGACGATTTGTTTAATGTCGCAATGGAGCGTTTGGGCGTGTCGCGCTTCGCGCTCTCCTCCGCAGTGGGGCACGCGTGATGTCGGCCAATCGCGCGTTCCTCGCTTTTGATTTCGGCGAACGACGCATCGGTGTGGCCATTGGTAACGACCTGACCGAAACCGCAAACCCGCTCACCACGATTGATGCAGAAAGCGATGACGCGCGCTTCACGGCGATCAAGGCGCTGGTCAATGAATGGGGCCCGAACGCGTTCGTCGTCGGACGGCCATCGCACCCCGACGGCAAGCCGCACGCGATGACCGCGCGTTGCGAGAAATTTGCGCGACAACTGCAAGGTCGCTTTGATCGACCGGCGTATTTGGTTGACGAGCGCTACACCAGCGTAGATGCAGCGCAAGTGCTCGCGGGCAGCCGCTTGACCGGGCAGAAGAAAAAACAGGCGATAGACGCCGAAGCAGCGGCGCAGATTTTGCGCCGATTTTTTGAAGAGGGTGCGGTGCAGATCGACGCCACCGAAACCGTGAAATGAGTATGACTGAACCGAAACAATCTCTCCCCGACGCCGAGGCGCTGTTCGCTAGCCTCAAAGCGCAAATGGCACCGGCCATTGCTTTCAACGCGAAACTTGTCGGCGTGTACTCCGGCGGCGCATGGCTCGCGGATCGGCTCGCGGCGGAACTCGACGGCGAACACGAAGTCGGCTACATCGATGTTTCGTTTTATCGCGACGATCTATCGACGAGCGGCCTCAAAAGCAATGTCCGCAGCACACAAATTTCGTTCTCAGTCGAGGGCGCACACATCGTGATCGTTGACGACGTGTTGTTCACCGGCCGCTCAATCCGCGCCGCGATCAACACGTTGTTTGACTACGGCCGGCCTGCATCGATTCAGCTCGCGGTGTTGGTTGATCGCGGCGGTCGCGAACTTCCCATCGCAGCGGACTACGTGGGCGCGCCGCTCATCGTGTCGCGCGACTTGATGCTCGCGCTCAGCAAGAGCGACGACGGGAAATTTGCGTTAACAACCGAACCGTGGAAGGCACGTTGATGCTGTCGAAAAAGAACTTGCAGCTCAACGACAACGGCGACCTGCACCACCTGCTCGCCATCGAAGGCTTGCCCAAACGCATTATCGAGCGCATTCTCGACACCGCCGAGAGTTTCGTCGGCATCAACGAGCGCGAAGTGAAAGTTGTCCCGCTGCTGCGCGGCAAATCGATTTTCAATATCTTCTTCGAGAACTCAACGCGTACGCGCACGACCTTCGAAATCGCTGCCAAGCGTTTGTCGGCTGATGTCGTGAGCTTGGACGTTGCGCGGTCCAGCACCAACAAGGGCGAAACGATTCTCGACACCATCGCCAACCTCACCGCGATGCACGCCGATATGTTCGTCGTGCGCCACTCCGAGAGCGGCGCGCCATATTTGATCGCCCAACACGCCGCGCCGCACGTGCACGTAGTGAACGCGGGCGACGGTCGCCATGAGCACCCGACGCAGGGCTTGCTCGATATGTTCACCATCCGCAAATACAAGAAAGACTTCACACGTCTCACCGTGGCGATCGTGGGCGACATCCTGCACTCACGCGTAGCACGTTCGCAGATTCACGCCCTCACCACGCTGGGGGTGCCGGAAGTTCGCGTTATCGGGCCGCGCACATTGCTGCCGGCCGACATTGAGCGGCTCGGCGTTCGGGTGTTTACTTCGCTTGAGGAAGGACTCAAAGGTGTGGATGTGGTCACGATGCTGCGCTTGCAAAATGAGCGCATGAACGGCGCGTTGCTGCCGTCTGCCAGTGAATATTTTTCGCGCTACGGCTTGACGCCACAGAAGCTCGCGCTTGCGAAACCCGACGCGATCGTGCTGCATCCGGGGCCGATGAATCGCGGCGTCGAAATTGACTCTGCGGTGGCCGACGGTAAGCAATCGGTGATCTTGCCGCAGGTGACGTACGGCATCGCAGTGCGCATGGCCGTGATGGCGATTTTGGCGGGGAGCGCACGATGAAAATTGCAATTCGCAAAGGCCGCGTCGTCGATCCGGCTTCGAAGTTTGATGCGCTCGCTGATGTGTTCATCGCGGCGGGGAAAATCGCCGCTATCGGCCAACAGCCCGCTGATTGGCACAGCAACCGTGAGATCAACGCCGACGGGTGCGTCGTCGCGCCGGGTTTGGTGGACCTCGCGGTGCACGTCAAACGCGGCACGCTTGCCACGGAACTGGCGGCGGCGGCGGCGGGCGGCGTGACCAGCATGGTCTGTTCGCCAGACACCGATCCCGTCCTCGATGAACCGGGCTTAGTCGACATGTTGCGGCTGCGCGCGCAGTCGTTCCACAGCACGCACCTTTACCCGCTCGGCGCGCTCACAAAAGAACTTGCGGGCAAGCATCTCGCGGAAATTTCCAAGCTCGCGCAGGCCGGTTGCGTCGGTTTTTCGCAAGCAGACCATGGTGTGCTCGACACGCAAGTGTTGCTCCGAGCGATGCAGTACGCGGCGACGTTTGACTACGCCGTTTGGCTACAACCTGAGGATGTGCATCTCGCCAACGGCGGCGTGGCGCACGAAGGCGAAGTCGCCTCGCGCCTTGGGCTAACGGGAATTCCGTCCATTGCTGAAACCATTGCGCTCGCTACGCACCTTGAGCTTGCGCGTGTAACCGGCGTTCGTCTGCATGTGTGTCGCGTCTCAGCAGCGGAATCAGTTGCGATGCTTCGCGCGGCCAAGGCCAATGGTGTTCGCGTTACCGCCGACGTCGCGGTCAATCACTTGCATCTGATCGATCTCGACATGGGCCACTATGACTCCAACTTCCGGCTCTCACCGCCGCTACGCACGTCGCGTGACCGAGACGCGTTGCGTGCGGGCGTAATCGACGGCACGATTGACGCGATCGTCTCCGATCACACGCCGCGCCAAGACGACGCCAAGCAATTGCCGTTCGCCGAAGCGGCACCGGGCGCCACGGGGTTGGAAACACTGCTCTCGCTCACGCTGCGCTTCGCTGATGCCACGAAATTGCCGCTCAGCGCTGCCTTGTCGCGCATCACGCACAACGCGGCCGACGCCGCGCGCCTGCCCGCTGGGCGCATTGCCGTCGACGCCGCCGCCGACCTATGCGTGTTTGACCCCGGTGCGTATCGGTTGGTCAACAAAGCCAGCCTGAAAAGCGCCGGGAAAAATTCGCCCTTCCTCGGCTACGAATTGCCCGGTGTTGTGCGTGCAACGGTGACGGCTGGGTACGTTGCGTATGACAGTCAGGGCTAGTCACGCGCCGCAAACATCTCCGGCTCACCGACTTGCCAGCCCCAGTCATCATCGAGTGGATATAGCGGCCGCGGGATGAATTCGTAGGGTACGTTTTTTAGCACCGGCGTCGTGAGGCCCGGCACGTCGACTTCGATGATTCGTTCGTCGGGGAAGAACTCGTCGGCCCATGCGCGAAAGTGTCCGCGGGACTTGATGATGAGCGTGCGTTGCGCGCGGATATTGACGCCCAGCGCTTCCATAAAGACCGGGTCTTTGGCTTGTTGCCGCACGCTGACGACGATCACATCAATGCCGCCGAGCGTGAGCCGCGCGCACGGACCGAGGCTCACCGCGTGGCCCGCCGCGATGCCGCGACGGCCGATGAATTCGCCGTCGTGCAATTGTGCGACCGTTGCCTTCGCTTCAAATTTTCCGGAAAGCGGGTGCGACTCGTCGCGATTGAACTTTGCGTGGAACGACGCTCCGACGCCCAGCGCGTGCGCCTCGGCGGCGAGTGCCGGGTCGTAGAAGATGGCGAGCGTGCAGTCTTTGACGCCTGCGTCATGAAACGCCTTAAGAATCCACACGGTGTTAGCGCGGCCCCCGCCGCCCGCATTGTCGGCAACATCGGCAAAAAGGAGCGACGGTTTGCTCGCGTTGTTGCCGGCTTCCAACGCCATGCGTGTTGCGTCGGCCAATGTTGTGAGCTTCGGGACATAGCGTGCGCGGTTGCCCCACGCTTCGGTGGCAACGGCGCGCGCGGTTTCACGCGCGGCGTCGGCCGTTCGCGCTGACACGATGACACTCATGCCGGCTTTTGGCGTGTCGCCGAGTGTGAAGCCCGAGAGCACGCTGACGTTCAATACATCAACGCCGACTTTCGATTGCCCGAAGTGAATGATGTCGCCGTACGGCGTGTTCGCGCCGGGCTTGCGTTCCGTGTTTTGGGTGACCGACGGCGGAATGAATGGGAGCTTTACGAACGCGCGATGCGCACGCTTGCCGGTCGCGAGAATTTCGAGCATCGCCTTGGCGCACTCGGCACCGCGCTCGTGCGTATCGACGTGCGGATTGGTCAGGTACGACGACAGGTAATCCGCCTTTTCCACCATCTGACTCGACACGTTGCCGTGCAAATCTAGCGTCACGACAATCGGCACCGCGTCCTTCACGACGATGCGCAGCGCTTTCAGCAACACGCCATCGGGATCGGGTTCCACTGTCGCGATCGCCGCACCGTGTAATGAGAGGAACACACCGTCGAGCGGCCCCTCGCGCAACGCGTCCGCGAGCGAGCCGATCATCGACGCGACGATGCCGTTAAACCACGCTTGATCGATCGGGCCGCTGGCGCCGACCGCTGCCGCAATCATCGGCACCGGCTCCCATTCGCCGCCAGTGAGCTTCTGCATTTCATCGTAAAAGCCAGCGAGACACCCTGGCGATCTCGGGTGATCGCTCGCGAGGTCCACGAGCAAGTTTTCTGGGAGGATCATCACGTTTTCGATGAATTCTTCGCGTGTAGATACAGGCGAATGCGCGTTCGATTCGAGCATGAAGCTGCCGATGGCGATGCGGGGTAACTTTGGATTGTTGGACATGTTCTTTGGCAGCAATGGTGTAACTTTGAAATCGTCGATAAACGTGGTGTGTTTCGGGGTCAATTATGAGTATCAAGCGATTTCTTGCAGCAGTTGCATTTCTTTCCTGCGCATTCGGCGCCGCGTTTGCGCAGAATTTGACGCTCGGCACCAAGCTCGAACTCAACACACTCGATCCGCATTTTTTCAATGCGTTTCCGACGGGTTCATCGCATTCGACGATCTACGAAGGACTTGTGTTCAACGACGAGAACCAGAAACTCCAGCCCGCGCTCGCGACGAGCTGGAAAATCGTCAACGACACAACGTGGGAATTCAAGTTGCGTAAGGGCGTGACCTTTCACGACGGCAGCGCATTCAGCGCCGATGACGTGGTCGCCACGTACGAGCGCGTGCCGAACGTGCCCAATTCTCCGAACTCATTCGCTCAGTTCGTGCGCGGGATCGCGAGCATCACCAAACAGGGAGACGATACGCTCGTAATCAAAACGAAGACGCCGAACCCGAAGCTCGCGTTTGAGTTGGCGCGCGTGTTCATCGTGCCCGCGAAAATCGCCAAGAGCGCGACCACAGCAGACTTCAACTCG
>JAGNQL010000124.1 GCA_017989135.1 Burkholderiales bacterium
CACTTATTCTTGGCGGCCTTGCCGTGCTCGCCGGTGCGGTAGCGCTGGTGCTCACCGCGTTCAACCAAAATTTGGTGTTCTTTTTCACACCTTCGCAAATCGCCTCCAAAGAGGCGCCTACAGGCCGCGTGTTTCGTTTGGGCGGCATGGTGGAAGCGGGCAGCGTCAAGCGCGACGGGATCAATGTGAGTTTTCGAGTGACGGACACATCAAAGATTGTGCCTGTGACGTACAGCGGCATCCTTCCTGATTTGTTCAAAGAGGGCAAGGGCGTGGTCGCGCAAGGCACTCTCGGCGACGACGGTGTCTTCCGTGCTCGCGAAGTGCTCGCGAAACATGATGAAAACTACATGCCCCCCGAGGCCGCAGCAGCCGTTGATCAAGCCAACAAAGCCCGCGAAATGTCCGCGAAAACGTTGAAACAGTAGCCGTCGTGAATAAAAAGCTTCTGCTCCCCATCGCGTTCTTCGCATTCGCCGCGGTGCTCTACTTTGGCCTTTTTCGCGATCCGCGCGAAATTCCGTCGCCGTTGATCGGGAAGCCCGCCCCAGCGTTCTCGTTGGAACAACTGAGTGACGCCAGCAAAAAAATTTCGCCCGCAGATTTGAAGGGAAAAGTTTGGTTGCTGAACGTCTGGGCGAGTTGGTGTCCGAATTGCAAAGACGAGCATCCGGACCTCATGGACCTGCAAAAATCGGGCAAGGTCACGATCGTCGGGCTCAACTACAAAGACAAGCGCGAACTTGGCTTAGATGTATTGCGCAAAACGGGAGATCCGTACAACGTGAGCGCATTCGATCCCGACGGAAAGGCCGCGCTCGATTGGGGCGTTTACGGCGCACCGGAAACGTTCCTGATCGATGCAGAAGGCATCATTCGCGCTAAGCACGTAGGCCCGGTTTCGCCTGAAATCATCGCCACTAAATTCGCGAGTTTTTTCAGCGCCGCGCGCTAGGCTGCCGCAGCGCGCATCCAGCCTAATCCGTCACTGGTGCCACCGGGCACCGCGCCACGCGCGGGACGATATTCGCAGCCGAGCCAACCGTCCCAACCGCACGCAGCCGACACTTCGTCGATCACTTTGAAGAGATACGGATAGTTCATCTCGCCGATGTCGGGCTCGTGCCGCTCAGGTACGCCGGCGATTTGAAAATGCCCGACACGACCCGTGGGCAGGTACTTCCGAATCTTCATCGCCACATCGCCTTCGACGATTTGGCAGTGATAGAGATCGAATTGCACTTGCACATTCGGCGCGCCGATTTCTTCGACGAGCGCGTGCGCGTCGTCTTGTCGATTCAAAAAGAAACCCGGAATGTCACGCGTGTTGATCGGTTCGATCATCAGGTTCACGCACTGCTTCGCGGCCTCTGCGGCGGCGTAGCGCAGGTTGCTCACATACGTGTTGCGCAGCGCTTCGCGCGTCGTTCCCGCGGGCACCAGCCCCGCCATCACGTGTATGCGCGGGCACTTGAGCACGTCGGCATAACGTAGCGCCGTCGCGATGCTCGCGCGAAACTCATCCACACGATCAGGAAGGCACGCCATGCCGCGCTCGCTCTTTTCCCAATCGCCGGGCGGGGCGTTGAATAGCACTTGCTGCAAGCCGTTTCCGTTGAGTTTCGCCGCGAGCACATTCGCGTTGTACGAGTACGGAAACAAAAACTCCACCGCCTTGAAGCCGTCAGCCGCCGCAGCTGCGAAGCGATCAAGGAAGTCCAGCTCGGGGTAAAGCATGGAGAGATTAGCAGCGAATTTGGGCATGGTGGTTGTTGCGTGGTTCGTTGATGCGTTTATATCAGCCACACGCGACAACCGTCACTGATGCCGAAAATTGGCGTCATACTCGCCGAAGGCGGGTATCCAGTCGGTAGCAAGTGAGCGCCGCATCAACGAGGCCTGATCGTTGCACGTTTTTGGATTCCCGGCTGCGCCGAGAATGACGCCCGGAGTACCGTAGCCGCGACGAAACGAAGTGCAATCGCGGAGCGTGATATCGGTGTTGTGTGGTTCCTCGATTCCGCTTCGCTGCATCGAGGCTACGGCGCTACGAAGCACCGCCAAATTCGCGTTCGAACGCACCTTTGTCGTCACGCAACGCGTTCTTGGCTCGCTCACGCGAAATGTGAGTTACATACGGTGGATTACCCGAAATGAATAGAAAGTACTCGCCGTGCTCGTTCCGAAATACGCGATGGATCGTGAGTTTATGGAACATCCTCCGCTTGCCACCTTTAGGTTCGTCGTCAAACTCGTACACGATAGCAGCGGCACGTCCCGCATACGAGCCTCGTGCATTGGTCGGGTCGTCATGAATAAGCGCGTCGAATTGCGCGTAGATTGCGTGTCGTTGCCGTTGCATGTATCGATCGTGCGCTACAGCCTGAAGCACGATGAGCACGGGCACACCAATAACGAACGCGAGGGGCAACAAGACGCTCAGGTCCGCACTCACTTCGCCAACGCCTTCATAGCATCCGTAAGCCCCTGCACCGTCGTCGGGTACATGCGCTCGTTCATGATCTTTTTGATGATGTCGGTCGAATACGTGTATTCCCATGAACGCGGCGGCATGGGGTTGAGCCACGCTACGCGCTTGAAGTGGTTCGTCACGCGTTGTAACCACGCCTTGCCGGTTTCGCTGTTCGTGTATTCGACGCTGCCGCCTTCCATCTCGATCTCGTACGGACTCATCGCGGCGTCGCCAACGAAGATCACGCGATAGTCCGGACCATATTTGTGCAGCAGATCCATCGTCAACGTGCGCTCAGTCGTGCGGCGACGGTTGGTTTTCCACACGAAGTCGTAGAGGCAATTGTGGAAGTAAAAATGCTCCAGCCGCTTGAACTCGGTCTTAGCGGCGGAGAAGAGGGCTTCGACCTGCTCGACATGATCGTCCATCGAACCGCCGATGTCCAACAGCAACAGCACCTTCACGGCGTTTCTGCGCTCAGGCCGCATCTGGATCGAGAGCATGCCAGCGTTCTTGCCGGTTTCTTCGAGCGTGTGCGGCAAATCCAATTCGTCGACCGCGCCTTCACGCGCGAAGCGGCGCAGACGACGCAGCGCGACCTTGATGTTTCGCGTGTTGAAATCGACGTTGTCGTCGTAATCGCGAAACTGTCGCTCGTCCCACACCTTCACGGCGCTGCGCATGCGGCTCTTGTCTTGCCCGATGCGAATGCCCGCCGGGTTGTCGCCATACGCGCCGAACGGCGAGGTGCCGCCGGTGCCAATCCATTTGTTGCCGCCTTGGTGTCGCTCTTGCTGCTCTTCGAGCCGCTTCTTGAGCGTTTCCATGAGCTCATTCCAGTCCATCGTCTTGAGCTTCTCGCGCTCTTCGGGCGTGAGCATTTTCTCGACGACTTTCTTGAGCCAATCTTCCGGAATCGCGGTCTTCAGATCAACGAGATCGCTGATGCCTTTGAAATACTCCGCGAACGCAAAATCGAAGCGATCAAACTTGCTTTCGTCCTTGATCAGCGACGCTTTCGACAAAAAATAAAAATCGTCGATGGACGGCGAAATCACATCCGCCTTCAACGCCTCCAATAGCGTCAAGAATTCACGCGTACTGGGCTTTAGGCCGCGATGGCGGAGGTGGTAGAAGAAGTCGAGGAGCATTGGCCAATTTTCGCAGAACCGCGATTACTCAGCGCCCGGTGCCGGTTATTCCGCTTTGATTGCCGCCGCTTTGACGACCGCCCCGAATTTCGCCAAATCGCTTCGCCACTGCGCGCCGAATTCTTCCGGCGTATTCCCGACGGGCGTGATCCCCAGACCCAGCAATCGGTCGCGCACTTCGGGCTGCGCTAATGCCGCAGCGGTTTCGCGTTGCAGTCGTTCGATGATCGCCGTCGGCGTCTTCGCGGGCGCGAGGAGCGCCACCCATGAATCGACCACCATGTCTGGAAAGCCGGATTCCTTCATGGTGGGCACATTGGGTAGGGCGGCGTCGCGTTTCGCGCTCGACACCGCGATTGCGTTGACGCGGCCCGCTTTCACGGACTGCGACGCGCCAGCAATAGCGGTGTAGACGAGTGGAATGTTGCCGCCGAGCACGTCTTGCATTGCCTGCCCGCCGCCTTTGTACGGGATGTGCGTGAGCGCAGCGCCCGAGCGCTGTTTGAGCATTTCGCCTGCGAGATGTGGCGTGCCGCCATTGCCCGACGTGCCGTAGCTCAAACCGCCGGCGACCGTCTTGCTGTGCGCAATGAGCCCATGCAAGTCCTTCGCAGGCACGGAGGGATGCGCTACCAAAATGAGTGTCGCGTCGCCGATCTTAGTAATCGGCGCGAAGTCCTTCGAGCCATCGAAGCCGGTTTTTGCGAACACGTGGGGATTGATCGCGAGCGTACCGTCGAAGCCGAGCAGCAGTGTGTACCCGTCCGGCGCGGATTGGGCGACGCGCGTGGTGCCAATGTTGCCCGATGCACCTGGCTGGTTTTCAACGATGATGGTTTGCCCGAGGCGCTTGCCCAGCGCTTCCGCGACGATGCGACCCGAGGTGTCGGTCACGCCGCCCGGCGCGAACGGCACGACGAGGCGGATCGGCTGCTTGGTCGGGTAGTCCTGCGCCTGCGCGGCGTTAGTGGCGAGCGTGATCGCGACGACGGCGCACGTCGCGAGCGATGAAATGGTGCGGTCAATCTTCAGCATATTTCCTCTCAAAATCCCAGACATCCTGAAAGCCCATGAGTGTGCTCAGGTTAGAAAATGGATACAACGGTTGCTTCATGTCGCACGAAGAACCATCCGATTTCAGTGTTCCGTACACAGCTGCCATCGCTTCCGTCGCGGCAAGCATGGCGGTGATCGGGAAGATCGCGATTCGGTAGCCAAGTTGCTCGAGCACGATGCGCGACTTCACAGGCGTGCGGCCACCTTCGACCATGTTTGCGAGCAGCGGCTTCTCCACCCGTTCGCAAATTGTGCGCATCTCGTCTTCGCTTTCCGGCGACTCGACAAACAAAATATCGGCACCCGCCTTGCCGTAAAGCTCAGCGCGCCTTAGCGCCTCGTCGAGTCCGTGTTGGGTTCGCGCATCGGTGCGAGCGACAATCAGGAAGTCTTTGTTGGAACGTGCTTCGGCCGCCACGCGAATTTTGCGCACCATGTCTTCGGCCGGAATCACCTTGCGGTTCGGCGTGTGCCCGCACTTCTTCGGGAACACTTGGTCCTCGAGTTGGATCGCTGACGCGCCTGCGGCTTCATATCCGCGCACAGTGTGTGCGACGTTGAGCAACCCGCCATAGCCCGTGTCGCCGTCGGCGATGAACGGCGTGCGCACCGCACTCGCGATCATCGACACGTGATCAACCATCTGTGTGTAGCTCGCGAGCCCGGCGTCTGGCAACCCGAGCGACGATGCCACGCTGCCGTAGCCCGTCATGTAGAGACAGTCGAAACCAAAGTTATCGGCGAGCCTTGCAGAGACACCATCGTGCACGCCGGGCGCAACGATAAGGCCAGGTTGCGCTAGACGCTTGGCCAACGAGTTGAACGGGGTAAGGGAGATCACAGAAATGAGGCTCGTTTTTCGATATCAGATTATCCACGCCATTTTTCGGTGCTAACACGCAGCGATTCATATTTGCAGGGCTGTTCTGTGGAGACCCGTAGCAAATTGTCTGCGCTACTGGATTGGCGATGCATCATTTCCAAGCGGGCGCTCGCTAAAACGGTGCGCGTACGGCATTGGCATGCCACGACTCTGATCACCAACCGCACCTGTTTCGCTCGTCGTTCGGTGTGGCCGTCATCGGCACGCAACACTGGTGTGAGCCACGCGCGCACCTGCTTGCTGGTGCAATTTTGAAACTTGACGCATGCGGCTGGCTCGGTGTTTGCATAAGAGCCTACACATCTACCGTGAATCATTTGACGAGGGAACACATGTCTAAGCTGCCCGCTTCCGTTTCGGCACTCTATGACCCGTACAACGCGGAGCGTCCTTTGATGGTGCGCTGTAGCTGTGGCGAGGCGCATTCACCTGACGAGCACGCCGAAACGACCAGCTACACAACGGATGACATGTCTCGCAACATCGTCGAGGCCACCGTCATGAAGGCGTTGTTTCCAGTAGACAGCGTTCGCCGCGGCTTCTTGCAGGCCGTGGGTGCGGGCACCGCGCGCTCGGTTATTGCATCGCTCTTTCCGTTGTCTGCGCTTGAAACCATGGCACAAACCTCCGCGCCTTTGGAGAAAAAGGACCTCAAGATCGGTTTCATCGCCATTACGTGCGCCTCGCCAATCATCATGGCTGACCCGCTTGGCTTCTACAAGCGACAAGGCCTGAACGTCACGCTCAACAAAACGGCTGGCTGGGCGCTGATTCGCGACAAGATGATTAACAAAGAGCATGATGCATCGCACTTTCTGGCACCGATGCCCATCGCGATGAGCATGGGGCTGGGCTCAAATCAGGTCAACATGAATGTCGCCACCATTCAAAACACCAACGGTCAGGCCATCACGCTACACGTGAAGCACAAAGACAAGCGCAACCCGAAGGATTGGAAGGGTTTCAAATTCGCGGTGCCATTTGAATACAGCATGCACAATTTCCTGCTGCGCTATTACCTCGCGGAAAATGGAATCAATCCAGATACCGACGTACAAATTCGCGTGACCCCGCCGCCGGAAATGGTTGCTAACCTTCGCGCGGGAAATATCGATGGGTTCCTAGGCCCCGATCCGTTCAACCAACGTGCGGTATACGACGAAGTCGGCTTCATTCACATTTTGTCTAAAGAAATTTGGGATGGTCACCCTTGCTGCGCGTTTGGCGTCAGCGACGAATTCATCAAGCAAAATCCGAATACGTTTGCGGCACTCTATCGCGCGTTGATCGCCGCGGCCTATATGGCCAAAGAGCCATCGAATCGTGCATTGATTGCGAAATCAATCGCGCCGGCGGCATACCTGAATCAGCCGGAAACTGTAATCAATCAGGTGCTTACCGGAAAGTATGCCGATGGCCTCGGTGGCGTCAAAAATGTTCCCGATCGTGCGAACTTCGAGCCAGTGCCTTGGCACAGTATGGCTGTGTGGATTCTCACGCAGATGAAGCGCTGGGGTTACGTCAAGGGAGACGTGAACTACAAACAGATCGCAGAAAAAGTGTTCATGATCACGGATGCCAAGAAGTACATGGCTGAGGCGGGCTGGCAGACGGAAGCGGGCAATTACAAGCGCTTCAAGGTCATGGGTAAAGACTTCGATCCCACGAAGCCCGAGGAATACATCAAGAGCTTCAAGATCAACAAGCTTGCGGTTTGATGCGATGAGTTCTGCGGTTTTCAAGTCGCTCGAATTCCGGGCGGGTCTGGTCTCGGCCCTGATTCTGGTGTTCCTCTTGGCGGTGTGGCATGCGTCTGTCTCTTATACACATCTCCGAGC